>DALYFE010000027.1:0-16332 GCA_031972195.1 Chlamydiales bacterium | reverse complement strand
CAGTTTCAATGCCGGAGGAGGAAACGGAGGATCAGAGATTACCGGTAATGCAGGCGGCGGCGGTTCGGGGCTAGGAGGAGCTATTTTCGTTCAGAGTCATGGTAGCTTGATCGTCGTAGATGCTCCTCAAATTTCAGGCAATAGCGCGATTGCCGGAATCAGAGGCTCTTCAACGACAATCGATCCCGGGTATATTCCAGCCGACGATGGAATTGCCATGGGCTCTGATATTTTTGTGCGCGAGCAAGGTTCTATCACTTTTAATCTAAGCAATACTTTGACTATTGCCACCCCTATTGAAGGAGATCAAACAAGCGGACCGAACACAAGCGGAGGACTTCAAAAGATTGGAGGGGGCACTTTAAGGCTTAATGGAGCCAATACTTATTCAGGCCTGACTACTATTGATGAAGGGACTCTCAATTTAAATGGAAGCGTAATAGGGAGTGTGGTCATCGGTGTCGGAGGTACGCTTTCCGGTAATGCCACTGTATCGGGGAACCTGACCAGTTCAGGAATTTTAGCTCCCGGAAATTCTATTGGAACAATTTCTTCAGGTCCTGTGACTCTGATGAGTACATCTCTGTATCGCGTTGAATTCAATGGAGCTGCATCTACTTTGCTCGATGTAACCGGCTCGGCGCAACTTGGCGGAACGCTTGAGGTCATCCAAAATGCAGGCTCATACTCACCCAGCGGCCAATACACCATCATCCAAACGACAGGGGGATTGAGCGGCGCGTTTGCAACGACGCAGATTCACAATCTTCTCGGCTTTCAAATTGAACTGGAACAGACAGGGACAGCGTTTCTCCTTCAATATAATACAATACCTCTTTCCGGTAATGCCTCTGCGGTTGCAAACTATCTCAATCAATACGCTCCTATCTCAACGCTTGATCTCCTCAATCATCTAGGAGCGGATGCTCTATCAGATGCTTTAAATAGCATCTCGCCTGCACGCAATGCCTTTGTGGGATTTGCGAATAACCAAAACGTTTTCTCTATTTTCCGACTGACAAGCTCTCATCTTGACGCTCTCAGGTCCATTGACAAAGTCTTTCCGAATCATGAGTTTCTTGCATCGCTTATGGCCGATGCTTCAGGCAGCATTGCAACGGCTCCTCGAAAAAAATGTTCCTATTCTACATGGGTCTCCGGATTTGCTGATTTTTCCCATGCGTCTGCCTCTCATCAGAACCCCTCCTTCGATTTTAATTCTGAAGCTTTGCTCATTGGATTGGATTACCGTACTTCCTCGTCCAATATTGTCGGATTTTCTCTTGGATATCTTCACACTCACCTCATGGACGATCACGATGCCGGCCATGCAACCATCAATTCCGGCTTTATTTCTCTTTATAGTAATTTCTCGTATCATTCCTTTTATTGGGAACCGGCCATTCTTGGCGCTTATAATGCCGATTCGAATATCCGCCGCATCTCATTTCCTGGATTTGCAGAAGATGCTCACGCTAACATCTCCTCTTGGCAGATTGCGCCCCATTTGGAAATAGGGTATGACGTCTCTTACAACTGGGGAGATATTCTTCCGTTTGCTTCATTCGACTATGCCTTCAACTGGCAGCGCGGCTATAGAGAAACGGGAGCGGCTCCCTTCAATGCAACACAAGATTCTAAGCTAAGCTCGCTTTTGCGCGCCGAAGCGGGTGTTAAATTCATTGAAGCTATCGCTTTTTCTTCTTGGACTCTATTTATCAAAGAAAAGGCTAGCTACATCTTTGAAAAGCCTTATGGCAACCACGTGACTACATTTTTAACCGGACTTCCGGCCACTCTATCCGTTATAGCTCTCAATCAAAACTTGAATCTTGGCTCTTTGGGCTTTGAGCTCTTTGCTGAAATTGGCACCAATGCTCCTTGGGGCCTTGCGCTTTCTTATGATGGAGAATTCAGTTCAGATTATCGTTCCAACGAGGTAGCTCTGACTCTTTCGAAGTCTTTTTAAGGGATTGTCTCCATGCGAGCCGTTTATTGTGAGCCTGAAGAGACTTATGAATTGGGTTCTAGAGCGATGGCTGAGCCATTTTCTATAAGGATGGGGCAATCTGGATTTGAACTAGAGGCCGACGGGTTATGGGTCCGGTTATTTCCCACACTGGTCATCTCCGGCCATCTGCTCACATCACTATGTTACAAAGGCTTATGTGTTGCAGTCAAATGGAGAAAAATGTTGTTAGCTGGCATAAATAGGGTCTCACTGTGCCGCCAGCGTGCCATGGGTTTTTAGACAATACCCTTGCAGCAGGAACTCTGGAGAACCTTGGAGTTCTTCCATCCAGAGTCGCCTCAAGGTCAGTTTCTTTGCCGAAGAATTCAAAATCATAGCGGTATTCCTAGAGGAGCTCTCAATTTTTTGTACAAGATTCTGAGTCTGAGATAGATTAATTGGCTGCAATCTTTCGATTTTTCCAAAAAGTAACCTGTAAAAAAATCAACGAAAAGAGGTAAAATTATCTCTCAAATAGAAAATAAGATCATGGATGGCTGTGCAAGGAAATAATTCAATAAAATATACAGAATATTCAAATTTTCTTTCGGATATCAGTCAACTATGTACTCAGGCCAATGCGCAATTCGCACAGAGCAATCCCCCTGCCATAAAGGCGGTGGTACAAGCTTGCCTAGGACTTAACAATCGAGTAACGGATTGGGTCGGATGCACGCCACCGTATCCGATCCAAGAGGACTACATTCTAACAGAAATAGTCGATGAAATAACCTCTCTTGATGCTACTCTAGCTCAAAGTTTTAGCAAGTTAGGGGCTGAGAAAAAAATCGTGGAACGACAAGATCTCCCTGAACGATGCGCTCCGTGTGGTCCAGACGTTTATTTGCCTACGAGGGAGCTCTATGTTTCTACCGAGAGCGCGACAGACTTTACAGCCCATGCGCAAACGTTACTTGGTGCTACCCCATCTAATAGTAACCCGTCTCCTTCTCAACCAACACCTTCCTCCCCAGACAATAACGAAACTCCATCAAACTTAGTTGCATTAAGC
Source organism: Chlamydiales bacterium (assembly GCA_031972195.1). Classification (GTDB taxonomy): domain Bacteria; phylum Chlamydiota; class Chlamydiia; order Chlamydiales; family SM23-39; genus DALYFE01. The sequence goes on along the minus strand of DALYFE010000027.1, from coordinate 13,309 downwards.
CTCGTTCCTTTAGTGGCTGTTGGGGTCATTGCGATTGCTATGAAGGTTTATCGTTCTTCACAAAAAAAAGCCGAAGAAAAAACAGTCTGAGAGACTGCCTACGAACTTCGTTTGAGTCGATTTTTGGTTCTTTTTTGGTATATCCATTGCACCGCTATGCACCGTAAGCGAAAAAAATTAGTCCAAAAGAGATTTTTTGTATCAAAGTTGATGCGCTTAAGTGCTCGGTATTACTTGAGTTGAAAAATGTGGGGCAACCTGGATTTGAACCAGAGACCGACGGGTTATGAGTCCGCTGCTCTAACCACTGAGCTATTGCCCCAAAACGAAAACAGTTGATGTTACTCGATTGATTGAGTTTTTTCAAGCAGTAGGTTTGAGGAGGGAAGACCCTCCTCGGAAAAGATTGGGGTTTTTGTTTAGCTCGTGAGCCGCTGCGTTGCATAGGGAACGCAAACGGTAGCGGCAAGCCCAAGGGCGGCTAAAGCGCTATGGCCAATTTTTCGGGGCAGTGTCTGGGCCTTGCTTGCTTTGACAATGTTTGAGGTGGAAAAATACAGAGTGCCCCCCATTCCAATGGTGTTTAAGGTTACGGAAGGATTGTTGACGGCTGCAGTGGGGATTGCAGAGAGGGCACGGCCTGATATTTTTGCTCCTTCCCAGATGACCGGGAGGACAACCGTGGTAAGCTCCTTGACGCCTGAGGCGAGAAGTCTGGAGGCTCGATGAAAATCGCCAAATTTATAGGAAGGCTCAAAGGTGATCGAATTGCTAACGGTTCCGAAAACACAGGCGGCGGCGCCCGTTGCGAAGACTGCAGAGGTCACTGCTTTGCATCCACCATTGATCATGTGGCCGGAAGCCTCGCCTAACCGATAGGAAAAGGTACGGGAATCGATGAGCTGGGCTCCGTTTGTGTGGGGTATGGGGATGGGGGGCTTTTTGCGAAGAGCTTCGCAGGCTTTTTCGTAGTCTTTGAACCCTGTACACCACTTGAGAGACTCTAGAGCAGTGTTTGTTAAGCCTTGTCTCCATCCTGTTGCAGCGGTATTGCAAAGGCCATCGGCGCAAGAAATCGTTGCATCTACAGAGGCGCAAAGAACCTCAGCGCCGGTTTCTACAAAGTTAGTATATCCTTCAATTGCTTTGAAAATATTTGTAGTAATTGTGCTCATGGATTTGCTCCGGTTTTTGGATATAAAAATTATTTTGTCTTTTTTGGTAAAATGCGTTTTGTTTTTAAACAAAATATACTCTTTTGGAATTTTATGGTATGAATAAGATGTTATTTAATTTTTAATCGATGGAAAAGAATGGGTCTTCGAGGATATTATGTGAGACGCATGAGCGAGCTATGTAAACATAGACAAATGAGCCGGGCTCTGATCTGGTCCAATCTTCTCGCAGAACCTCTTTTTACCCTCTATAGTTTTTTGGCGTTTATCCTTTATAAGGACCTGGGCGCTACCGCTTTTCAAGTCACCGTGTTGATTATGCTAAAACCTTTAGTAGCCATCCTGTCGTTCTATTGGAGCGCGGGACTGAAGGGAAAGACGAGCAAGCTTAAGTCCAATGTGCTGTGGGCGGGACTTTGGATGCGGGCGCCTTTTTTGCTATGCCCTTGGTTCGATTCGGTGTGGTTTGTCATCGCGGCAGCTGTCAACTATATGTTTTTCTATCGGGCAGGGATCCCTGCTTGGCTCGAGATCCTGAAAAGAAATATGGGCGAGGGAAAGGGAAGAATTTTTTCGATCAGCTCGGCTTTGGGGTATGCGGAAGGGGTCATATTGGCTTTGGCATGCGGCGCGGTGTTGGATAAGGATCCGGGGCTATGGAAGGGACTGTTCTTTGGGGCGGCGATCATGGGGCTTTTGACTCTGATCGTGCAGTCGCGGATTCAGGTGGAAGGCAAAGACGTGGTGGGGGAAAGACCATCATTTAAAGAGTTGATCGTGAGGCCGTGGCGCGACAGCTACCAGTTGATGAAGGAGCGGAAAGATTTTTCGAGATTCCAATGGGGTTTTATGGTGAGCGGCTTTGGCTTGATGCTGATTCAGCCGGCGATCCCTTTGTTTGCAGTCGACGTTTTGGGCATTTCTTATTTGGAAATGGCGGCGGCGATTTCGATTGCCAAAGGACTTGGATTTGTTTTGTCGACGCCGATTTGGTCGAGATGGATCGACCAGGTCAATCTATTTAAGCTGGCCAGTTTTGTTGCTTTATCTTTTGGTTTGTTTACGATTTTGATGAGCTTTTCGATTTGGTCGATCTTGTGGTTTTATGCAGCGTACTTTTGGTATGGGGTAGGGCAGGGGGGCAGCCATTTGATTTGGAATATGTCAGGTCCTATGTTCTCCGGGAAAGAAGAGAGTTCAAAATATACGGGTGTCAATGTGGCATTGGTGGGGATCCGAGGAGCCGTGGCGCCTCCTTTAGGAGGATGGCTTGCTGTGGTTTTAGGTCCCATCGAAGTGCTTGTCTTGGGAGGCGTCCTTTGTTTCTATAGCGGAACTCGGTTAATACAGAGCCGTTACGCGAAATCGGAAGCAGGCGTTCAGGAAATTTAAAATTTTTCTTTGTGTTTTCGGCATGAGTAGGTATATGGGGGGTAAAAGGGGATCTCTCACCTATGCGTACGCTTCAGTCCGGAATATTGGCTATTTCAATTTTATGCGGCTCTGCAAATTATCTAGATGCTGCAGCGTCAGAGTCTGAGGTCGCGGTCATTTTGACCCGCACGGATAGTATTCCGATCGAGGTGGAGAGCGCGCCTGATGCCTATTTCGAGGGGTATGTTCAGGCTTTGGTCGATATGCACTACGCAGAATATCAGGTCGTAGTGATTGCAAAAGACAAGAAGATTTGGCTGGCGAATTTGCCGAAAAACGAGCTGCTTGCAAAAAGTATCGCCCAGTTTGTTAAGGACGTTCCGGGTGTTGTAGAGGTCCAGATACTCGATGGAGTGCCTCCAGAAAAAGAGGAGCTTCGCGTTGAGTATGTCCAGCGGCCTCAGATCAATGGAATTTGGTTTCCGCAAATGACGGAATTGTTCCAGCCGCTCATTGGTTCTCCTCGGGTGATTTCTTATACGTTGGGATATCGAAGCGGAGACAAGGTGCTGGGCAACCAGTGCGTCGATATTTCTTTGGGAGACGACTTTCCGATTTATCGATGGCTGGATGTTCTATGGCACGGGGATTTGCAGATTGGAATTGAGGCGGGGATCTGGTCGGTGTTTAATATGTCGCCGCATCCTGATTTAGCCGGAGGAACGGAGTTGGTCAATACCGATTTCTATGGCGGTATTCCGATTACCTATTCGAGAAACAAATGGTCGTTTCGATTGAGGGGATATCATTGCTCAAGCCACTTGGGAGATGAGTATATGGTAAATCACCCGGGCGTTAAGAGGCTCAATCCAAGTAACGAGGCAATTGACTTTTTTACTTCCTATCAGGTGAGCGAAGCGGTGCGGCTTTATGTGGGCCCGGGAGCTATTGTCCATAGCGATCCGTCATTCCCATGGAAGCCTATGTACATTGAATATGGAACGGAAGTGCGTTTCTTAGGGACGAAATTTATTAAGCAGCGGCTTTACGGAACTGTCTATATTACATTGCACTTCAGAAATATGCAGGAGCTGGACTGGAATTTCGACGGCACGTATCGAGCCGGTTATGAGTTCAGTAAGCTGCAGGGAATTGGCCGTAAATTCCGATTCTATGTTGAATACCACCATGGCTATTCCTATGAGGGGCAATTCTCGAAAATGCGCGATCATTACATGGAATACAATATCTCTTACGGGTTCTAGGAGAGACTGTTCGCAAGCGGTCTAATCTGATCGCTTGCTCTATCCTCGATTATTCTACGATGCAGAAGCCATCATCATAGATCGGCCCTTCTTTGCCGATCGGGAGTGTGTTTTGGAAGAATCGACGGTATACGGAAATGCCCTGTTCTGCAGTTTGTACACAGAAAAAGCAGTTGGATACCCATTCAGAGCCTTTGATTGTTCCGGTCTCGCGGTTGAGTTGAAAACGGGACGTGATTTTGCGGCGCCAATAGTCGACTGAGCCGAAGAGAAGAATGGGATTGGCCGGACAAGATCCGGTTTTTCGACGCACTTCTTCCAGAGAATATTCAAAATCCATGCCGATGCCGCCGGGAAGGAAAATAGGCAGATCGAGGTAGAATTCGGCTTGCCGTTCCACCAGGCGATCCAAGCGATAGGTCATTTTGGCATCGATATAAGGATTTTGGCGCTGTTCGTTGACAACGGCTCCGCCTTGCTCTCGAAAATCAACGATATTTGCACAGGAAAGAATGCCGAGGTTTTTGGCTACGCGGTTGCCGACTTCCATGGCTCCCGGACCGCCTCCCGTAACGAGGGCCAGCGGCGTTCCTTGGCAGAGGAGCGGATGGGTCACTTCTTCGCGTAGTTGGAGCGTTCCTTCGAGGAGTTTGCGCAGTTCGTGCTCGAAAATACCTTGTTGCAGGTTGGATCCGTAAACGCCAAGGACGGTTGCTTTGCGGAAGGTTTCGACGAGATCGAGCGGAACAAAAAGCCCTGCGTCTTTTTCAGAGCGGAGGACGAATTGCAAAATGCCGTTAGAGTTTTTATCGACCCAATAGGTAGGGATCCCGAATTTGGCCAAGTCTAGAAGAAACGCGCGGTCTTCATGAGAGAAAAAGCCGTCATAGGCGCAGGAAGGATATTGGAAATAGATCCTTTTTAGACATCTGGCGACCAGGTCATTGAGAAGCATCCGTTTGAGCAAAGGAGTGGGGAAATGGCGCGAGAGCAACACTCCTTGCGAGGTAATGATCCCATCTTCGATGGCTTTTAGGAAGGGATATTGGGGTTGGTTTTCGATGTATTTTTCGACAATGAGGGCTTGGCGGGAAGGGTGGGCAAGTCCCGGGAAGTCGTGTTTAAGAGGGTCGCGGATAATCCAGTCTTTGTTCTGCAAGGCTTGCATTTGGGTGCCTTTGACGACGAAGACAGAGGCCAGTACATTCTCCGGCTGGGGAGCGGTTGCAAAAGCATCGAACAGGCTTTGCGGATTATCGAGAGAGGCGATGAGTTGGTCTCTATCGGCGAAAAAGACGTGCTCCCGATGGGGTTCGAGCGTATAAAATTCGAGGGGGATGTCATCGATGATTTGCCGGCTTGCTCCATACAATTCATAGATGTCGCCGGAGGCTGTGGTATTCGGTTCCAATACGTTGGCTGAAGTGTGGCGGTATCCTTGGGGAAGAAGTTCATTGACGACGCGGCCATATACGGTGCGGACGTGGAGGGGGGCTGTGCGGAGCAGCAGGATATCGTTTTCTTCGACAATGCGAGGTCCGTCTTCTTGCCAGGTTTGATGAAGGTGGATCAATTGGCGTGTGTTGCCTATATTTTTACAAAGAGCCAAGGCCAGCGTGGGCAAAAAGCCGTAGACTGCAGGTTTGTATTTGATGCATCCGTTTCTTAGGGAAAGAAATGCGACTGTGCGGCCTTCAATTTTTTCCAAGATGAGATCGCCGCTGCCTTCGAGTCCTCCTAAAGAAAGAAGAGGACGGCCTTTTCGATCAGAGCGTCCAATCATCCGGAGCAGATAGTCGGGATCTCTGACGCGGCGCCGATCGTCTGCGGCAAATAGTTTTCCTATGTAGGCGCCAATAGACAACAGACTGAGCATTGCTGTGGCCACAGCCCCATAAGCGATTAATTCTACCTGGATTTCTGCGGAGTGCTTTTCTCGGTTGTAATGGTAGTCTTTGGCAATGCCCTCGAGACCGATTTGCGCAAGGGTGCTTTTCAAATTAAAGGAAATCAGAGACGCGTCGATTTGATAGCCGACAAACTCGGGGAAAATCTGTTCAATGAGAACGGTTGCAATAGAGCGTCTTTCATCAATTTTCTCCAATGCAATGATCCGACCGTCGGGAGTGACAAGATCGTAATGGTGCGGGGTGAGGTAGCTTTCCATTAGAGAGGAGTTAGTATCCCTTTCCTTTTTCATAGCGCCCTATAAGCTGGCCTTGAGCAATGATATGGCCAACCATTGCCTTCTCAAGTTCTTTTTTGGTTGTGCCTGCATATAAATCAAGTACTTTATCCAATGCATAGAGTTTGAAAAAATAACGGTGCTCCCGGTCGGGGGGACAAGGTCCGATATATTGGTTGGCGCCGGATGTGTTGCGCCCTTGGATGCCCGGAGGGGGAGACGCTTGTTCGGCAATTTCAGTGGTTTCGGGAGGGATATTGAAGAGGAGCCAGTGATCGTACATTTGATCTGCGCGGACAAATGCCGGAACATCGGGATCGTCCATGATCAATACAAGGCTTTTTGCGGCGGATGGGACTCCGCTGATCGTCAGTGGAGGGTTTTTGTTTTCGCCTTCGCAGGTATAGACGGATGGAATGATTCCTCCATCGTCGAAAGCTGTGCTGGTCAATTTCATAGAACCTCCCTCTTGAGACAAATTCATTTAGAGCATACACTTTCATAGCTTATGGAACCAAGAAGTTTTGGCACGCATAATGGGTCTTTTCATGCAGATGAGGTGACTGCTTGCGCACTGCTATTGTTGTTTGATCGGATCGACAGGGATAAAATCCAAAGAACCCGGGACAGCGATGTTTTGGCGAACTGCGACTATGTTTGCGATGTGGGCGGTTTATATGACGTGGGCAAGAGGCGGTTTGACCACCATCAGGTGAATTATCAAGGTCCTTTGAGCAGCGCTGGGATGATTTTGCTCTATTTGCGAGAGCAAGGGGTGATCTCCCAGCACTTGTATAATGCGTTCAATAAAATGTTGATCCAGGGAGTGGATGCCCATGACAATGGGAAGGTTTCCGTAGAGCCCGGGATTGCGACGTTTTCCCATGTGGTATCTAATTTTTTACCCATCGAATATGAAGCATCCGATGAAGAAATGAATGCAGCATTTTTCCGTGCGGTCGATTTTGTGATCGGCCATTTGGATCGAATGCGGAGCCGCTTTGAATACACGCAGCAATGCGAAGGGATCGTAAAGCAGACGATGATTGCATCCAGGGATGCGTTGATATTTGAGCGCTCTCTTCCTTGGATGGAGAACTTTTTTGAATTGGGCGGAGAGCTGCATCCGGCCCAATTTGTCATCATGCCTGCAGGAATTCACTGGAAGCTTCGATGTATTCCGCCAAGTCTTGGCGAACGGATGAAAGTGCGCAGAGCCTTGCCTGAGCATTGGGCCGGACTGCATGAAAAAGAGCTTCAAAAAGTTTCCGGGATTTCCGGTGCGATTTTCTGCCACAAAGGACGTTTCATCTCTATTTGGGAAACCAAAGAAGATGCGATCAAAGCACTGCATATTGCCATGCAAAAAAGGGGATCATGACCACGGTATTTGGAAAGATTATTCGAGGCGAGCTGCCTTGTAGAAAAGTTTTTGAAAACGATCGGATTTTGGCGATTGAAGATATCCATCCGGTAGCTCCGGTGCATATTTTAATTATGCCGAAAAAAGAAATCCCAAATCTTCAAAGTATGGATCCTCATGATTTGCCCTTGATTGGAGAGATTGTGGAGATCGCTCAACAAATTGCAAAAGAGAAGGGAATTGCTGAAGGGTACCGTTTACTGACGAACAATGGTCCGAGCGGCGGCCAGGTGATTTTTCATTTACACTTTCATTTAATTGGCGGCAGACGCCTTGGGATCATGGGATAGCATAGCTTCCTAGCAGTTGATTCCAAAAAGAGCGCCTGAGAGTCTCCGAGGCGCAAAATAGGGGCATCAGCGGAGCTAGAAAAGGATCCGTCGGATCGAGAGATGCAGCAGAGATCTCTAAATGAACGCCGCTGAGGATTGCAGTTCCCTTTCCAATTGAGCATGCGATCATCGCGGGAGGATGTCCTTCCAAATCCAGATATCTTGCAAGAATAGAGTGATTTGAGAGATCGCCTTCAAAGGTGCACCCTCCATTGTAATAAGCATGAACAGTACCTTGGCTCGTCTCGATGCGGGCGGCCCTGACGCCTGAGTTGTTTGTATAGTCAAAGGTTCTTTTGCCGTAGGCAGGGCCGATCGCGGTTCCTGGAAAAAATTCAAGCTCCCTCTTTTCACAAACCTCCAGTGGACAGCCTTCGTCAAAACAGACTCTGGCAGATCCATAATAGGCTCCTGCGCAAATGCCCAGATAAGCGCCTCCATTTTCTACAAATTTGCGAAGTTTCCGATTTCCGGAGCCTTTCAAAGCGGCGTGGTAGGGCCGGTCTCTGCCTCCCGGCATGATGAACAGCTGGCAGCTGCTTTCCCAGTCTGTTTCGAAGAATTCCCGGGTATTTAAAGATTTTCCTAAATTGGGAATGGGCGAGGCGCCCTCTCCTGCGTAGACGACAATTCGTGGACGTTCCTGCATAGATGGCTTTCACTATAACAAAGGGATCTGGCATAAAGAAGAAAAATGGTTTTTATGCATTGGATCTCTTTATTTGCGGTGGGACTGCTTGCAGTTTTACCTACTGAAGAAGAAGGTGTTCGCCGGGTCCAGGCGCATCTTTTGATTGATGATTCGGCATCCGCCTTGCAGGAGGCGGCAGCCCTGGTAGAGCGCTATCCGGATTCTCGTATTGCAGGAGAGACTCTCATTCAGGCCTTGGCGGCGGATAAAAGGGAAGAAGAGGCGTTCAATGCATGGCATGAATTGTCCTTAAAGCATCCGGACCTTCTGATCAGCAGGCATTTGTTGGAAGAGATGTCTTGGGGCGTGCTGAAAAAAGGGCTGGATTCTACGCAAAACGGAGTCAGGCTTGCCGCTTTGATCGGATCCTATTTGACTCGCGATGTAAGGGCTGTTCCCATTTTGCAAAAAATGATGCGCGATTCGAATGCGGTCATCCGATCGATTGCAACGCAAATGTCGTGTTCTTATAGAGATGCCGGCTTAAAAGATGAGATCGCCAGATTGATGCGGGAAGAAAAGGTTTGGGTAGTGCGTCTTGAGGTGATTAAGGCGGCTGGCGCTTTGAAAATGAAGGATCTGACGCCGGATTTAAAAGCGATCGTTCAATCGGAAAAAGCGACCTATGAAGAGCGGCAGTTTGCGATTGAGGCGTTATTGAACATCTATGAAGATATTTCTTTGGAAGAGCTGTCTTTACTTGCAAAAAGCAACCGGGCCGGAATGCGCCATCTAGCCTGCTCGATTGCAGGACATTTTGAGATCGAAGGGGCAAAAGAAGAGGTCATTCGATTGATTCAAGATCCCCATCCTGATGTGCGCGTTGCGGCGATCAATGCATTTGGACTTGTGTATCGGGAAAAAGTCTCCCGCACTGAAGCAATCGATGCGCTGGCCGGAGCGTTAAATGATACGAATCCCGTTGTTGCCATTACTGCTGCCTGGGCTTCTTTGCTTGTGGATCCGGGATCAGGGGACGATTTCTTTGAGAAATGGCTGCACAATTCTTTTCCGGAAAATAGAAGGCTTGCCGCGGCGGCTTTATCTGCGACAGGGAGCATGGGTGTGAAGCTTGCTTTGCGCTCATTGAAAAAAAGTACCGATCCTTACGTCAAATTGAACTTGGCTCTGGGGCTTTTGGGCCAAAGGGTCGAAGTAGATCTTTGCTGCAATGAAATCTACGATTGCATGCAGAGCGAAAAGAGAATGTGGATGTGGGATCAAAGACCCAACCCTCTATTTAAGGTATTGGCCCCAAGCCAGGTGCGTTATGTAGATCATATTCCGAATTATCCCGAGGCCATCGATCAAATGACGAGATTGAGTTTGTTTTCGATTTTGGCGGTATTGGAAGATCCTCGTTCTTTAGATGCTTTGAAAACATTTTTACAGAAACGCACCTGGGGAATTTCCGGTGTTGCGGCAGCGACTTTACTTCAGGAAGGGGATGATTCTGCGTTAGACGTTGTGAAGCAGCTTTTGGAAGATAGCGATCCCAATGTGCAGTTGCAGGCATGCTTGGTCCTTGCGATGATGGGACGCGATGAATCTGTTTTGAGCGCTTTGCAGGGGGCTTATGCCGGATCCGATCATGAACGCAAGCTGCAAATTTTAGAGGCGTTGGGACGTCTTGGGTCTGTTAGTTCTTTTAGTTTTTTGATCGGGGTATTTCGAGAACCGTTCCCCATCTTGCGCGTTGCAGCGGCAGCTGCGTTGATTCAATGCATTAACCGGTGAATTTGATGACTCAATCGAAAAAAATCGCAGAAGCGCAGCGCCATTTGCAGGCTCTTGGGCTGGACGGCTGGCTGCTCTATGATTTTCATAGGAATAACTATTTGACGCACCTGTTTTTAGAGATCCCCGCGAATGCGATGGTGACCCGTAGGTTTTTTTATTGGATTCCTGCGCGTGGATCCCCCGTGCGGATTGTCCATGCGGTGGAACCGCATGTTTTGGATCAGTGGCCCGGAGAGAAAAAGATTTTTCTCTCGTGGCAATCGCTTGAGAGGGAGGTTGGCGCAGCGCTCAATCAATGCAAGAGAGTGGCTATGGAATACTCTCCCAAAAATGGCAACCCCTATGTGTCCCATGTCGATGGGGGAACAATCGATTTAGTCCGTTCTTTTGGCGTCGAAGTGGTCAGTTCCGGCAGCTTTTTACCCTATTTTACGGCGGTGATCCGTCCGGAGCAAGGAGAGAGTCATATTCGCGCAGGACAGGCGTTAGACCGGATCGTTCATGAAACATGGAGCTGGATTGCAGAGCATTTACGCAGCAATAAAACTGTGACCGATTACGCAATTCAGCAAAAAATTGTGAAGGATTTTGAGCATCTTCATTTGATCACGGAAGCGCCTCCCATTGTAGGGATTAATGAGCATAGTGCGGATCCCCATTTTGAGCCGAGCGCCAAAGAGGCCCGGCCGCTTAAGAAAGGCGATTTTCTTTTGATCGATCTTTGGGCGAAGGAAAATCATGAAGGCGCCATCTACGGAGATATTACGAGAGTGGCTGTTGCGGCAAATCAGCCAACCAAGCGGCAGGAGACGGTATTTCATGCGGTGCGCAGCGCACAGAAGGCAGGGATCGATTTAGTAAAAAAGAGTTTTGCAAACAAAAAACAGGTTCTTGGATGTGAAGTTGATGATGCCGTCCGCAAAGTGATCCGCGATGCAGGCTTTGGAGAATATTTCCTACACCGCACAGGCCATAGCATCGAGGTGGAGCTCCATGGAAGCGGTCCGAATATTGATAATTTGGAAATGCATGACGATCGTCCGATTCTTCCGGGGACCTGTTTTTCCATTGAGCCGGGTGTTTATTTGCCGGGAGAATTCGGAATCCGCCTTGAGTCGGATGTCTACGTCCATTTAGATGGGCGCGTAGAAGTGACCGGGGGAGAGCAGGAATCTATCCATCCGATTGTGTAAGTGCCAGGTGGATTGCGTCGATGTTCAGAGGCTTTAAGAGTCTGCATAGCTCCTTTAAGGTGATTGCAGGCCGGGTAGGTTCATTAAAAACAAAGTAATCGTCCGATCGGTCCAGCCAACGATCGAATACCCGCTGCTCAAAGGTTTTCGATTGGCACTGGCCGAGCTGTTCCCATTGCATTTGAAGGCTTGGCTGCTTGATGATCTGGAGCATGAACGCTGCCTGCAGAGCTGCCGGCATTGCTTTGTTCTCAAGAATGGACCAGGCTTGGGACCGTCCGATCGTTTTTAATATAGGATCTTGGGCTGTATTTTCTATATTGGCCTTATAGCGAAGTAAAAATGCTTTTGCCTGTCCTTGCCAATAATGATATTTTGCAATGGCCGGGAGCAGGGCGCAGAGAGGATCGTCCGGGCGCATTTTTGCAAGTTCTTCGATGGGCAGTTCCGATTCGGAGATTTGATGCAATTGAAGGAAATCTTTTACCTCTCGGGAAGTCCAGTGTTTTATTTGTTCGACGCAAGCTTCTTGATCTTCCGCTATCTGGGCCAGGCGCGTGCAGTCGTGGGCGTGTTTATAAAAATAAGCGGAGCTAAACTGCAGAGGAATTGCGCTAATGGCGCATGGGATAAGCAGTGCGGAAGGAATCGGCACCGCAATTCCTAAAGAAATCGCGAAAGCGGCAGCTCCAATGGCCAAAAAGGCAGCAGTGCAGATTTTCGCTGCGGTTTTGCTCCAGCTGGCTTGGCTGCGGAGGGTGTCGGATGTAGTTTTTAAAGGTTCTGTGATGTACGGGCTTAAAGCATAATTTTTGTTTGCAATGCTTGACAGAGTCACAAAATCTCCTCGTTTCGGCTAGGATTATACACGATTTCCCGGTTATGCGAACCAGTAAATATTATTTTTTTAGCAAATATTTTAGTGCGTCTTGTTTCATCTTGAGATGAATGTTGACGAGGCCGTTGGACCTGCTTGGAGAGAGGGAGGCGTAAATGCCCAGGTCTTTGATGAAGTCCGGGGGATGGGTTAGAATTGTTTCGGGGGATTCTCCGTTGTAGGTGGAGATGAGAAGGGCTGCAAGCCCTGCGGAAATCAATGCGTCGCAGGATGCCTGAAAAAATAATTGATTCTCTTTGCGTGTTGTATGAAGGTACAGGGTGCTTTGACAGCCTTGTACTAAATTTTCAGGGGTTTTGAACGACTCCGGAAGCGGGGCCAGTTTGGAGCCCATTTCAATTAAAGCATGATATCTTTCTTCCGCCGTCTTAAGAGAGGAGAAGAAAAAGTTGATCATTTCAACATTTTTTTGAAAGGTTTGTTGCATAATATGTTGACAACAATACCTGGAATCCTGTTTCATTGTAAACATTTCCGAGCTAAATACTCTATGTCGAAAGAAGAAACAGTCAAAATGGAAGGGGTGGTTGAAGAGCTACTCCCTAATATGAATTTCAGCGTTGTCCTTGAAAACGGGATGCGAGTCATTGCTCATCTTAGCGGAAAGATGCGAATGCGCAATATACGGGTTTATGCAGGGGACAAAGTCACTATCGAGATGTCGCCTTATGACCTGACCAAAGCGAGAATTGTCTATCGTCAGAAGTAAATTGCTTGAAAAGGATTGATTTTATTGCTCAACTGCTTTAAAGTTGTATGCTTTTGAACAATAGGGCAATAGGCCCAGGTAGCTCAGTGGTAGAGCACTTGCATGGTAAGCAAGTGGTCGTAGGTTCGATTCCTATCTTGGGCAAACATAAAGAAGAACGGAGGATCTAAAGAAAATGGCAAAAGAAGCTTTTCAGAGAACGAAACCGCACGTTAATATTGGAACGATCGGGCACGTGGACCACGGGAAAACGACCCTGACTGCGGCAATTACAAAGACTTTGGCTGACAGGGGAGGGGCGAAGTTTAGAGATTACGCCTCAAT
>DALYFE010000026.1:3533-16680 GCA_031972195.1 Chlamydiales bacterium | reverse complement strand
AAACAAAGACTTTTACTAGTTTTTTTAAAAACTTCGATTTTTCTTTTACACACTACCCAATTAAAAGTTCTGAATGCGTCTCTCCACCTCTAAACCAAATTAAGGATTCAGAGATTGTCTCTCAGTTTTGATGGCTGAAGCCTTTTGTTTTTAGCGGCATACAAGGCATGTTTCTCGTCTCCGTAAAGAACAAGGAAGATGTTCAATTGGTGTTTTTTTACTGTTGCCTAGCTGCTTTTCTTCACAATCTCCGATTTGAGCATCATCTGACCAAACCCCGGAACCTTCGCTTCAATGTTATGGCCGTTAACCTCATCTACCAAGCGAATATTTTTCACTTTTACTCCGACCTTTAAAGCTGATGAGGATCCTTTAACCTTTATATCTTTGATAATCGTTACAGTATCGCCATCCTGAAGGATATTCCCGTATGCATCCTTCACAACGGACTGTTCCGTTTCGCCTTCGCTTTTCTTCTCAACATCAGCAGTCCACTCATTTCCACATTCTGGGCAAACATAGAAGGCTCCATTTTCGTAAGTATATGCAGAACCACATTTTGTACATTTAGGCAAATCTGTCATTAATCAACTCGGGTTATTCGTGAAAAACGCCATTATAACTCATAAAATAAACCGTAGTCCAATCAAAAGTTTTGGATGCATCTCTCCACCTCCAAGAAAAATTAAGGCTTCAGTTTCACGACTGGAGCCTTTTGTTTTTAGTGAGATAACAAGAAAAACTCACGCCGAAAAATTCAGCTGCGCAAAGCTCAATTACGCGCTAGACTAGTTGAGGAACTTCTCTGCAAACGGAGGAGAATCTCCGCTCCGGCAATGAGAGGCAAGTTGCTTGATGCAAACGACTAATAGGCGTTTTACTCAGAAAGGTATTTTTCTGGATTTTCAGAAAGAGGCTGCTTACATTTATCGCTACATAGATTATACGTCTTTCCTTGATGAATATATGTATCTCTCCCATTTACACTATTTCCAGAGACTGGACACGTTTGATTATTCATTAGAACATTCTGTTTATTTATTGGACGAATCAAGATGATCCCAATAACTACCACTAAAATTCCACCGACGACGAACGCTACTTTCAATTTCATCTAACCCCTACCCTCAATGCATTTTTATCAGTTTTTTGTGTATACAGTTTTTTCATTTTCATATATACACAAACAAGTTTTCTTCGAAGAAATCCGATAAAAATCTAAAATTTTTTCTCGCTTTTTTTCTCAGTCATCGTTAAAATCCTCCTACGAATTGTAGTTTCTATGGCGTAAAAGCACGCCATCCTGAATAAACGATCAACAACTGTTGTTTTAACGATTGGCCTTATTAGGGCCAACTCAATAACCAGGCACAAAATGTCTTCATCGCAGCAAATAATTGATCAAACGATAGCCTGGATCCATAAAGTAGTAGTAGGCTGTAACTTCTGTCCTTTTGCCGCCAGGACATTACAACATCATCACGTTCATTACCAAATTGAAGCCAGTACGGATCTAACTTTATGCATGGATGCTTTTTTAAAGGAAATTGCCAGGCTTGATAAAGAACTCCATATCGAAACCAGTTTTCTAATCTTTTCTAGCGCTTTTCAACAATTTGATGATTACCTAGATGCGGTATCCATTGCTGAGGATTTATTAAAAGAAAAAGGATATGAAGGAGTTTATCAATTGGCAAGTTTTCATCCAATGTACCGGTTTGCCAGCTCAGAAAAAAATGATGCGGCTGATTATACTAACAGGTCCATTTATCCAATGCTGCATCTTTTACGGGAATCCAGTATTGAAAAAGCAATAGCATACTATGAAAATCCAGAAAACATTCCAGAACGCAATGTTGATTTTGCCAGGAAAAAAGGATTGACCTTTATGAAATTGCTGAGAGATTCCTGTATCAACTCATGATTATATTGCAAACGCATTATTCGGGAACAACCGATTGAAAGTCAGCCTGTGAAAGAATATGAGTTGACCAACTCAAATTTTAGCGCATGCGGCAGCTATTATATTCAATTTTTTCCAAGAAAAAGTTCCGAATGCGTCTGCTCACCGCTAAAAAGACCCGGAAAAATCCTGGTCTCTTTTTTTAAAAAACAATAATTTTTGAACTCGAGAGACGTTTATTTGTTTGTCAGAAAGGATTTCAAAGAAATAAGGAAGCTGCCATCTTTGAGTATTTAAAGCTTGTTTATTGTCAGCTATGTCCCATGGCGGATAGATCCTGATTGCCCGCTTCCCCCCCTTTCCGTCCTGAGCTATGATTCCCTTTTCATACAACACGCGTTTTGGAAAAACAAACTGGCCAAAATGTTCGAGGCTCCGAACGCTGATAATCAGCAAATCAAAAGGGTCTGCCATATCAAAAGGTTGAATGGGCCCCTTGCCTATCCGCTTCCATAAGGTAACAAATTGTCCAACCTTGGTCGGAGTGATCTTCGCGGCTCGAAATTTAATCTTCCAATGATTGATTCTAAATTCAGAGGCTGCGTATTTTTCACTCTCCTCCTCTGTTGCAAAATCCTCTATCACGAGTCCGCTCGGTTCATAAGCAAGTTTTTGAGCCGCACTCAGATCGGGATGCATCTCTCCACCTTTAAATACAAAAGGCTTGGCCTCTCTATTTGTGCTTGTTGAATTCATTCTGCTCAAGTTAAGACAGCTCCTCATCCGTTAGCTTTGTTTCAACTAATTCAATAGGCACGCCTTGTTCTTCAATCATTGCAACCCGATAGCCTTCTAAGGGACTATAAGGACCAAAAAGGATGTTTGCATTCTGAATCTCTTTATCCAAATCATCTACCTGGAAAGCTATATGAGGCACCTTGGTCACTAAATCCTGCAATCCGTGACCTTCAGGGAAACGATGCCATTGAATATGCCATTTGTTTGCTTCAAAAGGCGTGGAATAGAATTTAAAACCTTGAATTTCTACAAGCGTTTCGTCGGATCGTTTTTCTTTCGTTGGAATTCCATAATGATGATATTTATGCATAACTTTTTCCTGCACTGAATTTTGAACGGGCAGCTTAGGCCTTGGGTTCTGTTCTTTAGGACAGGGTCTAGCGAGCTACCTATTTGGCCTTGGCAAGGAACTTGCCGCCCCTTACCGGAGCGGAGAATCTCTCTTCTTTTAGGAGAGAGTTCTTCAATTATTATAGCGGACATATAGATAGTTCGCCAAGACCTTCCCTAAACAACAGAGACCTTAAGCCTAAGCTGCCCGTTCAATACACTCGGGATCTTTGTTTTACTCAGTCAAAAGTTCTGAATACATCTCTCTATTCCCAAGAGCTCAAAGCCAGAATAGATGCAGAGCATTTTTATTGGATTTTGCAAAAGGCAGCAAGAATTTCGATAGTGTTCTGAAGATTTTCTTTCTTAATCATAAGATAATCAGTATCAAACGTAGAGATAGAAAAAACACTGATGTTAGCTTGAGCTAAAGGCTGTACCAGAGAGGAAAGAATACCCGTCAGTCCAAAATCCAACGGACCTTCCACTTTCAAACATCTCCATCCTTTTTCAACTTTAACATGTTGAGGAACCTTGTCCTCCAAACAAACGATTGATAGCTCATCTTGGGTTTTAGTAATCGAAAAAAAATCCTTTCCTTCCACCGCCCAAAGAGGGATATGAGATGAAGCATCAAGACGAACAACCGCCAATAAAATTGGCATAACTGAAAGAGTTAGCATTGAAATGTTTCCAGCAGTCTAGAACGTTCAAATATAGGAAACAATATCAATTTTTCCAAGTCGGAAGTTCTAAATCCAAAGAACTCTCCCATAAAGAGGAGAGATTCTCCGCTCCGGTAATGAGCGGCATCTTTGCCGTAGGTGATTAGATCGCTCGATTGACCCTGTCCTAAAGAACAGGGACCCAGGCCGATCTGCCCGTTCGGTCAAATGTGTTGGATGCTTAACTTGGCTTGCTCGATTTCCAAGTTGATTTTAGTGAGATGGGTTTGAACACGCTCCGCTATTAATGCATCGCGTACGCTGCGGGTTACCAATCCTGCCGCAACATCGCCCACTTGTTGATATACCTCCGCTCGGGCTCTTTTGTAAGCCAAACGGGTGCGAATTTCATCATTCTTCTCAATAAGGGCTAAAGTCCGCGGTCTTTTCAACCCTTCAGCAAACGCCCAATCACATAGCTCAGCCCTCATTTGATAATACTCTTTATCGCTCATTTGAGATCTTAAATAGGCAAAAATCCACTCTACACCGCAATTTGGCCCTTTTTGGTGAGCTTGCGGCTTAGGCTCTCTTTTTAACTTCTCTTGTTTATCTTTGTATTTTATGACTTCTTTTGCTGGCACGCTCTCGATGATCTGGTACACTTGATCCAGACCTACTGTATAAGTGATTAAGGGCAAAATTCTTTCTGCAGTCAATTCGTTTTTGGGAATGCGCACAACATATTCAAGATCATATTTTTGTTGCGATTCTTCCTTACCCGGAGGAAGGGGCATGGCTTCATGATATTGACGGAGACCTCTTCCGGAATTAAAAATTGAACAAATGACAAAATCGGGATCGGCATCTAAAGAAAAACGGACTCCTAGCGCATGAGAACCTTCTATTATGTATGGGTTTTCAGGATGGAGAACCTGTCCTAAGCAAGGAATCAATTGACTTTGTCCGTTTTGCAAAGCTTCAACGATCCTCTCTGCCTGTTCTATTGGCGTTTTTTTTCCCTTCAGCAAGTATTCTGTTTTTCGTAAATTTTCTTCATAAGCGCCTTTCAATTCATCGAGAATATGTGATGGGAAAGAGATGTCTCTTTTGAGAAAATCTAAAACCATGTAAAGATTCTTCTCTTGCGTTAGATCTCCTAACAAAGCGAACAATTGGCACAAGAAATGATCTAAACGTTCTATTTCTTCTTCTGTTTCATTTTCTTCCAATCCTTCCAATTTTATCGCCGGACGACCTAGTTTTAGATTTTTTGCGGGAAAAGATGAGAAATAAGAAGCAAAGGGACCCGATTCCGGTGAGCTGGGTGGAGTAGCTAAAAAATCATAATCATCCAAAATTTCAGAATTTGTGAAACCAGAAACAGAAGAACTATTAGACATCAAAACCTTATAATTAAAATGTTATAATAATTATTATAACATTTTAATCCAAGAAAATCAACAACAACTAATACGCTGATAGTCAGAGGTTTAGGTTAACTGTAAATAAAAAAAAACTCTACGTACAACAAAAAGTGACTTGAGAGAAGAAATTCACCAGAAAACACCACTATATCTATTTGACTGTCAATAAGATGGATATGATTAAGAAAAGTCAGCGAGCTGCGGACAGCTCCGGCCCATTTTTTGAGTTGGAATAAGCTCTGGATTTCATTGCTAATTGAACGGGCAGCTCGCTTGACCCTCTCCTAAAGAACAGGGACCGCCTTAGAGGGTGTCTACAAAGTGAGGGTTCGTCGAGTTTTTGGATTATTTTGGCCTATTTTCGACTTCCGCAGTTTGAGGGGCTATATACTGATGTCAATATCGCCCCCCAAATGAGAATCGAAAATAGGCTCAAAAGAACCTAAAAATCGACAGAACCTCACTTTGTAGACACCCTCTTAAGCTCCTCGTTCAAACAAACAAATAAAATGAGTTTGAGTAAAGCAAGGGCTTCAAGGAGAACCAAGAAGTCCTTTTTACTTTTCGTTTAGATTAATTTTTGAACAGGTCTATCTGCAACCTAAGGCTTCGCGAGCATTGTTAAGATTAACGGCAGCTTGGTGAGCAAGCGCGGCGAATGAAGAATCTTGTACTTTATCAGGATGAACCATCATCATGACTCGGCGAAAAAGCTTCTTAATTTCGTTACAATCCAAATGGTTGAGATTATCATCTGTCAATGCACCAAGGACGGATTTGGCAAGATTTTGGTTATCTTGATCTACGAAGCGCAACTGATCAAGGGACGGCTGTGTAAGCACGTCAAATGCAGCATTCTTCGTAATAACGGGAATTGCAGCGCTTATAGTAATAATGGGAATTGCAGCGCTCATATTTCTCAATAAATTTACATTAAATAGTTGATTTTGATAAACTGGTAGAAAATCCATACACAATCCTTTGTTTAATTACTCAATTCAGTATTTTAAAAAAACAACAGGTTTGTTGCAACAAAATAAAATAGTAAAATTAAAAAATTTTAAAAAATAACTATATCTTGCTGAAAGCGTTCTGAATTCCTTATTTTTGAGCAAAAAAGCGAGATAACGATGCAGAGCTCTATCCTAAAAGAAGAGAGGTTCTCTAGTCCGGTAATAAGTGGTAAATTCTTTGCCGCAGGTTATCGGATAGCTCGAATAGTATTTGCTAAAAATTTGACAAATTCACAGAACAAATCATACGTTGAACGGACAGCTCGGCTTAAAGTCTCTATTCTTTAGAACAGGGACTAGCGAGCACCTATCTGGCCATCGCAAGGAGTTCTTCAATTCGTGGTTTGCAACAAGATTTTTTTTCTATGGATGTTTCTCTCTTTTGCATTCCAACCTCTTTATGCAACATCCCTTGCAGAAAAATTCAAACAAGCAGGGTATGTAGAAATTTGCAATGACAGGCATGGAACGGCTGCGTTCGACATCCTTTATGTATATTTCGATGAACTGGTTGAATTTCTTCAAAAAAATCCGGTTTGGGCGCAAAAATTATACAGCGCAAAAGAGCGTTTCATTCGTTCTAAAGATAGAAATTACTACTCCACTGATTTTTTTGGTCTCTACGATGAGTCCAAAAGAGAAGGAAGAAACCAAATCTCTTTTTATTATTCAGTCCATTTCCATGAATTTATTTCCTCTCGCTATCCGGAATTCAATCAAATCCCAGAAATGCTTCGATTTTTTGAAGCCTGTTTTGAGATCCAAAAACCCTACGGAAATCTATTCAATGAAATAGCAGCCGGGCTAGATTTGGAAACCATTTTCTCTTCAACGTACGGGCATCCTCCCATCCTTTTCAAAGTAATTAAATATCTCTCCAATTACATGCCTGGAAGACCTCATTACGATGGCACTGCATTTTCTCTTTTTCTCGATAGTACAGATAACCAATCGCTTCTCCTATCCCCTTACAAATCCTCATTCAAGTTCGAGGATTTTTCTTCTCCTCCTAGAAGGTTTTTAAGACAGGATGATCAAACCTCTATCCTACTCATTCCCGGAACTCTTCTAACAGAGTTTGCTGTCTATCCAACTCCCCACATTGTTACGCAAAGCGGAGAAATTCGATATGCAGCAATTGCATTCGCTATGAGACCGAACTATATTCCTCAAAAAGTCGAATACTCACCTCTTCCGAACTTTAGAGACAATCTCTGATAATCAATGCAACTCAAAACATTGAATAATTTCTCATCACGCACTACGATGACAAAAAATAACTACGAGCCTATTCATGTTCAAAAATTGGATTTTTCTATTCACTTCGCATTCCTTGTTCGCCTTGACAACGCTTAATGTAACAGTCAGTTCAGACAACAATCCCGGGGGCTTCGGAGAGATAGGCGATTTGAGATATTGCTTGAATTCGATGAATCAAGATTTACAAACGATAGCCGATGATTATGCAATTCTTTTTGCCTCTCCTATGACAATTCAGCTCAATGGAATTTTGCCAATCATTAATAGTTCCTCAAACCCCGTGAATATTACAATTGGCAACCCAGGCTCTACTCCTACAGTCACAATTGACGGAAACATGGGAGCGTATAGCGGATTTTTTATTCCCATGGGGAATGTGGCAATCCAAAACATGATTTTTCAAAATCTGACCGCAAAAGGAGGCAATGGAGGCGATGGAACTTCAGGCGGAGGAGGAGGCCTGGGCGCAGGAGGGGCTATTTACGCACCTCAGTCTTTTTTAAACGGTTCAAATCCTTCAATTACCTTGATGAATGTGTCGATCAACAACTGTTCTGCTGTCGGAGGAAATGGAGGAAGTTATTTTACCGTTTCTTCTCCTACAGGCGATGAAGGCGGGGGCGGCGGGGGCGGCTTTAGCGGAAATGGAGGTTCTATTACAACCACGAGCAGCACCGGAGGCGGCGGAGGTGGTGGTTTTGGGGGAGATGGAGGAAATGTCACCCTTTCAACCGGCGATTCACTCGGCGGCGGTGGCGGCGGCGGCGGAGGGTTGGGATCCCGCGCTACAATCGGAATGCTTGCGAATTTGGGAAATGGAGGTTCTGACCAAGACTTTGGAGCCGACGGAAATGGTTACGGCCTTGCAATTACAGCCGGTTCGGGTGGAGGAGGCAATCATGGAGGCATCAACGCCGGAGGCGGCGGCGGTGGCGGCGGAACCCCTGCAGGGGGTGGAGGCGGTGGGAGCTTCGGAGCGAGCGGAGCGCCAGCTCAAGGCCTGACGCCGCCAGGAGGTAGCGCCGCACCGTCTGGAGGCAATGGCGGAGATGGCGGCGGCGGCGGGGGCGGCGGAGTAGTCATAACGGCGCTTTCAAATGAAGTTGATGGACAGGCCGGGAGCGGCGGCTATGGCGGAGGAGGAGGCGGCGGCGCCGGCACCGGCGCTTATGACCCCACTTATACTGTACAAGGCGGATCAGGCGGATTGGGAGGAGGAGGAGGAGGCGGCGGCGCCAACCAATCGGGGATGACATATGCAGGAGGCGGGAATTCTTTAGGCGGCGGTGGCGGCGGCGGAGGAGGGCCTTCTAATGGATCCACTGCTTCCGGTGGATCTGATATAGGAGCTCTCGGCGGAGGATCGGGAGGAAACGGCGCAGACACTTTGGGCTTTGGTTTTGGAGGAGGAGGTGGAGGCGGAGGAAGCGCTCTCGGAGGCGCTATCTTTGTAGACAGCGGTTTGAATTTCACTCTGCAGGCCCTCTCGGGAATTCCCACCATTTTCAATACCTCAAATACCACAGTGCAAGCCGGATCTCACGGAACCGGCGGCCCCGGAGGTTCGGATGGATTTGATGGATCAGCATTGGGAAATAGTATTTTTCTTCGCACAGGCTCTTCTCTCACATTGATGGCTCAAGATATTAACGATCTTTTGACATTGGGAGAACAAGTCGCATTTACGGACGATACCAGTTTTGGCACAGGAGGAACCGCTGTTTACGTCACAGGAAATGGAACGATTGTCTACAACGGAACAACGGATTACCAAGGAACCATCACGATCAACAATGCGAATTTCAAAGTAAACGGATTGATTGATCAGGCATCAGTTTCTGTCTGTAGAAATATTGGTTTAAGCTCGCAAAGAGGTACGCTGAGCGGAATCGGAACCCTGACTGGAGATATCTTTGTCAATTCTGGAACGATTGCTCCAGATACTGGAGGAACGCTTTCTCTCGGCAGTTTGTCTCTCAATTCAGCGGATCCGATGAACAACACTCTCGGAAGCCTTGTTCAGATTGAAATCACTTCCAGCGGGACGTCTTTGGTTTCCGTCACCGGACCTGCGTCATTAGCAGGGATTTTGGAGATCAATCTAGATTCGAATGCAGTCCCCGGAACATATACCGTCCTCACTTCATCTGGCATTACAGGCGCCTTTGATTCTGTAGCATTTACGGGAACCACTCCAATTTATTCACTCTCTTATCTACCGATCGGAGCTCCTACATTTGTGCAATTTGATTTTTCAGGATACGCTCCCTTCGATCCCCCTATACAAGGTCTCCGAGGCAATAACTTAAGAGTTGCCAAGTACCTCAATATTCTAGCTCCATATGCCGCTTCATTAAACTTGACAGAGCAATTCGATCTTTTAAGAGGTCTTCCTTTTTCGCAGTACCAGAAAGCCCTTGAAGCGATTAGTCCCTTGAGGAATTCAATTTCCACATTTGCTGCGCAAAACGTGATGTTCATGTTTTCTGAATCGCTCAATTCTCATTTTACCAAAAGGCGTCTTGCTCACAATCACAGTATAAATCGCCCTATAAAGGAAACAGCTTTCCTGGCAGACAATGAGCTTTTAGCAATCAATGAGTCTCCTCGTAATACGAGGTACGCTCCGCCTAAAAATACCAATTCCCAATTTTGGATGATGGGTTTTGGTCAATTCAGTCATCAGAACTCCCAGGATCAGGTCCCCTCGTTTGATTTCAATAGCGGCGGTCTTTTTATGGCCTATGATTACGGCAATACGGATCAAGGATGCATCGGCGGACTTGCAGGCTATGCGAATTCATCAGCGCAACAGCATCAGTCTATGGGAAGCTCCCATCTAAACGGGGGATATCTCAGCGTCTACGGAACAAGGTCTTTTTCCGATTTTTTCATCGATGCTTCCGTTTGGGGCGAATATATGAGCATCGATCAAAAACGGACGATCTCCTTTCCCGGATTTAACAGGACTGCAAAAAGCTCTTACCATTCAGGACTGCTTGATCTCCACTTCGGCACGGGATATGACTTTAACATAAATACCGGAACAATCGAACCATTTGGGATATTGGACTGGGCCTTTGAATGGGATCCTAGTTATTTAGAGAAGGGAGCAGCTCCTTATAATATGAAAGTCTCTTCGAGAACTTCATGGATGCTGCGATTTGAAACGGGCCTCAATGGATATAAAACTACTTCTTACACCTGGGGAATTTTTATCGCGCAAGCAAAGTTGAGCTATGTCTACAAGAAACCTCATCACGTAGGATATCTCAATGCGGCAATTGTCAATGCTCCGGCATCTTTTGTTGTTGAAGCTTTTACTATCAAGCAAAGCCTCATCTCCCCTGCTCTGGAACTGTTTTGGCAAACAAACTGGAATGGTTACGGATCCATTAGTTATGACGGAGAATTTGGAAGCGGTTACAACTCCAATCAATTCTACGGAAAAATTGGATACTCTTTTTAATAGACCTCTTTCGAAATTAAGGTTCAGTCGATTTTGCGGTTCTTTTGAGCCGCTTTTCGACTTCAAAATTTCGGGGGCTGTATACGAAAGTTGATATTGCCCCCAAATTTTGAATCGAAAACTCGGCCAAAATAATCCACAAAAGCGACGAATCCTTAATTTCGAAAGAGGTCTAATATTTAGAGACTGACCGTGAACTTCGATTAAGCGGGCAGCTTAAGGCCCGGGTCCCTATTCTTTGGAGCAGGGTCAAACGAGCTGCTTACCTATCTGGTCTGCTTAAGGAACTTGACCCTCCTCGCCGGAACGGAGAATCTCCTTCTTTTCGGAGGAGAGTTCTGCAAAGATTGAGCCTGACTAGCAATAGAGCGCTCACTTATCCCAATATTTCTCCAAAAGACACTAAAAAGAATCCTGAGAACACCCAAGCAATCATTTAATAATCAACACATTACAAACATAATAACTATAAATTAAAAAGTATTAACAAATAATTGATATATAACATTTGCGGTTATATAATAGTAATAAAGAAAACAAGGAGCTTGCCATGTCATTAATATCATTACCGCAAGACAATCTTCCGCTTAATTTTGACAGTTTAACAGAACACCTGCAAACCATTCATGATGAATGTGAACGCCTGGTAAAAAAGCAAGACTTAAAGAATGAAGCCGAATTAGATCAGAAGATCGGCAATCTCAAGGTCGCTTTATTAGCTTTCAGTGATGCTTACGAAGATTTTCCATTGAGATCCTTAAAAGGTGTAACAGGAGCGGAACTTTTTGCTGACGTCTTTAAAGATCCAAGCCTCTCGGAAGAACTTGATTTAACTAATAAGTTAAGTCTTTGCAAGAAAATACACAATCTATTCACTTTAAGAAACAATTTTTTCGATCTATTCAAAAAACTACCGGCAGACAAAAAAGATAAATTCGAAAGTCTTATATTCTTTCATCAAGATATAATGTCGAAATTACAAAACGAATATGTCCGTTCCGGAGTTGAAACAGAAATCGCTGCTTTACCATGGATCCATCGAAAAGTATGCGAAAAATTAATAAATGTTGCTATGCGAACAAGTTAACAGTGTTTAATCTATACGTTTTTATAAAATAAAACGTTATTGAAGAACTCTCCCCTAAAAGAGGAGAGATTCTCCGCTCCGGTAAGGAGCCTCAAGTTCCTTAAGCAGACCAGATAGGTAGCTCGCTAGACCCTGTCCTAAAAAACAGGGACCCAAAGCCTAAGCTGCCCGTTCAAAGAAATCGGACAGACAGCTTAGGCTTGAGATTCCGATGCAAGAGCTGCCTCCTCACTTGTATAGAAATTGAAGCCGAGTTATACCCATCCTTGAGAAGATTTTCTACTCCGTTGTTGTATTCGAATTACCCGCTGAATGCGAAAGATAAAAAGATGACAGCCTATCTTACCATTGCAATTTCTGCCTTTTTAGCTTCTCTTATTTCATTTTTTTCAGGTTTTGGACTAGGGACCATTCTTATGCCCGTAATGGCCATCTTTTTTCCTTTGCCAATCGCAATCAGTTTTACTGCAATCATTCACCTGCTGCAGAACTCTCTCAAGACATATTTGCTATGGAGAGTTATTGATTGGAACGTTGCTTTGAAATTTGGATTAACAGCCCTCATCGCTTCGATTCCAGGGGCTCTATTGCTGAAAGAATTGTCCGTTTTTGGATCTGCAAAAGAGTATGTCTTTTTAGGAATCAAAGGAGAGGTGTCAGTTTTGCATGTATGCATAGGATTTCTTCTCATTGTTTTTGCAAGTATGGAAGCATTTCCACACAAAATATACAGCGTGAAAAATTTGTTTTTCGGAGGAGCGGTCAGCGGCTTTTTTGGAGGATTGTCAGGAAATCAGGGCGCGCTCCGCAGTGTTTTTTTAATCAATACAAATCTCGACAAGAACGCTTTCATCGGAACCAATGCGATGATTTCTATGATGGTGGATATTGCCCGTCTTGTTGTGTATAGCCTAAGTTTTAGCCACCTGCTCGCCAGTGCCAATCTATCTTTGTGCGGCATCGCAATTGCGGCTGCGGGAGGAGGCGTTCTCTTAGGGATGACTTTGTTAAAAAAAGTGACTATAGAGTTCATTCAAAAACTCATCATTGTTTTGTTATTTCTTCTTGGCACGCTTCTAATTCTTGGAATTATCTAGCTTCTGTTGATTTTGAGATCGTTTTGACATAGCACGCTGAGAACTCTTGCATTTATCAATTTAATTTCTTATTTTCTAAAAAAAAGGGATGGATCTAT
>DALYFE010000026.1:1358-3523 GCA_031972195.1 Chlamydiales bacterium | reverse complement strand
ATGAATTTGATCAAAACAGGCATTGCAGTCAGCGCGTTTCACTTTTTTCTCTCTAGCCTAGCTCATGCAGATGTACGCAATGCTCCAAATCAGCCAACGTACCATTCCCAGGCCGATCGTCCTCATAGAATTACAGTAAGGCATATAGAACCTCAAGGGATCGGTTATAACCAAGGATATACAACCCTAGAAGGCTTTTTTTCTTTGTATAACGGATCGTGCGATTGGGTTCCTTTTTTAGATGTACGAGCCCATATTTTTAACAATGGCAAGCCCGCCATTAATGCAGGTCTTGGAACGCGCTATCTGACAAACCGCCGAGTTTGGGGGATCAATAGTTACTACGATTACCGCAATACAAACCGCCAACATTACAACCAGGTGGCCATGGGTCTTGAGTCTCTTGGACGCGTATGGGATTTCCGAGTCAATGGCTATTTACCTGTGGGCAAAAAACAAAGTTCCAGTTACCACTTTCATTTTGATCGATTTGAAGGTCATTCGGCTATTTTAAGATCAAAGTATGAGTACGCGCTGGCAGGCGTTAACGGCGAAGCTGGAGCTCATGTAGATCGCTGGAAAAGATTCCCTCTGTATTTTGCAGCAGGGCCCTATTATTTAACGGGCAAAGGAAGCTCTACATGGGGCGGACAAGCAAGAGCCTCTGTTCGCATGGCTGATTACTTAAAGATCGAGGGCAACGTTTCTTATGACCATCTTTTCAAATGGATCGGACAAGGACAGGTTGGCTTAACCTTCTCTTTTGGAAGCAGAAAGAAGGTTTTGCAACAGAAAAACAGCGGTTGCTCTCACTCTTTGACACTTGTAGAGAGAAGCTATCAGCCTGTAGACCGGTTTGAAATCATCCCGGTAGATAAAAAACACAAAGAGTCCGCCGCCATAGACCCTGCCACAGGATTGCCCTACCAATTCATCTTTGTAAACAATACAAGTTTATCTCTTGGAACCTATGAGAGCCCCTACCATTCACTTACCACCGCAGAAACACACTCCGGCCCTCATAATATCATCTATATTTTCCCAGGAGATGGAACAACAACGGGATTAGATCAAGGGATCGCCCTTAAAGACTATCAAAAGCTGTGGGGAAGCGGGATCGCCCACACACTTGCAACGTCATCGGGACTCATGACAATCCCTGCTCAATCTGTCGGAAGATATAACGGTGTTGTCATAACTCCTATGATCACCAATGCAAGCGGATCCGTTGTGACTGCCGCCAATGGCAATGAAATCTCGGGACTTTTCCTGGCAAACCAGGGATCGAATGATTGCGTCACCAGTACAAATCGAAATAACCTCACCGTTCTAAATTCGACTTTAGCGGCAGTCAATGCTCCCGGCGCTACAGGAATTAACGCAACCGGCCTATCCGGAACTTTGACAGTATCTGGATGCAACATCAATCAGGCAACCAACGGAATACTACTCCAAAATTCTTCAGGAAATACGACAGCAAATGTAGCAAATACGAATTTTAGCTCTTCAGGAGGCAGCAATGCAGCGATCTACTGGATTCTTACAAACGCAGCAAAGGGCAATCTTAATGTAAATCATTGCACTGCGACAACTCGGAACAATGCAGTGGAAGTCGACTTAAGCAATACAAGCTCCATCAACGCTGTTGTAAACAATAACGTCTTTACCACAGGCTCCTATGGCCTCTATATCAATAGCTTAACCGGAGCGACCTCCATTAATGCAGATATAAACAACAATGCAATGACTACTTATTACCAATCGATATGGGTAGTGCAGACAGGCAGCGCAGCATTGAACCTCGAAGGAAATGATCTTTTTGCAACTAGCGAACCTACCTTTGAAATCGATTCAAATATGGGAAGCACAGATGCAACCCTTATGATTGCCAACAATACCTTTGTCACTGACGATAACGACAATATCTTCCTGAACCACTCTGACGGAAACCTAACCGCCACCATAATGGGTAACAATCTTAAAGGAATGGACTACAATAACAACATACATTCTAGCATATCCTCTAATGCCAACACCCATACTCTCACCATCAGCGAGAACGCTCTTGCAGCCGGGGATAATGCGATCGAAATAGACCAAAACACAGGATCTGTCAATGTCTCCATCAGCAACAACACCATTTCCTCCTTATATGACTCTTATGG
>DALYFE010000026.1:0-1348 GCA_031972195.1 Chlamydiales bacterium | reverse complement strand
GCTGACTCTTGGGCAGCATAGCGGCCACGGAATCAACAACAATCAGGTCGACGCAACGGACATAGGGGTTGATTTCCGCATTGTGGCCGACTCCATCAACAATCTTTCCATGTCTGGAAATACCATCTCAGGATATGCACCGATCGAACTTGAACACAATATAGGATCGATCAATGCAACGATCAATAACAACACCCTTACAGCCGCCGGGAACCAAGCTCTTTACTATAATGTAAATTCATTCGGGGCGATCACGGAAGGCACGATCAATGCTTCAGGAAATACGATGACAAGCGGAGGCTTTAGCGGTTCGAGCGGCAGCGCAGCTTTCTTATATTTGCATGCAACAGGACCGATCACGACAAACTTTACCAACAATACTCTAAACGGCGATGCACAGGCGATCACAGTAGACCTCGGCGGAGCCACACATACAATGAACCTCTCAAACAATATTGTTCCAACGGGAGGAGGCTATAGCCTTACTGCAAATAGCGGCTCTGCCTACTGGGTAGTCGATGGGAACCAATTCACAGCCTTGAACTCGGCTCCCGTAACTGCAACAGCTATGGGCGGAGATATTTGCATGGAGCTAAATAATAATACTGCCTATCCCACATCCAATGCCTACAATCTGACGGCAACAAGCGGAACCTTTACTCTCAACACTCCTGAAGGAAATATCGGCGAGATCACTGAATCCGGAATCACTCCGGGTCCTTGCCCTTAAACGGAAAAATGTTTCCAATCAAAAGTTCTTCTGAACAAGGCCGGATCCATAGTCCGGCCTTATTTCTTTAAAGAAATGGCTGTTATTGTAAAAAATCATCTCTGCGCCAGAAAATATATATTTTTTATCTGGAGCTAGAATGAAAACAATTATTTACATCATTACATTTGCATTTACAGCGTTTAGCCACGCAACAGAAAAACCTTATTTCGCTTACGTAGATGTCCATGCTATGGGCGGCTATCCGATGGTTGGAGCAGGAGTGCGTACGCAAAAAGGAATCCATGCCTTTGATTTATCCGGCAATACTTGCTCTCTCAACCTGCCGACATCTCTGAATATTTTTCATGTAAGGAGTCTGTATCTTGTTTATCCGAAACAAGTGGGATTTTATTGTGGAGGAGGCTTAGGTCTTCTCAATGAACCTGAAACCATACAAATAAGCGGATCTTTTGAGAGCGCAATCGGCTATCAGTGGAAAAAGCAATTTTTTCTTGAAGGACACATCATAGTCCCCTTTAAACAATCCCCACCTTTAACTCCGGTTTGGCCCGGATTGACCTTGGGTTACGGTTTTTGATCTTAAAAAGTCTAGTTTCTCAAGAAGAAATGAATTTT
>DALYFE010000025.1:6623-16961 GCA_031972195.1 Chlamydiales bacterium | reverse complement strand
GATCTTTAAATGCATAGGCCAATTCCTGGCCTAACTCTTCGCGCGTACGAAGGATCCCTAAAGGCTGGGTATCAACAGGGGCCGTATAAACAGGAACGTCAAAAACTTTTGGGAACAATCCTTTCGAACCCCCTAAGTCATAATGGAAAGCAACGCTGCCTGCCCAATCGGTTCCTCGAAGGGTGCTTCCGGAAAGGCGGAACAAATCCCAAAGCTCAAGCTGGACGCCTGCATTGATCCGGCTTTTTACGTCTCTTCCTTTTGGATGTTCGTAAACATGTTTCCGATAGTCATTTGCATCATATTCCGCAACCAATGACAGCCCCTTCAAAATATGGTCGGAGCGATGCCAGGGAGTCCAGGCCAATCCTCCGAAAAACCCTCGGATACGACCATTTCCCCACCCAAACGTCGCCTCAAAATTATAGGGGAGAAACTCCTTAGTCGCTGCGGCATAAAAGGAAGAAAATCGGCAGCTGCCGAAAAAATCGTTCCATCCGATTGCAAAATCGGGCAAGAAAGGAAACCCATCTTCTTTGCGCAACAAAATCAACTTAACGTTTGCTGCTCGTTCCGCATAATCTCCAAATCCCAAATGGCCAAACGCTTCATCCAACATTTTCCTATAGACCCAGTAATTTCCCGTTGTTTCAATGTGATCGAAAAACTGAAATCCCAAGCTCCAAACGTTATAAGGGGCTACATAAGAATACCCGACTCCGAGCATGCCTGCCTTATAAGTCCGCGCTGAAGGCATGGTAAAATATCCGCCCTGAAGCTGATAATTAATCACTAACGGCAAAGAATCTTTAATGGTCCGATCGATCAGCTCGACAGTATGCAGGTCTTGGAACAAATCGGAGGCATATTCCCCAAGACCTTCATCAGCCGGAAGCGCGGTTCTTAAAAAAACGAGAAAACAAAGAAAATACTTACCCATCGAACGATAAAGTGACACCCGTGTAGGTTAGAGTTCCTAAAATTTTCTTGCAAGCACTCGCAAAGCCCCTCCTAATTTTAACCGAAACATGTAAACTCAAATATTTCGGTCGCCTCCCCCGGCTTGGGAAGCGTCTATTTATTTCTGTCGGCAAAACTCGCTTAACTAATTCTTAAACTCTTGGATTGAAGATTATTGCTCGCATCCCTATACTCGGCTCAAAGGAATCAGCACATGGCATATTTAAAAGATTTTCGTGAGAGAATTCAAAACAATGACTACCCGGGCTTCTTAAAAATTTGGGAAGAGTACTGCTATGGAGATCAACCCGACGGAGAAGAAATTGTTGCTGTGCTCGAAAGCGTCAAATCTTCCGAATTGGCAAAATCATTCGGGCTGCACGTAGAGAGAATTCTTCCTCTTTGGAGAGAACTTCGAGATCAAAACCATATCCACCAGGTCATTCGCCTCATTCTCGACCTTCAAACGACAAATAGCGAACAGCTTGCCGACATTGCAACAGAATACCTAAAGACAAAGTACGAAGGGGATGCATTTCTTAATGAGAAACTGCGCCTGATCGGCCTGAGAAACCGCGAACGATTTCAATCGGCCATCCGCAACTTTGAGATCCTAACCCATTTGAAGAAAGGCAACTTCGTATTTCATACGGCCGGCTGGGGAACGGGAGAAATCATCGATGTTTCGCTCGTCCGAGAAGAAGTCACCATTGAATTCGAATATGTCATCGGCCCGCAGCAGTTCTCTTTTGAAAAAGCGTTTAAAACTCTCGTGCCGCTTCCTGCCGATCATTTCTATTCGCGCCGCTTTGGAAATCCGGACCTGCTCGAAAAAGAAGCGAAAGAAAATCATGCCGAAACAATCCGGCTTGTTTTACGCGACTTAGGTCCTAAAACGGCGGCAGAGCTGAAGAATGAGCTTTGCGATCTAGTGATCCCGGCGGAAGACTGGAACCGTTGGTGGCAAACCGCCCGCGCGAAATTAAAAAAAGACACTAAAGTGGAATCCCCAAAAGAACTCAAGGATCCGTTTGTTCTTCGAAAAGAAGATGTTCCCCACGAAGTGCTTTTTTACAAATCTTTGGAATCAAAGCCGGATGTCAACGCAACCATTCAGATGATCTATTCGTTTTTGCGCGACTTTCCTGAAACTCTTAAGAAACCGGAATTTAAATCTTCTCTGGAAGCTAGACTTCAAAATGTATTGGATCAAGAACATCTGGCAGACCAGCAAAAGCTTCCGATCTTATTTTTCTTGGAAGATTTAGGGACGCCGAATGTCTCTAAGCAGATCGAGGAGCTCTTGGCACACCTGACCAATCCTGCGGATACGGTTCGCTCAATTACAGTGCTGCCATTCCAAAAACGGGCGCTTCAACAAATGCGTCGGCTTAGAAAAGACTTTTTGGAAATTTATCTGGAACTTCTGTTTACCGTAGAACAGAATTTACTTCGCGATTTCCTTCTCGGCGAACTGAACACTCCGGAAAACAAGGACGTCCTAAAACAAAAATTGAATTCTTTATTGATCCATCCGCTCTCTTTTGCAGACGTTTTCGTTTGGTATTTCCAAAAGATCATCGATAAGAAATCAAACGTTCCCTTTTCAGATCCCGATGGACAAAATCGATTCTTTGAAGGACTGCTGGTACTGCTCGATCATCTGGGGCAAAAGCCGCAGCATCGCGATCTTACAAAAAAAATCCTCGCCATTCTTACTGCCGACCGCTACAAAATTGTTCGAGAAATCTTGCAGCAATCGACTCTGGAAGAGGTCAAGGAATATCTTCTACTGTCCACAAAATGCAATACGCTGACAGATCACGACATTAAAATTTTCCACTCTCTTGCAGAAGTCGTCCATCCCTCTTTGACCCGCTTAAGAAAAGAAAAGGATCGCTCTCCTACAGGAGAAGAAAACATTCTCTGGACCACTCAGGAAGGATATCGAAGCGTTCAACTCAGAATCCAACAAATTGCGACGGCGGAAACTGTTCATAATGCTCGAGAAATCGAGGCGGCGCGCGCATTAGGAGACTTACGGGAAAACGCTGAATTCAAAGCGGCCTTGGAACGACGGGACCGCTTGCAATCCGAGCTAAAGCTTCTCTCCGATCAGATTGCCAAAGCCCGAATTTTAACTCCTGACGATGTCCCTTCCGATGAAGTTGGCATTGGCTCGGTAGTCCACTGCCGCGATTCCAAAGGAGAGCATCTCCGCTTTACGCTGCTGGGTCCTTGGGATGCAGATCCGGAAAAACATATTCTCTCTTTTCAATCCAAGCTTGCCCAGGCAATGAAAGGGCGCACTGTTGGCGAAACGTTTGAGTTCCAGGGAGAAAGTTTCTCAATTACAGACATCAATAATTACTTTAATCAGGAAAAATGATGTCGATGGTTGAGCTTGTCATTGCCAGCACAAATATCCACAAGATCCGAGAATTGCGCTCAATGCTGAAGCCGCTTCAGAAATTTGACGTCTTAAGTCTGTGTGATTTTCCCGATTATGTTCCTCCTGAAGAAACCGAGAATACATTTGAAGGCAATGCGACGCTGAAAGCTCTTCATGCAGCAAAAACATTGAACCGCTGGGTAATCGCCGATGATTCAGGGCTTGTTGTGCCGGCGCTTGGCGGCGCTCCCGGAGTCTACTCCGCCCGCTATGCAGGCGCCAGCGCTACAGACTTGGACAATCGAAAAAAACTGCTCAAAGAAATGGAGAGCCTTCTTGATGAAGAGCGGAATGGTTTTTTTGAGTGCTGCATTGTCTTGGCGTCTCCGTCCGGCATCAAGCGCGTTGCAAAAGGGATGTGCGAGGGTGTTATTCTAAGTGCAGAACAAGGCCGCGGCGGATTCGGATATGATCCTCTCTTCGTAAAGCATGGATACAACAAAAGCTTTGCTGAGCTTGAAGAAACAACGAAGAATCGGATTTCCCACAGAAGAAAAGCTCTAGATAAAATGCTTTTAGCTCTAGAATCTTTGGCCCTGGAATAGGTCCCTTCTTTATTAAAAAACGGGCTTATGTATTTTCTAGATGGCTACAACATCCTGTTTACCTTAACCGAATCAAAACATCCTCTTGCCACTCAGAGATCTTTAGTGATCCAGTTTCTCCAAAGGCAGTTTGCGCTCCGAAAAATCTCCGGATTGTTAGTATTTGACGGGGTCACCAGATCCAATGAAGAAAGCGGCAGAGCTTATCCAAGTCCCTTGGAAATCGTTTATACTCCGGCAGGACAAAGCGCTGATTCTTACATTATAGAACACATCGAATGCTCGAAAAACCCACGCCAAATCACCGTTGTGACCAATGACGGGGCTCTCAGCAGAAATGCCCGCGCGCTGGAAGCCAAAACGATGAAAAACAAACCGTTCATCCAATGGCTGGAAAAGCGGAATAAAAAAAAACAATCGGAAAAAACACCTCCGAAAGAATCAAAGCATCACTTTGAACGTCTGCTAAAAATTTTCGAAAATAAAATAAAAGAACCTGAATAGAATGTTCTCATGATCTATCCTGTAATTTTTTTATGTACACAAGCAAATACCATTCATCTAGCCTCTGGAGCAATTGCAAAAATAACACCAATTGTCATTGCAGAATTAACAAACAAGGCTTTAGAAAATCTTTCTATAACATTAAAAACAGAGCCGACTTACGAAGAGTGTCTTCACAACTGCCATCAAGCGTATCCTCGATTGCATCCTAGACCGGCAGGGAAGATTCCATTGGGGGAGTGCATCCAGCATTGCTGGAACCGATTTGCTCCAAAAGACAGCAAATCTCCTTAACATACCAAAGCTCAAACTCTTCCAAGGTACTGCAAAGCGCTTGGCAATCCAAGAGCTCGCCTGAAGAGGGTTTAGGAGGAGACAAACCAAGGCGAAGCCATAAATCTTCATGGAACCTCTCAACCCTCCAGCCGCTGCCCCGCTCAGTGATCATCATATGAGCATAATACCAAATGAATTTGGCCATGGTCCGTTTAAATTTTTCAAGATCCTTGCCATCGCAAGTATCTAGGTATGAATAAAGCTCTTCCAATTTCTTAAAAAATGGAGAAAATCGCCAGCTGTGCTGGTCTCCCTTCGGATCAACATACAAATAGTGCCTCCAAAACGAACTTAAATTTTGCAACTGAACCGGAGGGTTGATTTTCTGACGATCGCTCTCAGTAAAGTTTGGATAATCAAAGAAAAGATCTGTGAAGTGAGGAATCTCTCCATCGATTGGTTCTCCGTAAATTTCTTTCAACGAGGGCTTTGTGAACAACCTCTTTAAATACGCCTCATAATGCGGCAAAAATTCTGAAATATTCGTGATGAAGTTCGATGTGCGCAATGCTTCAAAAGAATCGATGCAAGGCGTCTTTGTTCTACAGGCAATTTCTCTCCGTTTTGCAATCAGATAATCTTCCTTTTCGACAAAAGAAAGTTTTTTCAAACGGGCCCATGCCAAAAAACGGACAGCTTGCAAGGTCTCTTCTTCATAGATGCTGCGAAGGCTCGGCTCTCCATAAAGAGACGATGCCTTCGCGTTGCAATCATGATGATAGGAGGGGCGGTAAGCTTTTAGATTCGGGAGCGCGCTTCCCTCCCATGGGACTGCCGTCTTTAAATAAAGAAGTTGCTGCTTTACCTCTTTCAACAAGATATCCGGAATCAGAAATTCGTATTCTGAAAACACAACAATCAATTCAGGATTGCGGACGGCCGCAAGCTCTATCAGCAACTGCTTTTCTCGTAGCGTTAAAGGAGGGGAAAAAAAGCTCCGATTGATCAACAAACAATGAGCTACCTCCTTGCTCTTACACGCTGATATAGCTGTCCGCAGACACTCATATAGAGAACAGGCGCGAAATTTCTCTTTCTGAGCACATTTGAAAAGCAAAGACAAGGGAGCAGGGGCCTCTTCGCGAACGGCGTTTTTCACCGCGCTTTCGAGCTGGCTTTTCAAATTCCAAAATGGATCGGCAATCAAGTGATCGAAAGAGGCCAGAGCCTCTTTTGAAACATCCGATTCTTCAGCAAAAAGCAGGCCTGAAAAAAAAGAAGAAACGGCAACGCTGCCGAAAATCAAATTTCTAAAGAGGCAATCGCCTCTTCTAAGCGGTGGGCGTATCCACGGTTTCCGGTTCGCTATCAAAACTTGGACTCCATGCGCTGACTATAATCACTCCACACATATTGCCAAAAATATTTACCACTGTACGCAAGCGATCGATAATTCGATCCAATGGCAGCAAAATCGTAATCGCAGATAGTGGAATATTGACAATCCTGAATACAACCACCAGACTGACCATGCTAGTCTCGGGGATTCCTCCTGCAGCCATGCCTCCTAAAATACAAGCAATCGCAAGCAAAATCTGCTCGAAAATCGATAGATCGATCCCGAGCATTTGGGAAAAAAATAGAGCCGCGCCCATTTCATAGAGCATCATCCCGCCCACATTAATCGATGCGCAAACAGGCAGCATAAAGCGGGTAACGAACGGCTTGGCCGTCAAACGGTCCGCGGTATGGATCGCCACCGGCAAAGTCGCAACCGAGCTGGAGGTCCCGAATGCAGTCGAAAAAAGCGAAAGGCTTTGATAGAGAATATGAGAAATTTTTTGTTTTGAAATCACAGCAACGGCGAGCAGCTGCCAGAGCCCGTGTAAAAATAATCCGAGGAGAAGCACTGCCGTAAACGCAAACAAAGCGGCAACGTTTTCTTTTAACACGCCATTGAGATAGGACTGGGCGACGCCTACGCCTACAAGAGCAAAGATGCCAATTGGCGCAAACAACATCACCCCATGCAAACACTTTGTCGACGTTTCTCTAATACTAATTGCCAACTGTAGCAAGGGTCTTGCCGCGTCTCCTGCAAGAGCGCAGCCAAGTCCGAACAAGATAGAAAACACAACGACAGGAAGCAGCTCAAAGTTCGTTAAAGAATAGAATACATTGTCCGGAAAAATAGAGAGGATGAATTGGGAAAAACCAAATGCCTGATGCCCTGCCGCTTCATAAGGCTGTCCGTTCAAAATCAAATCCGGATTTCCCTCTGCTCCGGGTTTTAAGGCATTAAAAAGGCCCAAAGCGATGACCACTGCGACAATTTCACTAAAGAGCATGTAGCCGATTGTCTTTTTAGAAAGGGCCTTGAGCTTGGAAATATTGCCGGACAAACCGCCAAGCGCTGCGATGAGGGCGGAACAAATTAACGGAAGAGCAAACAGCTTCAGCAAGTTAATGAACAAATCGCCCAAAAATTTAATATTGCTAAAAATCGAAGGAGTCAAAACGCCAAACACAATCGACGCAGCGACACTTAGTAAAACAAGAAATTTATTATATCGATTAAAAATCGCGATCATTGGAACTCCGGTTTACAGACATCTTCTATGTAGAAGACTCGCTCTCCGCGAAAAGCGCTTCTTCTGAAACAGAAAGAATATCCCAAGAAAAGTCTTCAAGCAATCGAAAAACCTCTGATGGGGTTTTGCATTGATTTAAAGCAATCCGCAATGGCTTGGCGCCAATGCATCGCTTTAAATACCAACATCCAACTCTGCGAAAATCGAGCAGGGCCTGAATGTCGTTTTGATAATGGGTAATGATGTCAAAATGCTCCAGCAATGCTTTCCGAATAGCAGAAACGCCCCGTTCAATCGGAGGCTCTCCTTTAAGCTTGCGAGCAATGTCTTCCGCAATCCAAGGCTGGCCCATCGTGCCTCGCGACACTAAAACAGCATCGCAGCCCGTATGCTCAAACATGCGCAAAGCGCTCTGAGCATCAAAAACGTCCCCGTTTCCGATCACCAAGATGTTTTTGGCAGCATCGACGCAAGCCCGAATATAGTCCCAATTGGCCGGCCCCTTATACCCTTGCTCTCGAGTCCTTCCGTGAACTGCGATTGCTTTAGCTCCGGCCTGTTCAGCGATTTGAGTGATCAATGGAGCGTTGATGCTTCGCTCATCCCAGCCTGCCCGAATCTTCACAGTGACAGGAATTTTCACAGCAGCAATCACTTTGGAAAGGACCTCTCCGATCAAAGCGGGATTTTTCAACATTCCGGAACCGCTTCCATCCTTGGTTACCTTGTCCACCGGACAGCCGCAGTTAAAATCGATCACATCAAACCCTACTCAGAAGGCGGCAGCCACGAGCCAGAAAACAATCACATCAAACCCCAGGTCTTCAATGATCCGGGCGGCATTGGCGGCCATCTCCGGCTTGCTTCCGCAAAGCTGAGCGCCGATCGGATGCATGTCCCGCTCGTAATCCAAAAGGCGGTATGTGTGGGCATCGTTGCGAACCAAGGCATCGATTTTGACCATTTCGCAATAAACAATCCCCGGACGGTAACGGCAAGCCATCCGCCGAAACGGCAAATCGGAACAGCCGGCCAGAGGAGCATATAAAATATTGCTTGGCAAAAGAGCCGAGCCTACTGCAAACGGCGTTTTTAAAAAAACCACTGCAATCCAGCCAATAAAATACTTTCACCGATCCGCAAAGCAAAAAATGCAAGGATGGGGCTTAAATCAAACGCCCCTCCAAGAGGAGGAAGAAGGCGGCGGAATACGCCCAGATAAGGATCCGTGCAAAAAGCCACAAACCGGAGCAAATGGTGTCCTTGCCACATAGGAACCCAGGAGCTAAGGATCCTAAGGAATAGCAGGGTCGTATAAGCGACAAATAAAAAATGAACTACTTGAGTTAAATACATTCCCATAGGCGCCCTATTTTACAAGGAGATGCCTTTTTCGTCTTCTATAAACACTTGGTTTAAACCTCTTTGATCTTGTATACTCAATGCTTTGCATAGACTCAAGGATCCTTCATGAAAGTTACGGTCAATAACAAAGCAATCGAACTTCCGGAAAAAGCGTCTGCCAAAGAAGCTGCGGAGGCAGCGCATCTCACAGCGCCGGAACAGGCAATCGCCGTTAGCATCAATGGGCAATTGCGCGACTTATACCAACCCCTGTCCGAGGGAGATGAGCTCCATTTTTGGAATTTCGACGATCCTGAAGGTAAAAATGTATTCTGGCACACATCCGCCCACGTGCTGGCCCAAGCAATCCTGCGTCTTTGGCCTAATGCCCAGCCTACGATCGGTCCCCCTATCGAACATGGTTTTTATTACGACTTTGGCAATCTGACCATCTCCGACCAAGACTTCGAAAAAATTGAAAAAGAAGTCGCCCAGATCCTATCAGAAAATTTCAAGACAGAGCGTCTGGAATTCAAAAATAAACAAGAAGCC
This sequence comes from Chlamydiales bacterium, assembly GCA_031972195.1. Taxonomy (GTDB): domain Bacteria; phylum Chlamydiota; class Chlamydiia; order Chlamydiales; family SM23-39; genus DALYFE01. The sequence continues at coordinate 7,737 of DALYFE010000025.1, read as the reverse complement.
CGCGAAGCATTCGCTCACAATCCGTTCAAATGCGAGCTCATCGATGGTTTTCCCGAAGAGCCGATTTCTGCATATCGCCAGGGAGAGTTTTTTGATCTATGCCGAGGTCCTCATATGGCAAACCTGGGCAAGATCAAAGCCTTTAAAGTTCTAAAAACATCGGGCGCCTATTGGAAAGGAGACTCCCAAAGAGAAATGCTCACACGCGTCTATGCGATCTCTTTTCCTGATAAGAAACGGCTAAAGGATTACCTGCAGTTTTTAGAAGAAGCAAAAAAACGGGATCATAAGCTCGTCGGACAAGCGCTGGATCTTTTTTCCTTCAAAGAGGAAGCGCCGGGCATGCCCTTCATCCATCCTCGCGGCCTCATCGTTTGGAATCGCCTCTTGGATTTTCTGCGCAAAGAACTCAAAGACGCAAAGTATGTTGAAATCAAAACGCCAATGATGATGAGCAAAGAGCTTTGGGAGCGCTCCGGACATTGGTATCATTACAAAGAGAACATGTACCTCTCTGCAATTGAAGAGAGGGAATATGCGATCAAGCCGATGAACTGCCCCGGCTGCATGCTTTTCTACCGCTCCGGCACTCATAGTTATCGAGAGCTGCCTATGCGCGTTGCAGAAATCGGCCATGTTCACCGCTTTGAAGCATCCGGCGCTTTAAATGGACTGTTCCGCGTGCGGGGATTCCATCAAGATGATGCGCATTTATTTATGAGGCCCGATCAAATCCGGGAAGAAATTCAGCACATTTTGGAATTTGCCGATAAAATCTACATGACTTTCGGACTTCCCTATCGCTTGGAATTATCGACTCGTCCTGAAAAATCAAAGACGATCGGATCCGATGCAGAATGGGCAAATGCGACCAACGGCTTGAAGGGCGCTCTCGATGATTGGGGACACTCTTATCGCATTAATGAAGGAGACGGCGCATTTTACGGCCCTAAAATCGACATTCATATTCGAGATGCATTAGGAAGGTTCTGGCAATGCGGAACCGTACAGCTTGACATGGCTCTTCCTGAACAATTTGAGCTCGAATATGTCGATAGCGACGGACAGCATAAACGCCCTGTCATGCTCCACCGGGCAATTTTTGGTTCCATCG
>DALYFE010000025.1:0-6606 GCA_031972195.1 Chlamydiales bacterium | reverse complement strand
AATTTCCTCTGTGGCTCAGTCCATATCAAGTCAAAATCCTGACGATTGCAGATCGGCATGTTCCTTATGCGCAAGAAATCGCTAAAAAACTCGAAGCGCATGGTTTTGTATGCGACATTGACGACTCGCCTGAATCCATGGGAAAAAAAGTACGCAATGCGCAGCTTTTAAAAACCAATTATATGTTAACGATCGGAGACAAAGAGCTCGAAAATAAAACAGCGGCGCTTCGCACCAGAGACAACATTGTGCATGGAGAAGTTGACATTTCCGATTTTCTTGATAAAGTCATAAAGGAACGGGATGAAAAAGCGTTGATGTCTCCGTTTTCCACGGCTCCTTAATTGAGGTTTTTATGAAGGTGATTTCTGTCAGTAGTTTCAAAGGGGGAACTGCAAAAACATCCACATCTCTTCATATCGCTTCCGCAATGTGCCTGTTTCATAAAAAACGAGTGCTGCTGATCGATTTCGATGCGCAGGCAAATCTGACCACCGGACTTGGATTCGATCCAGATGAACAAGACAGCATGGCGCCTGTTCTCCAAGGAGAACGAGCTGTGCAGGACGTGATTTTAACGACCTGTATTCCCAACATGCATATTATTCCTGCAGATACCTGGTTGGAACGGGTCGAAGTTTCCGGAGCCCTTGCAGCGGACCGCTATTCCCACGAGCGGCTAAAGGAAATTTTAAGAGACCTTCCTTACGATTTTGTCTTTATCGACACGCCTCCATCTCTTTGCTGGCTTACTGAATCCTCTCTCATTGCATCCAATTATTCATTAGTCTGTGCAACCCCTGAATTCTATAGCGTTAAAGGATTGCAACGCCTTTCTTTATTCATCAATAATATTTCCGAGCGCCACGGTACAAAAGTACTAGGCGTCGCCCTGTCATTTTGGAACCCTCGCGGCAAGAGCAACGATGCCTTCATCAAAGTCATCGAACAAACTTTTCCAGGAAAACTCTTGCAAGCAAAAATCAGACGCGATATCGCAGTATCTGAGGCAACCATTTATGGCAAACCGATTTTTGAGACTGCGCCCACCTCGCGCGCTTCCGTCGATTACGCGGATCTCACATCGGAAATATTAATGAGGACTTAGATGATGGCGAAATTCAACGATTTGCTGAACTTAAGATTTAGACAAAAACCCAATCAAACGCAAAAAATGACGGCGCTCGTAGAGCGTTCAAATAATGGAGATTTGTCCAGTTTTTCCGGTGTGTTCCGCATCTGCGCCCTCAATCCGAAAGAAAAAGAAACGATCGTATCTATTTTAGAAAGCTATCGAGAAGACGATACCTACAACATCGACTCCGATCTTGCCTCTCTTTCCGCCCTCACATCTGAAGTCAAAGCGATTGCAAACCAAGCAGTCATTTTGCATGGCGAAAGAATTAAAAAAGCCCAAGAGCTGTTAAAAAATTACCGAGACGGCGCGTTCACTGCTTGGCTCTATGCCACCTATGGCAACAGGCAAACCCCTTACAATTTTCTTCAATATTACGAATTTTACATGACGCTTCCGGCAGTGCTGCATCCTATGATTGATCAAATGCCGCGCCAAGTAGTCTACAGTCTTGCAAGCCGCAGCGGCTCTCTTGAAAAAAAGGAAGCCATTGTAAAAAATTACTGCGGACAGCCAAAACAAGAACTTCTCAAATTAATCCGGCAAGAATTTCCTCTTGCAGAAGATGACAAACGCCTTCCCAATCTTGCAGCACAAATGATCCAGCTTCTCAAACGCTCCCGCGAGCTTTTGAAAAATCGCCTTTGCGTTCCGAGCGCAGAAGAAAAACGGCAGATCCAAAGCTTGCTTCTCCAGCTGCAAGGATTGCTAGACAAATAGCATGGATCTAAAGCGCCAAGACACGTATATCAGTCCTTTCTCGACCCGCTATGCAAGTCGGGAAATGTCCTATTTTTTTTCGCAGCACTTTAAAATTCTGACCTATCGGCGGCTTTGGATCGCTCTGGCAAAAGCGCAGCATCAACTTGGGATCCCTATTTCCAAAGAACAAATTTCCCAAATGCAAACGCATGCAGACCATATTGATTTTGCAAGCGCCGATGCTTATGAAAAAAAATTTCGCCACGATGTCATGGCGCATATCCACGCATTTGGCGATCAATGTCCCATTGCCAAACCAATCATTCATCTTGGCGCCACTTCCTGCTATGTGACTGACAATGCCGACCTCATCCAATGTAAAAGCGCTTTACATCTATTGCTGCAAAAACTTTTTCTTATTCTAAAACTCCTCGCCGATCTTGCTGAAAAACATGCGCATACACCCTGTTTAGGATCCACCCATTTTCAAACAGCCCAACCCACTACATTCGGAAAAAGAATCTGCCTTTGGCTTCAAGATTTTGTACACGACGCTCTCGATTGGACAAGAATTCACGATCATCTTCCTTTTCTTGGCGCAAAAGGGGCAACCGGAACACAAAGCTCGTTTTTGTCTCTTTTCGAACACAATCACAAAAAAGTTCTGGAAATGGAAGAACTGATCGCCAAAGAATTCGGATTCCAACAGATTTTGCCGATTTCCGGACAAACCTATCCTCGAAAACTCGACATCAACATTCTCAATGCATTCGCATCCTTTGGAGCAAGCGCTCACAAAATGGGAACCGATTTGCGTCTTTTAGCTCATGACGGAGAGTTCCTCGAGTCCTTTGAAAAAACACAAGTCGGATCTTCCGCAATGCCTTATAAACGCAATCCTATCTATTCGGAGCGCATTTGCGGTCTTTCCCGCTTTCTCATCTCGCTTGCCCAAAACCCTCTCTATACAACAGCTACACAGTGGCTTGAACGATCTTTAGACGATTCTTCGAATCGGCGCCTTGCAATCCCTGAAGCATTCTTAACTCTCGACGCTTTGCTAAATTTACTCATCCATCTAGTCTCGCATCTAAAGCCGATGCCCGAAATGGCCATGGAGCGTATCCAAAAAGAGGTTTCCTCTTTGTCCATGGAAAATATTTTAATGGCCTCTGTAAAAAAAGGAGGGGACAGACAAGCGCTTCATGAAAAACTGCGTGTCTTTTCAACAAAAGCGCCGATTGACGCCTTTTTGGATGCGATTGAAAACGACCCTGAATTTCGTTTAAGCCGCAAAGAGCTCGCCCCGCTTACAGCCATTTCTTCGCTAATAGGAAGAGCGCCTGAACAGACGCTTGATTTTCTCAAAAAAGAAGTCCGCCCTCTATTGCAGAAGCATCCATTTCCGGCCCCGCCGATTTTTTCCGTAGAAATCTGAAAAAGAAATTGTCACTCGGCAATCTTGGAATCGAGCATTGCCACTTGATAGGTTTCTTCAATGGCAATCTCATAAAGCATTCGATGGCACCGCTTCGCCAACCGAAGAAACTCGAGGATCTCTTCCCGCATCACGGAGCGAATGCCCCAGCGGAAAGGAATTTCTTGAACCAGCCTAACTGCTCCCTGATCCATCAAAAATGAGGTCGCGTGCGGCTTAAACGTTCGATTTTTTCTTGCCTCAACATATTCTACAACCGTTTTTGGCAGGAAATTTTTTGGTTTATAAACAAGAACCGAAAGAATGAATACCTTCCTATTTATATCGAAATCAACCTGGATCTGATTTTCTTTAGGATCAGAAACCAATTGATTAAGAAGCTCTTTCATTCTTTCTTCCATGCAACATACAGTATAACAAATAAGGCTATTTATTATCCCAATTATCTTGCATAATAATAAAATTATTCTTTTGCACCCCAAGGATCGCCCCAAGAGGCGTCGCGGGCTGCCCGGTACGCTTGCTTATTGCTCTTTGTCACTGTAATTTCTTCTGCAGCACCTTTTTCAGTACAAAGAACTAAACGCACATGTCCGGAATTTTTCTGAGGATGGCGTAAAATACGAGCGCTTGGAGTCTCAAAAGCGCTTCGAGAAGCAATGAGATAGGAATATTTTTCATCTTCGTATCCTAAATCTCCTCCCTTCAAATAACGATGCAATCGAGACCTTGGCAATCGGACAGAAAAATGGCACCAATCATCGCCCTTCAAAGGGCATGCAAACGCATGAGGGCAGGGAGCAATTAACTTTGCCCCAAACTCCAACACTCGGTCCCGCGCCTTTCGAATCAAAGAAAACCCACGTGGAGTGCCCGGCTCAACAATCACTAAAAAGGGAATGTCCGATTTTTCCCAAGCATCAATCATTACCAAGGGGGAGGCAAGCTCCCCTAAAGAGTACGAGAAAATAGCGACATCTGCATTGGAAATTGGTACGGGAAGCGATTCAGATCGCCACTGAGCGTTAGAGAGAACCGGATGAACCGATGCCAACTGCTTGCCTAAAACAATTGTTTCCTGATTTTGTTCTATCAAGACGCCTTGCAATGCACTGGGAAATAAAGTAGCAATCGCCCAGGAAGCCGTTCCCGGACCTGCGCCCAAATCGAGCCACTGCTTCGGAGATATCGGAAGATATTTCAATACACTGGCCACAGCTGCATAAGTCGCCGGCATGCGGGACGCCAAATAGGCAAGACGCATATCCCCATCTCGGAATGTCAAAGTAGAAGAGCCTGAGATGGAATATGTTTTTGAAAGAGCCTCCCTTGCTTTTTTAAGCGCTGAAGGAGGGATTGCTTCCACTAAAGCCTCGATTGCATTCTGTAACTCTTCCGGCAATTCCACGCTATCCGACCTGTCTTTTGAAAGAAAAATAGATCCCCATTGCCGCGATCCCGAAAAATGCCGCGATGACAAAAGGCAATTTGATCTCTCCATGAGAGGCCATCCCGCCGACCACGGGAGCAATCGTCATCGCAAGCGATTGGATCGATTGGCTCATCCCCATGATCTTTCCCTGGAATTTTTTGGGGGCCATATTGGAAATCACTCCGGTGCAAAGAGGCCAGGCAACGCCTCCTACAATCACGCAAAGCCCGACAATCAATAAAATAGGATAGAGGTGATTCGGCAAAGCCATGAGTCCGCAAAGAGCAGTGAAAATAAAAAGACACCATTCCAAAATATGCAAAGAAGAAAAACGATGGAGGAAGAGCTTGCTCAAATAGCTCGATCCAAATGCCCAGCAAACTCCCATAAATAAAGCTAAGTTGCCGATGTCTGCGCTAGTAAATGCAAATCGCCGAACAACCAAAACCGGCGTAAATTGAAACAAAATCGTCCATGCAAATAAAAACAGAAAGTAAACAGCGTAAATTCTCTTAATTTTTTCTGTCCGAAGCGCATATTTGATATTGCGAAAAGATTCCCAAAGATCAAATTCAACATAAGGGTCTTTGGTTTCTTCTTCTCGAAAAAAAAGACAAACAAAGAGAAAATTAAACCCGGTAAGGAAAGCCGCTGCCCAAAGAGGAAAATCCGGAGTAAAGCCGGAATACAAAGAAGCATCGGACAGCTTTCCTCCTATGAACGCCCCAAGAATAAAAGAGACTCCTCCCAACACAGAAAGATACCCAAAGTTTCGTACCTTCGCTTTTTCATTCGGACTTAAATCAGAAATACAAGCCAAACAAATCGATAGGTTGCTCGCAAAAAATCCTGTGATCAAGCGGCCTGCAAAAAGAAGCCATAAAACATGCGCTTTCATACTCCACGCAGTGATGGCCAAACCAACCAACGTGAAAAAAATACCGACCGCCAAGCCGCGCTTTCTTCCATTCCGATCCGCATATTCTCCCAAAAACGGACCTCCGAAAAACTGGCCCAGAGAAAATGCCATCAAAAACAATCCAAGGATTTTATTGCGGAACGCCTCTCCGACATCGCTTGAAAAAAGCACATTGCCAGGATCGAGAAAATAAGGAGCGAAAATAGGAAATACGATCGACCAGCAAAGATTATCGATAAAAAATGTAAAAAACACCGAAGCAATCGATAATTTCGCACTGCGAGCGCTCACATCAGACCTCTTACAAGACTCTTAAGGTTCGTCGATTTTTGCAGGATTTTTAGTTAAATCCCAGTCGATTGGATCGTATCCGGATTGCTTTAAAAATGCATTGGTCTTAGAAAAATGACGGCATCCAAAGAATCCCCGATACGATGAAAAAGGGGAAGGATGGGCGGCTGTCAAAATAAGATGAGGAGAAGATGTTTCGCTCTGGATATGCTGTAATTTTTCTTCTGCCGATTTGCCCCAAAGCAAAAATACAAGAGGCTCTTTCCTCGCATACAGCACTTTGACCACCTGGTCTGTAAATTCTTCCCATCCCTGTCCATAGTGGGATTTTGGCTCGCCCGCTCGGACAGTCAACGTCGCATTCAACAAAAAGACTCCCTGTCTTGCCCAGCCAAGCAAACATCCGCTCTTCGGACACGGGATCCCTAAATCGTCTCTCAATTCCTTAAAAATATTTTGAAGCGACGGAGGGACCGGCATCCCTTCAGGGACGCTGAACGAAAGGCCATGCGCTTGGCCCTCCCCATGATATGGATCTTGACCAATCACCACCACTCGAACTTTTTCCAATGGCGTCTGGTAAAATGCATTGAAAACGGAGGCGCTCGGAGGATAGACAGCCGAGGCCGACGCTCTTTCCTGCTTCACAAAAGCTCGAAGCCTTTGCATATAAGGTTTTTGAAATTCAT
>DALYFE010000024.1:7772-17005 GCA_031972195.1 Chlamydiales bacterium | reverse complement strand
TCTCTAATCACAAAATCAAGTCTCAGGGGTTCGTATTCCGCCATCCCCATCGAGTCCTCAGCTAACGGACCTCGAAAGAGATCCATTAGGATCGATGCTCCATTTGGCAAGCAGGCAAGCTAGATCCCCCATCGACATGAAGAATTTGTCCGGTAATGAAGCCGGCATCTTCTGAGAGCAAAAATGCGATTGCTGCTGCAATTTCTCCGGGCTGCCCGATTCTTCCCATTGGGATCGAGGCAATTGTTTCTTTTTCTTCCTTACTTCCTATTTTTCTATTTTTTCTGAACAATTCCGTTTCAACAGGTCCCGGAGCAATAGAATTTACTGTAATGCCAAATTGAGCAAGCTCCAGAGCCCATACACGGGTACAACCTATCAAAGCCGATTTTGCAGCTGAATAGGAAGTGCGGTTGGGGACTCCAAGAATCGCTCTAGAAGAAATATTCACGATCCTTCCCCATTTTTTTTCTTTCATCTTTTTAATGAACGCTTGCGTAACTTGCACAGCTACACGGACATTTAGATCGTAAACTTCATGTAAAGCGGATAAGGAAATAGAACCGAGCGGTTGAGGAGTCGCAATCCCCACGTTGTTTACAACCGCATCAATAGAACAGAGGCTATTAATTTTTTTGAGTATTGATTCCGTTTGGTCTACACTGGCCAGATCGCAAGAAAATAAGGTTCCCGGAAAGGCAGAGATTTCATGCCTTGCGATTCCTATGACATGATAGCCTGCAGTAGCAAGTCTTCTGCTTGTCTCTAGACCAATTCCCTTTGTAGCGCCTGTAATCAAAACAGATTTTTTCATCAAAAAACTCCCTGATTGAACTTCTTTCGAAACTAGGGCATGTCGTCAATTAACTTATCGAGAGCTCTTTGCGGTTTTTCCAGAAGAACTCTCCCCTAAAAGGAAGGAAATTCTAAGATCGCTATTATTTCTTGAGGCTCTCTAAATCAAGCATCATCTGGCGAATAGACCTCTCTCCGGAGGCAAACCGCGAGAGCGCCTGATCCTCTATTACCGCCAAATCAGGACAAGCTCGATGGCACAGCTCTCTTTGGACAAAAAGACATAAAAAATCGTTAAGCGGATGTTCCTCTGTAATAATCGAATTGAGCTTCTTGAATCCGGCGATCGCATCAGGATCTTGCAAAGCCAGCCCTATTTTTTCAGCAATCTCCAACCAAGGCGTTTTTTCCTGAAAATAGCTCTCCTCTACCCAATCCCCTTCCTGCAAAGAAAAATTATGGACAGCAGCCTCTCCCATAGCGCGAAATATCTTCAAAGCGCTCCGGTGCATTCCAATCCTATTTTCCGCAAGAGCCAATAAATCTTTCATGAAATACTTCTCGGCTTCGGTGCTATCGAAAAAAAATCCCTTATTTGCAGAAACTGCCTCGGAAAACGATGAATCGCTGTGAATTCCGACAAATTCTCCACTTAGGTCAAACAAATTACGAAAATCCTTTTGAGAAATCTCGGAGGGACTGAAAAGACGCAATTTTTTAGCGCCTGTTGTGATTGGAATGACTTTTTCCTGGAAATAAAGCTCTAAACCAATCCCTCCGATTTCAAGAACGGGACTGCCTTTTCGATTCTGCAGGTCGATATAAGATAAAATCCAATTTAAATCAGGAACGCAAAGATCAATCCCTTTATGGTCCCGTTCATGGAATCTCAATAAAGCATGTAAATAAATCGCGCCGCCTGTAGGACTTTTCAGATCCGCTAAATAAAAATGATGATCTTCCTTGTATCGCTCGATCTGTTCCGTCATTGGGAATGAAGTTCCAAACAGCCAACGGAGAAGAGACTCATTTTCCAATAGATCGAATCCATATGCGCTATTTTTATGCCGGTGGATCAAAATTCCTTTTTCAAGAAAATGCAACCCCATAGAACAATTTCCGCTTCTAGGATGAAATTGGTGAGATTCTATCGAGCCATGTTTTCCAAATGATTTCCAAACCGGAGGAAGTTTTGAAAAACTAATCCTGCCTACCATCTCTTGCAAAGGCCTAAATAAAGGAAAATACGTAGGGATTTGTAAAACTAAATCAGAAGTGCGGAGAATTTCCAACGCCTCTTTTTCAATCGATGCCAATGTATTTTTTTGTTCATAGACAATCAAGTGCGTCTTGCACCCTTTCGGAATCCGCAAATGCCTTTTCCGAGAGGGAACCAACACAATCCAACTCAACTCCAGTTCGGGGAAACGCTCTTCAATGGTTTCAACTGCCTTACAACCGGCGGCATAATCATCCCACTGAGAAACCCATGTAAAAAACGATACTCTTGAAAATTCAGGCAGTGGAAAGGAATCGTAGATGCGGAATGCTGACTTTTCTACAGCCAGCCTCTTCAAAGTGGCTAAGTCGCTAAAATATTTCTTAAGCTTGGAATTCGATGGCCGGTCCGCCTGGTACAGACGAGGAAGCCCTCTATACATTCTCAGACCATGCTCTTTAGCATCTTTTTGCGCAAAAGCGTTAAACAGACTTACCTCTAAACGCAAATCCCCTTTTGCCTCAAATAGACCATGGTATTGATCAACGATCTCAGTCCAAGGCAAAATAACCTCGGAAGAGGTCGTAGATTGCGCAATCAGGCGCTGAAATGCCTTAAATTGGGGATCCGCATCAGGATGAAATCCTTCGCGCAATATCCTCTCTCTTGCATCTTTGTGAAGAAAAGAGACGAGCTCCGTATGAAAAGGACTACAATTTATCGACATTGCCACTTCAAAATATCGAGTAGGAAATAATCGATTTGGCAAATCCATGTCAATAAATTTATTTATTCGACCTCTTTCGAAACTAAGGTTTAGCCGATTTTTAGAGTCTTTTTAAACGGGTAGCTCTGCTAGGTTCCTGTTCTTTAGAACAGAATCTAGCGAGCTATCTATCTGGGCGTGGCTATCGGAGCGCAGACTTAAAAGGAGAGTTCTTCAGTTGGATGCGTCCATTCAATTGGAAGCAATGTATTCCGAATGATGGTACGTCTCCCAAAGAACTCTAAATGGCATGCAGGTGGCTAATAGCTCTTGCAAACTCCCCTCTGCAAGCTTACGGCCCCGATCAAGAAAAATAATGCGGTCGGCATGCTCAATCGTTGACAATCGATGCGCAATGAGAATTTGGGTCATGGAACCTTGTAAATCGCAAATGGCTTGCTTGATATGGCTTTCAGAAATTGCGTCAAGCGATGAAGTGGCTTCATCAAGAATCAAAATAGGCGCCTTCTTGACTAAAGCCCGCGCAATTGCAATCCTTTGCTGCTGTCCTCCGGATAGGCTCTTGCCCATCTCTGCAAGGAGCGTATCATAAGAATTGCTCAATTCTATGATAAACTCATGCGCATACGCTTTTTTGGCCGCTTCTTCAATTTCCTCTCTGGAAAAGCTTCTGCCGAATGCGATATTCTCAGCGACAGTGTCAAAAAAAAGGAATGGCTTTTGAGGAACAAATGCAATCTGATCGCGCAAAGATCTTTGCGTTAGCGCATTGATAGGGATTCCATCAATCCGAATTTCCCCTTTTTGCGTTTCATAAAGCCTGGGGAGCAGCTGCACTAACGTCGATTTTCCCGACCCCGTTGCACCCACCAAGGCCACAACTTCCCCTCGCTTGATCGTAAAGCTCAAGTCTTTGATCACCCAATCTTCTTTGTATTTAAACCAAACATGGTCAAATTCAATCAAATTCTTAAATCCGACAAGATGGATCGCTCCATCTTTATCTTGAATTTGCGGCTTAAGATTGAGCACCTCAAACATTCTCTCTGCGGCCACAACGCCTTTTTGAATATTGGCGTTTTCTTCTGCAAATTTTTTCACCGGCTCATAAAAGATGTGAAGCAATCCGCAAAACATAAGAAGCTGTCCGATCGTCATACGCAATGTATAAAGACCGAAAAGCATAACAACGGCCAAGCAGCAAGTAGCGATCATATGAAGCACAGGGCGTGTCAGCAACCCGTATTTTGCGCTTTTGCTCTCCAGCATCGCCATACGATCATTTTGCTCTTTGTATTTCCTCAAACTAAAGGCTTCCATCGCAAAAATTTTCACAGTTTGAATCCCTGCGAGAAAGTCGAGCAATACGGAAGAAAAGGTCTCTTGATTTTTCTGAAGCTGGCGCGTAATTCTCTTGACTCTGCGCGTCAAAAAAATCACAGGGAAAACGATCAGGGGCAATCCTAAAAATATAATCATTGAAAGCTGCCAGGACAGATAAAAACAGGCGATTAATGTTGAAATGATCTGAAAAGGCGTTTGAAGATAGTTTGTCAAACAGGAATTGAGCGACGAAGCGATTTGTCCGGCATCTCCCACGGCACGGGAAGAAAGGCTCCCTAAATTCTGTTCTTGGTAAAAACTTAAAGGGAGCGATTGGATATGCTCAAAGTATTGCTGGCGCAAGTCGCGCGTTACCCGAATGGAGAGAAGCTGCGTCATGTAGCGGGCAGAAAAAAGAGAAACTGCTTTAAACACGGCTACAAAGGCCAAAATAGCAACCAGCGTCGATAGATTTTTCTCAAGATCAAAACGAGAAGAAATCCAGTGCCTCAGCAGATTGAGCGGATTGGCATCTTTTCTTTTCGCTAGATAATCCACCGCGTCTTGCTTTGTGATAACCCCATCGCCATTCACATCAATTTGATCCCATTTGCGAATGACGTCTTTTAAATGAATCCTCTCTTTGATTTTTTTGCCATCGGAACTAAAAAGCGAGAAAAAATCTGCTCCCGTGTTGGCCATAAGGCCCAGAGAGCACATTTCACATTGGGTCGCCACCGTCAAACTCAACAAAGTGACGAAAGTAAGAAGGGTAAGCGTAAGGTGCCGGCTATTCCTCAGAGCTGCTTGAAGGAGGAGTTTCATGAATCATTCCTGTTTGCAATTTGGATGATTCAAATTTGCCCATTCTTCGGAATTTTTGGTAGCGATTTTCTAAGAGAAGATCGATTGGGACCAATTTAAAAGATTCCCATTCGCTTTGAACAAACGATTTTACGTTCTGGTATGCAATTTCCGGATGGAAATGCGCTCCTCCAAGAGGCTCGCGGATCATCTGATCGACAATCCCTAATTCCAATAGATCCTCTACATGCATTTTTAGGGCCTCTGCGGCAACTGCATTTTTCCCTGAATCTTTCCATAGGATCGATGAACAGCCTTCGGGAGAGATCACCGAATAGTAGGAATGCTCCAACATTCCGATCGAATCCCCTACTCCGATCCCCAGAGCGCCGCCGGAACACCCCTCTCCGATCAGCACAACAAAAATCGGCGTTGGCAAACGGGCCATTTCCCACAGATTTTGCGCAATCGCCCATCCCTGTCCCCTCTCTTCTGCAGAGAGCCCGGGATATGCTCCCGGAGTGTCGATCAGCGTAAGCACAGGAATTTGAAACTTAGCAGCCATACGCATGCAACGCATCGCTTTCCGGTATCCTTCAGGATGCATCATACCGAAATTCCTACGGATCCGACTTTCGGTATTCTTCCCCTTTTCCTGGCCGATCACCATAAATTTCACTCCGCCAATTCTTGCCATTCCGGCAATCACCGAATGGTCGTCTTGAAACGTCCGGTCTCCGAAAATTTCCACAAACTCTTCGCAAATATTTTGAATGTAATCGCTCGCATGAGGCCTTTGCGGATGGCGGCAAATAGCCACGCGATCCCAAGCCTTCAATTGCGAATAAACCGTTTTCTTCAAATCATCGAGCTTGGTTCCCATACGCATCAGCTCATCTTTTGACCAAAGGGAGTTGTTTTGGTTCTGCTCTTTGAGCTTATGCAAGGTTTGTTCCATTTCTACGATTTGCTTTTCATGCGGAAGAATCGTCATTGGGCTATCCCCGGTAATTTTGCATCGTGAAAGTCCTTTACCAATTCAATCGTCGTAGGCTTTGTGATCACAATCGAAAAAATCTCCTCTATATCTTTGGATGCTACGCGAATACATCCATCGCTGTCATAAGCCCCAATCTTGCTTAAATCCTCTGTCAACTCATTATTTTCCAAGTTATCTACCCAAGGAGCCCCATGGAGACCCAAGCCTTTCGCAGACTCGCTGCATCCCTCGATTTCTTTCTCAAAAGGGATCCATCGCGTACCGAATACACGCACCATTTCAACTTTTTCATCCTGAAAAAATCCCATGGTTCCCGGCCTATAAATGGCGATCTTGTCCCCAAAGGCATACTTTCCAACAGGGGTCAAAAACCCTGATTTTCGTTTCGGATCCGGCCGGCCGACTCCCACTCGATATGTTTTGAGAAGAACTCGCTCATTTTGATCTAAGTCAAGATAATAGAACCACATGCGGCATCTTGAAAGATCGATTAGCAAGTAAAAACTAATATTTTTATCTTTTTTGAAAACATTGAACCGGTCTCCGGGAGACACTTTCTGAGAGAAGTAATCAAGTTTTTTATTCAAACTGCGAGCGATGAAGTGGCGGGACGTATTGTAATGGGCTGCATAGTCGGCAATCCAGGCAGGACGCCCTTGAATCCAGGGGACCCGGCTCGTATATGCAACAGTTTCAACAATGGGAAGCTTTGACGAATCCAAAGCAAAAAGCTGGTCAATCCGGTCAGCATCCGGCAAATCTTCTTCCTTGGCAACCAAGGCAGGCGCAGGGGGCTGAACCACAGGTACGGGCACTGATGCCACGGGCATAGGGATTTTTTTCGGAACCTCTTTTACAGAAAGAATAATTTCTTGAACAACTTCTGCTTCAGGTTGTTTGAAAGTCTGCCCACGGGACGGACCCTTAAAATACCCAACAAGACCTATAGTTCCAAAAAGAGCCGCTCCGCCTATAAAAAAATATTTTGCAGCCGACACAGAAATCTCCCAATGAATTCATTTAACTTTGGATTATCATGGATCAGGGGCTATTTTTGCAAGAATATCTGACTTGTATTAATATATATGCTTTAATCAAACTAAAGAAACAGAAAAACTAAATTTATTAGAAAAATGGCTTAAATGAAATGCAAGTAAATATTCGCAGTTCCAAAAACAATCCGCCCCGGCTAGAGGAATTACTTCCATTATTCCATCAAAAAAACTCTCTATTTTCATAACAGATTGAAGACGGCTGAAACAGACCGGCAAATTAGCGCCCGAGTACCTCCGCAAACTTCTCGGTTTGACTGTCTCGCTCCCTATTTGCGCCCGGTCCGCCTTTACATAGAACACAAACGCTAAAGGAACATCACTTTTAAGCCCCAAGAAATCCAGCTCAAAAGTGATCCTATTTTCTTGAGGGTGCGAGGTTGTTTTAAACCACACCTCCGGAGCTGCAATGGAAGAACTCCAGCCAAGATCTCCTCCATCCACCGGACGAATGCCGAATCGATCCGACGCATCTAACGGAAATGCCTGAGGGCCGAATGCCCGCACCTCTAATTCAGCGGAACGAATTACTCCTAAAGACGAACCATTTCCTGTAAAGCTCAGAGCGCATTGCAAAGCTTTCGCGTCCAATCTAGACCAGGGAAGAGAGGGTGACGCCTCACGATCCAACTTGATCACACCCTCCATACAAGATAGCTTTCTTAAAAAAGGATCTTTAGATAACTCTGCAAAACCATCATTCTCGGTTTGTCCCATTGCCTTTTTCAATAAAGCAATACTGAACTCCGTTTCTTTTTCATCGAATTGACCTTCCCGGCACCAAAGCCAAGGAAAATCAAGCGGAATGGATGAAGCGAGTAATTCTGCGGCTTTTTGCTCCCCTGCCAAAATCCACAAAAGGGCAATCTGACATAACTGCGCAACAGGCAAAGGAAGGAATCGTAAACGCAGCGGCGAGGGACTCTTCCCCGCTCCCTGTAAAATAAGATAAATCAGTGCTTCTGAAAGAGGATCTTCCTGACTTGCGGAAGATTTATAGGGAGAAGAAACACTTTCGAAAGAGGCCGATGCCCAAAGCGCCTTTAAGCCTCTTTGCGAAAGATATTCTAACCTTGACCAAAACAAATCCGACTCTTGCCCATCTCTAAGAAGCTGTCTTGAAACAGGATCGAGCAACAGGTTCATTATTCGATCAATTTTCTCATTTTTTTACCGGGCGTAAATTTTACCGCCTTGCGTGCAGGGATCACAATAGGAACAGAGGCATTTTTTGGATTACGACCAATTTTTTGCTTTCTTTCAACAATTTCAAACACTCCGAAATCTCGAAATTCTAGACGATCTCCCTGAGAAAGAGAATCGGTCATAGCATCAAGGAATGCCTGGATTACATTTCGCACATCATTCGGGTGAAGCCCTTTGTTTTGCGAAATCGTTTGGATCAGTTTCTTTTTCGTGACCGTAGCCATTTCGAAGCTCCTTCGTTCACCTTGCTTTTGATTACCCATAGTATTTTCAGCCAAGCTGTTTCTCCTTTATCTGGACTGCATTCGAATCCCATTCCGAACGTTGAACCTCGCCCAAAATTTTCCACCTTCACGAGACCGATGCTCAGTTATTACAGAGATCAACCATTTTTCTATCACCCACTCTAGGGGCTTAGATGTAAAGGGGTTCACGAATTCAAAATAACGATTGTCGAATATTTTTCAAATCAATTTTCTATTTCGACAAGAATCCTTTTTTTCTTACCGGCGCTCAACAGGAGATATATTCCGTCAATAAGACGATCTTCTCCAATCACACAGGAAGGTTCCGAGACACGCTCATTATTTAAATAAGCTCCGCCATTTTTAATAAGACGAACTCCCTCTGCTTTACTTGGGACCAAACCAATCTTCAATGCAAGATCAACAAATTTTTGTCCGACAACATCAGCACGAACAACTTTTACATGAGGCATATCCGATGCCAAATCTTTCAGCATCGCCCCGGACAGCTGCACCTCAGTGCCTCCGGGCATCATCCCTTCAGTCACTTTTAAAGCAGCTTGCAACCCTTCTTCTCCATGCACAAACAAAGTCACAGCCTCCGCCAACTTTTTTTGGGCGTAATTTGCGACGTAATCGGATGTTTGCATGAATGCTTCAATACCTAAAATTTCTTCAATATCGATAAATGTTAGCATTTTCAATAAGCGGATGACATCGGCATCGGGAACTCGAACAAGGTACTGATAAAAGTGATAAGGAGAAAGCTTGTCCGCGGAGAGCCAAATCGCTCCTTCTTCGCTCTTGCCGAACTTCTTCCCATCGCTGCGCGTCAACAATGGGAAGGTCAACCCATAAATGG
>DALYFE010000024.1:6558-7762 GCA_031972195.1 Chlamydiales bacterium | reverse complement strand
ATTCGATCCCTGCTGTAATATTGCCCCACTGGTCGCTGCCGCCCATCTGGAGGGCCACGCCATATGTCTGACTTAAATGATAAAAATCATATCCTTGCAGAAGCTGGTAGCTGAACTCGGTAAAGCTCATTCCATCTTCCGATTGCAATCGGCTCCGGACGCTTTCTTTTGCAAGCATAGGCCCTACTCGAAAATGCTTCCCTGTATCACGCAGAAAATCGATCAAAGAAACCTTTCCAAGCCAATCGTTATTATCAACGATCAGAGGTTTTGGACCTTTTGGAAAATCAAGAATTTTTTGTAAAAATCGAGTAATGCTGGACACGTTAAAAGCCAGCGCGTCATCGCTCAGCAAAGGCCTTTCATTGCTCTTTCCCGACGGATCCCCGATCCTTCCCGTCGCGCCGCCAATCAAAGCATACGCCGTATGCCCGAAT
The DNA here is from genome assembly GCA_031972195.1 of Chlamydiales bacterium. Classification (GTDB taxonomy): domain Bacteria; phylum Chlamydiota; class Chlamydiia; order Chlamydiales; family SM23-39; genus DALYFE01. The sequence continues at coordinate 7,325 of DALYFE010000024.1, read as the reverse complement.
TTCTGAAACCAAGCCAGAGCTATGATCCCAACCAAATTCCCCAAGTGGAGGCTATCGGAGGTGGGATCAAATCCAAGGTATACAGAGATGGGCTTCCGAGCGACCTCCCTAAGATCGGGGCTCGTCATTTGATCGATAAAGCCTCGCGCCATCAGCGCGTCTATTACATTTTCCATTGCAACTAAAGAAGATACTGCGTCAAAGAGTTTCTGACAAGGTTTCTTCGTTCTTAAGAGAAATCATATCTTCATTTAATTTCTTGGCAAAATGCTGAATCTTCCGACTTAAAGCGGCGGCATTTTGATTTTGATCAAATAAGCGAATATCCTTTTTTTGCACATGAACCCGATTCACCGCATGAGATGCAATCCACTTGTGAATCTTATCAACGGTATCAGCCAAAGCGGCCTCTGTTATCAGCAGCTTCTGTTCATCCCACTGCCTCTGCAATTTTTCCCTTGCCCGCTTTGTTTTGCTACTTTCCGGGGCGATACGGGAGCGTCTTTCCTGACCATTCATTGACAATCCTCCGTCACCGTTCTAGTCTAAAAAAAAATAATATAAATTTCTAGTAGAAAATTTGAAGCCAATTGCATTAAGATTTTTGGATATGAGCCTTATAGACGCAAAAAAAACTGCCGCAAAAAAAGCTGCTGAATTTGTAGAAGACCAAATGATCATAGGTCTTGGAACCGGCTCAACAGCCGCTTTTTTCATTGAGGCGTTAGTAGAAAAATCGCAAAAAGGGCTCAAGATTCAAGCCGTTG
>DALYFE010000024.1:0-6548 GCA_031972195.1 Chlamydiales bacterium | reverse complement strand
GCCGACTTGGCAAGAAAAGGCGGGATCGAAGTGATCGACATCAACGCAGCTCCGCGTGTTCATCTCACTGTCGATGGCGCAGATGAAGTCGACCCCCAAAAACGGATGATCAAGGGCGCCGGCGGCGCTCACGTAAGAGAAAAAATTCTTGCCGCCGCAAGCGATGAAATGATTGTAATTGTCGACGAGAGCAAACTTGTCCCTTCATTAGGCAAAGCAAAACTTCCCGTCGAAATTCTATTTTATGGATCTCCGGCCACTCGAACAAAACTCGAGGAGATGGGCTTTGAGAGCGCCTGGAGAATGAATGAGGACGGAACCTTATTCATTACGGAAAACGGAAATCTGCTATTGGATATTCACTGCAACGCTCTTTTAGAATCTCCCGAACAAACCGAGGCAATGATTTCTACTATTCCGGGAGTTGTCGATACCGGATTTTTCTTCAATCTTGCCACTCAAGTCATCGTGGGTTATTCCGACGGACATTCCAACATTTTTTAAAACCCGCTCCAGATGCAAGGTGTTGAACGGACAGCTCAGCTCGGGTCCCTGTTCTTTAGGACAAGGACAGCCTTAAGCTGCCCGTTCAAAGAGGTCTATTGTATTTTTTTTTAAAATCAGCTATTGCTATAGCATGAAGAAATTCTCATTGTTTCTGGCGTTTGTCTTGCTTGCCATCATTGCAGCTGCAAGCATTGGGTGGACAAACCGAGAAAACATTCTTTCCCACTTTCTTTCCCATCAACTCCACGTTCCCGTGTCTATTCGATCCCTGGAAATCACCAAAACGTCTGCAAATATTCATCGATTGTGGATCGGCAATTTGCCGGAGTCCAAATCTTCCACCTCTTTTACAGCAGAAAACCTCGATATCCAGGCAACTTTAGATAAAATATTAGGAGATCCCCTGATCATCGATCAAGTGTCCATCGATAATATTTTTGTTGGGATCGAGTTTTATGATGCAGCAGGAAAGGACAGCAATTGGAACAGGATCTTGCAAGAGGATCACAAAAAGAAAAAATCCAAAAATTATCTGATCCGCACTCTAACGCTGCGCAATCTTACAGTAGAAGTTACGCAATCAAACGGAACAGTGAAGAGATACCCTACCATCAAAGAGATGGAATTCCACAATATTGGCAGCGATACAGGATTCCCGGTCGATGAAATTGAAAAAGCCATCTTTGATTTAATGATGAAAAATTTATTTCAAAAACTACAAATTGACCAATTATTTAAAAATTTAACCCCATACATACCTCTTCCATTCTAAGAGACTTGTTCGTCATATCTTTTAATCGATTCAGCGACTATAATGCGGTTTAGAGGGTAGGTTATCCTCATAGAGGAGATCGCAAAGAAATTGTTAGAACAACGTCCTTCAAAATTATACACTTGGGCCATTCAAAAGGCCAATTCACCAAAAGCTCCCCTTTGGATAGGGTTGCTTTTTTTTCTTGAATTGATCCTATTCATCCCCCTTGATGCAATTTTGATGTTTTTCTGCCTTCAAAATCGATCAAAAATTTTTCTTTACGTTGCAATCGCTACAATTGCTTCGCTTGCCAGCGGGATTGTAGGGTATTTATTGGGTCATTGCCTTTGGGATCTCATCGGAGGCTATATTGTCCCCCATTTCATTTCGAATGCACAATTTGATCGAATTTCCGGTCATTTCCAAGTGTATGAAAACTGGGCAATCTTTTTCGGATCGCTCTTCCCATTTCCTTTGAAAGCATTGAGCCTAACTGCCGGCGTATTTCATCTAGGGATCATTCCCTTTGCAGCATTTATGGGGTCTGCCAGACTGCTTCGCTTCCTTTTAATTGGAGGAGCAATGGCCATTTGGGGAGAAAAGGTAAAAGACTTCGTTGAGCGTCATTTTCATCGAATTCTGATGGTCGTAGGCGCAAAAGTCGCTGTCGCCCTCATTTTCTTCTGGGCTTTAGCTCGATAACATTATACCGATCATCGAAAGAGGCCTACACTGTTTGAAGAATCCCTTCCTCAAGAGAAGGAGATTCTCCGGTCCGGTAAGGGGTGGCAAGTTTCTTGCCCGGGGGCCAGATGGATCGCTCGCTAGACCCTGTCCTGAAGAACAGGGACCCGAGCCTTAAGCTGCCCGTTCAAAAAACTTCCTTAACTATGTGCTAGTGATGGCCTCCGCCATGGTGTCCGCCGCCATGGTGATCTCCGCCGCCGTGATCCCCACCTCCATGATGCCCGCCTCCGTGATGCCCGCCGTCATCATGATGATGATCATGTCCATGATGATCATGACCATGCCCATAGTGGCGATAATGCCAGTTCCGATATTCCCACTCATTGTCGAACCAAATCCCGTTATAATAGCCAGGCCCTTGCCAAATAATCACCTGAACATCGGGACTCTCGTCATCATCATCGGTATCTACATCAACTCCGGCCCGTATCATGGAATATCCTGATAAAGCCACACAAATAAAAGAACAAAACACAATGAATTTACGCATATTTCAGATCAGACCTCTTAGTTGACACCAACTTTAAGAACTCATTCCCGGCTCTAAATCAGGCCCCGAATTGCCAGTGGTTGGGGGAATTGCATCAGCCGCAGGCAATGGAGATGGCGTTGGGGATGTTTTCTTCTGCAATTCGTCTGCAGCCTTTAACCGAACGCGCTTCTTTTCTACATCCCAAGTCCCATCCATCATCTCTTTGATATCAGTAGAATCCAAGGTCTCAAACTCAATCAGCATATCGGTCATAAGCTGTACTTTATCTTGATTCGTCTGCAGAATCTCCAATGCTCGATTATGAGCCTCTTCGATCAAGGATTTTACTTCAGCATCAATTTTTCGAGCTGTTTCTTCTGAATAATTTTTCTCATGGAATCCGCTCATCCCCAAATATTGGCCGGATTCGCTTCTCTCATCATAAGTGACAGCGCCAAGAGATTCGCTCATTCCCCATTCGCATACCATGCTTCGGGCAATTTTGGTCGCTTGCATAATGTCATGCTGAGCGCCGGAGGAAAGATCCTTAACAAACAACTCTTCTGCGGCTCTGCCTCCCATCAAGACAACAAGCCGGTCAAGAACTTCCTTTTTCCAATAGCTGAGACGATTTTTGATCGGCATGAAGTGGGTAGCTCCCAAAGAAAAGCCCCTAGGAATAATCGTCACCTTGTCGACAGGATCGCTAAACTGCACAATGAGTCCTGCAATCGCATGGCCTGATTCATGAATTGCCGTCGTCTTCTTCTCATTCTCATCCATTTCAAGACTGCGGCGCTCTTTTCCATAGCGCACTTTATCACAAGCTTCTTTCACTTCCCCGGAGGTCACCGCGGAACGTCCGTTGCGGGCGGCAAGCAGCGCTGCTTCATTCAATACATTTTCCAAATCTGCGCCGGAGGCTCCGGGAGTGCTTCGTGCAATATCTTGCAGATCTACGGACGGATCAATTTTAATTTTTCTCGCGTGCACTTTGAGAATTTCATAACGTCCTTTGATATCGGGAAGATCCAACACAACGCGGCGATCAAAACGGCCAGGACGAAGAAGCGCTTTATCAAGAATATCAGGGCGATTTGTCGCAGCCATGAGAATGACGCCTTCTTTGGTATCAAACCCATCCATTTCAACGAGCAGCTGGTTCAATGTTTGCTCTCTCTCATCGTGGCCTCCTCCAACGCCCGCGCCGCGGTGGCGGCCGACAGCATCAATTTCGTCCATAAAAATAATGCAGGGCGCATTTTTCTTTGCCTGATCGAAAAGATCCCGAATTCGGCTAGCTCCGACGCCAACAAACATTTCAACAAAGTCCGAACCGGAAATCGAGAAAAAGGGACGGTCCGCTTCTCCGGCCACTGCTTTGGCGATCAAAGTCTTTCCGGTGCCCGGAGGACCCACAAGCAAAACCCCTTTTGGAATGCGAGCGCCCAGTGCAGTAAATTTTTGGGGGTCTTTTAAGAAATCGACAATCTCTTTCAATTCTTCTTTTGCCTCATCGGCCCCTGCGACATCTTTAAAGGTAAATTTGTTCGTTTCTTTTGTCATAAGTCTTGCCGGAGACTTTCCAAAATTCATGGCAGAAGAGCCCACCCCTTTCATCTGGCGGGAGAAAATGAAATACAAAAACAAAATCACAAGAACAACAGGCAGGATCGTCAAAAGATAGCTAAAATAATTCGGCGACGGTTCCTGGCTTTTAAATGTTTTCTCAAGGACTGTATTGCGCGGCTGATCGGGAGCGCGGTAAACAAGGCCTTTATTGGATTCGAACTGCTCCCATTCCTGCTTTGCCTGGGCGAACCAGTGTCCATACACTTCAGGGTCCTGCTTTTCCAAAGCTCTAGTGGACAATTCCTGGTTATTGAAAAACCAAATCACCGCAGAGACTTTTTGACGCGCTTTATCAAGCAATGCGCTATTTTTTTCGACTTCTTGCGAAGTCTGATAATATTCTTGCAATTCTTCCGTATAACTTCTGACAGAGCGCAGCGAAGAAAGACGAACTCCATCGCGCTCTCGGCCAAGATCGCTAATCAATGAAGAAACTCGATTTGTCGCCTCTCGATACACGCGAAGCTGCTGTTCAATGGACTCATCCGACACAGAGGAAATTTGAGAATCAATCGCTTTGAGCTCCTGCTTCAGCGACTCGCTGCCGATACCAAGCGCAGGAGAGCGAAGAGAATCAATCAGATCGCGCAGCTCTTTTCCCGCAGCATCAACGCTCTCTAATGACTGGGATTGCTGGGCCGCACTTAAATTTTGCTGAACCAAAGGAAGGCTGACAGTAGAGCGATCGGAGAGTTTTTTAATGACAATGGAACTTTCCCTATCCATTGTATCATATAACGATCCTATTACAGTAAATCCGGAGCGAGACAATGGCTGGCCGCTTAGATGCAAATAAAAATCCGCCGCCTCTTTAACATTTTTTTGCAAAACGTCGAGGTCCGACAAAAGACGGCCGCTTTCTGCCTGAAGATGATGCTGCTTGTCCAATAGTTCCAGATAGCGGTACCGATCGATGCTCTCCTCAGAAAGCTCGTCGCGGAATTGACCAATAAACGTAACGAGGTTGTCATTTTGAGCGATCTTCCGATTTTCTTCCGGAATCGTCAGGTTAAGATTCGTTAAATGCTCGGCTTGATGGCTAAAGGAAACCTTTCCTAAAGAGGCAGAGTTGAAAGACTGAATCCCAAAGATAAGCAAAATTCCAGCTAAGATAAAGAGGATGAATCCTCCCGGAATGCCTTTTTTTTGATCGGGTCCCATTTTGGCCATAAACGCCTTGCTTTGTTTGTTTTAAATAATTCTATGCAGAGTCAATTAAAGCACTTTCCCTCGATAAAGTAAAGAGGAATAGAGCGCATTACCTTGACCGATTCCAATCGAGGTTAGAAAAATCTCCTCATAACAAAAAAGGATTAATTTGTCTGTCTAACTTCGCAAGCCGTTGAAAAGGAAAGTTTAAATAATGGAGCCGGGCCTAAAATATCCTGCCTAAACCGAACTGCTCCGAGAAATTCTTGCACCGCAACGCCGTTTTTCCACAACACAGGAACCTGTCTCCGAAGAAACACGGGAATCTTCCGCAAATTCCACTGCTTTCCAAAACGATTCCCCTCTTCGGGCAATGCAATCGTCCCCTGGGGAGCATTTACAGAAAACTTCCCGCTCCAAACCGTCTTCCAGTTGAATGAAGGTAAAGGATCCTCTGCTACACTCACCTTGACGATCCAATCGCCCCAGCGATGCTCTCCAAGACGCAATTCAAGAGGAAAGCTTCCCGGCTTTGGCGCCGACGCAGAAAGGAAAAACACAAGACCGCGATCGACAAAAACCGATGAGGAAAACTGAAAATTCGGCAATTTTGAAAGCGCCGCATCCAAAACCTGCTCCAAAGAATCGCGACACCAGCGAAGGCCAAATTGACGTCCTTTGCTCTGAAGCAAATGGCGAGCCTCGATCCGCTCTAAATGCGATATGGCGTAAAATACTCCCCAAGGACCTGCAACACCTTCGCAAGATGCAATCTTCCGATCGAGGTAGTCCTTATACTCGAAACAGCGCTTGGAAAGAAGCGCCAAATTCCCTGATACCTCTTTTCCAAAATGCTCTGAAAGCCAGGGAAGAATATTGCGCCGCATCCGAGCCCTGAGGTAGGCAGGATCAAAATTGGTTGCGTCCTCAAATCCTGTCAAATTCTTTTCTTTCAAAAACGCAAGAATTTTTTGACGTTTCACAGAAAGGAGCGGGCGCCAAAGAAGCAATCCTTTTACCTCGGAGACAGGCCCCATCCCTCCTAAAAAAGGAAGGTGCGCTCCTTCCAAAACCCGCTTTAAAACAGTCTCGGCCACATCGCCTAAGTGATGCGCCAAAAGCACTGCCTGGAAAGGCCCTTGGCTTTTGCATAGAGAATGAAAAAATGCAAGCCGCTCATCTCTGGCGGCGGCTTCCTGGTTGCCTCCGGGGGGAGGGGTCAAACGAGTTGAATAAAAAGGAAGGCCGAGGGTTTGCGCCTCTTTTTGGAGCAACAAAGCCTCTTCT
>DALYFE010000023.1:0-17619 GCA_031972195.1 Chlamydiales bacterium | reverse complement strand
TGGATTCATATAGGAAGGAGGCTAGGTCTCCAAGTGTAGGAAATAGAGGAGCGTTCCAGAGAACTCTCTCTGAGGGGGAAACAGTAAAGACAGGATCGTAACCTTCTGCTTTTAAAGCGGATTGCAGGTTTAAGAATTTTTCGCGAGGCCAGGTTTTTTCTAAAGAGGAGGCAGTGGGGTGGATTGCAATTCGTTTGCCATAGCGATTTTGCATCAGCCCTTTAGGAGGTCTGAGGCCGTTATCTTTCCAGGGGGCTCCGAAGAATTTTTCAGCCGCCAAAGCGATATTTTCAACCATTGATTTTGTTCGATCGCAAACGTAGTCGAACTTCTCTTGAAGAGGGCCATGTTTGCTTGGAACATGCGCTCCATAAAATGTATAGACAGGAAGAGGCAGTTTTTTGATTCGGATCGCCTTTGGGCTATTATCGTGTTGTAAAAATAGAGCGTCGCAGCCGGAAAACTCATCTTCAATCGACTCGAGCTGAGGTTGTTTGGCGAACTGAAAGCCTTGAAGCCATGGGCCAAAGCCTGTTAAATGATCGCTATACGTGGTGACATTCGATCCTTGTTGGACAAGCAAATGGGAAATGGAATGGACAATTAAAGCATCTCCAATCCCTGAGGCGCAAACAACGGCAATTTTCATTGGGCATATTTTGACTGAAAAAGCAAAACTTTTCCAGACAAAGGAGGAAGACTTAGCTTAAATGATCCGGCATCGAACGGTTTTTCTTCCGTTTGAGCGGCCATCAAATCGATAGCCCAGGTATTTTGGATCGCAGGCAGCTCGATTTGTTCTTGAATGGCATGTCTGCTGAAGTTCACGGCAAGCAATTGCAACGATCGATTGGGTAGGCGATGCAGCAGCAGCAAAGCTCCCTGGTTTGCGGTAGGAATGATGGAAATGAGTTCTCCGAGAGCAATCTTGCTTTTTTTGCGGGCGGCGATGATTTGTTTGAGCTGGCAGGAAAAACTGCGGGAAGATTGGAACTGGCAGGGAATGCTCGGATAGAGAGCATTGGAATTGGCTCCCAAAAGATCGAGTTTTTGGTCTTGCCCGGGAAGAGACCCTGTTAAATCTTCCAAAGACAGAGAAAAGACTCCCGGCTGCATCGCGTAGGTGAATGCTAATAAAAGGTGCGCTTTTTGAATAAGGTCTGCCTGTTTTTCAAAGTCTTGAGGGGTTGCAACGCCGAATGCAAGCGCGCAATAGCCTCCCCAGGTGGACATGGGAAGGGTAGAGCGGTCATTGCCTTGTAACTTCAAGATGTCTTCCTTGAGGAGCCGATTTCTGAGAATCGCTCCTGTGATGGCCTCATCGTTATAGCGATACGTTTGTTTTGGATTGAGAAGGAACTCTGTCCAATCGCATGCGAACTGATCGAAAGGCTCCAATGCATGGACAAGCTGTTTTTGCGAAATGCCATTTTGCAGGTAGAGCTTGTAGATCAGGCGCAGCGCTTCCGCATTTTCTGTGATGAGGGCATGCAATAGAGCAGGTCTTGTCAATGTATCGCTTGCAAGATCCGATGGGAACGTTTGCAGTTGCTTGATGCTGCCGCTATTTTTTTGCACGGTGAACGCGCCGAGTTTCCGAATCCAAAGAGAGGCTGCATCTTTTGCCCCATCCGGCAATTGGGCATCAATGCAAAGAATTTTTTGTCCATATTGATATACAGAGGTAAGCGCATCGCCTGCCAGCAATCTTCCTGTTGCAAACGAGGGGGTGAGCCACGCCAGTACAGGGTTATCGGTTTTCGATTTTAAATAGATCCATCTTCTCAGTTGTCCGTCTGCGCAAATGATTTTTCCGGTCGCATTCCAGGCGCTTTCCTTGATGTAAGGGTTCATTTGTTCCGGGATATAGCCTCTTTTATAAAGGACTTCCAATTGCATCTTTGGAATATTGGCAGAAGTCATCCCGAAAGGAATCGAAGGAAGCAGGTTCCAGTCTTTCGCATCAATTGGCAGAAGGTGATAGAGGTCCGGGTAATTGCTGATTTTTTGAGTGGCCAGATCGAAATCAGCCCCTACGCCTGTTGCAGGGCCGATGAGATCTCCAATCCAGGCGATCCCTTTTTTTTGCGCATTCGATATCCAGGAGGGCCATTGGCATCCCCATTTAGGATCGATTGCAAGAGAGGTTTGCGCGGAGCCCCCTTCCTTGAGGTTTTTTAAAAAAAGGCCGGTAATTTGCAGATCCTGCAAGATTTGCCAAACGCTGTCCTGGTTGAGAAATTCCGCGGCTGTTTGTCCACTCGGTACTGCCAATGTATTTAAATTGATTGAGAGCCAAGTCGATGCTCCGTCGAGAAGAAGTTGTTCTACAGGCTGATTTGGAGGCGGCGCTTTTTTTGCGATTTCCAGAGCGTACTCTTGTCCGATTGATTCCGCATCGGAGAGCATCGATCCAAACAAGGCAGCGGATAATAAGAGCGGTAGCAAGGGATCCTCCTCTGAAATCAACAGGGTTTTATTCGCACACTATGGCAGCAGCGTGGGATTTGTCAATGGACTTCTTTCGAAATTAATACCAATCATCAGAAATAACTTTGCATTTGAGCTGCGTGAAAGCTGTCGAATTTCGTCGATCGTAAACAGTGTAGTATTAAGTAAATACAATGCTGTTTGCGATCGGCAAAATTAGGCGCTTTGACGCGCTGAAATGCAAAGTTATTTCTGATGATTGGTATAAGGATTCATCGCTCTTGTGGATTATTTTGGCCGCATTTTCGATTGATACAAAAAAAAGCCCTAAACGTTTTGTTTAGGGCTCGATTATTGATTGTTTTTTGGGTAAAACTTATTCGCTTTTGTCAACGATCGCAGCCTCGGAGAGGAGGACGATTCCTGCCATAGACACCGCATGAGCGATGCTCTGTTTGACGACTTTAGCCGGGTCAATGACGCCGCTCTGCAATAGATCTTCCACCTTCTCAGTGAGCGCATTGAAGCCAAAGGTTTTGTCTTTTCCGAGCACTTCATTGAGAATTACTGAAGGATCAAAACCCGCATTCTGCACGATCTGACGGAACGGAGCTTCGCAAGCGCGCAGTAAAATGCGAGCGCCCACTTGCTCTTCTTTATCGAGAGAGGAATTGTCTAAAGCTAAAGCTGCACGCAAAAGAGCAACCCCGCCGCCCGGAACAATCCCTTCTTCGAGGGCTGCCCGAGTGGAATTGAGGCTGTCTTCAAACATTTGTTTCTTTTTCTTCATTTCGGATTCGGTAGGAGCTCCCACTTTAATCACGGCAACGCCGCCCTGCAATTTGGCTTTCCGCTCTTCGAGCTTTTCTTTATCGTAGCTTGAAGTGGTCCTTGTGATTTCCGCCTCGATCTGAGCAATTCGCGCCTTGAGCTCGAGCGGGTCTCCTTTGCCTCCGACGACTGTTGTCTTGTCTTTGGTGATGAGGATTTGATCGGCTTGTCCAAGAACCGCTGCATTGACATCTCTTAGCAGCAGCCCTTTTTCTTCGCTGACGAGCTCAGCTCCTGTAAGGATAGCCAGGTCTTCCAACATGGCCTTGCGCCGATCGCCGAAGCCGGGGGCTTTGACGGCTGTGACTTTCAATGTGCCTCGGAGTTTATTCACAACAAGCGTTGAAAGAGCGTCGCCTTCAATTTCATCAGCGATGATCAGCAGTTCCTGGCCTGTGGATGCGATGTGCTGTAAAATAGGGAGAATTTCTTGCGCCGAGGTGATTTTCTTATCGGTGATCAGAATGTTCGGCATCTCCATCTCGACAGTAAGGCGCTCTTTATTTGTGCAGAAATAGGCGCTTGCATAGCCTCGATCAAATTGCATCCCTTCTACCAGTTCAATCGATGTCTCTGTGCTTTTTCCTTCTTCAATGGCTACAACGCCGGTCTTGCCAACTTTTTCAAAGCATTCTCCGATTTTGTCTCCAATTTCCGTATTGCCGGAAGCGGAAACGGCAGCGATATTGCGAGTATCTCTGTTATTTTGGATGGTAAAGGCCATCGAGTCGATTTCTTTGAGAAGTTTCTCAAGAGCTTTGTCCATGCCTCGTTTGATCGCTGTAGGATTGGCGCCGGAGGCGATATTTTTCACTCCGCCTGAAACAAGAGCTTGCAGAAGGACGATGCCGGTTGTTGTTCCGTCTCCTGATTTTTCTTTGATTTTCGCAGCGACTTCTTTGGCCATGGATGCGCCGAGATTGCGGAAGGAGTCTTTTAATTCGATGTCTTTTGCAATGCTGTGGCCATCGCTTGTGATTGTAGGAGATCCCCAGCTGGCCTGCAGGCCTACATTGCGCCCCTTAGGTCCTAGAGTAATAGAGACTGCGTCAGCAAGCTCGTTGATCCCGCCGCTCAAAGCCTTGCGCACGTCTTCTTCAAAGATAATTTCCTTAGGTGTACCGCTCATGATTCCTCCATCTGATTAGAGGGCTGAGTATATGGAAAATTCAGTTTTTATGGAATTGTTTATAAACAGTGCTTTTAGGGGTCTTGAGGAGCTTTGCCGCCTGCTTGATGGCGTCTTTTAAAGAAAGGCCATGGAGATTGCGCAGCATTTCAACGCATTCTTCGAGATCGAGGATCTCTTCCGGAGGAGGACCCTCTGCAATGCAGAGCGCGATTTCTCCTTTTGGGGCATGCTTTGTGAAATGCGCCTTCAGCTCTCCTGCGGTCCCTCTTCTGCACTCTTCAAATGTTTTGGTCATTTCCCTTGCAACGGCCAGATGTCTTTTTGGGTCGAGCCGTTCGATGGCGTCGAGTGTTTCTACAAGTCTTTGCGGACTTTCGAAAGCAATGGTGACTCCCGGATAGAAAAGAGCTTGTTTGAGTGCTTTCTCCGGTTTTCTCGGCAAAAATCCGATAAACTGGAATCGGTCAGCTTGCATTGCTGAAAGAACTAGCGCTTGGATGACGCTGCAGGGCCCCGGAATAGCGCTGAAGGGAATATGTTTTTCTACGCATGCGGCCGCTAAAATAGAGCCCGGATCCGAAATACAAGGCGTGCCTGCGTCGGAGATCAGAACAAAATTTTTCCCTGCTAGGAGCTCTTCAAGAATTTTCCCCAGAGCCCTTTGCTCTTTAAATTTGTGATAGGAATAAAGGGGTTTTTTGATTCCATAGCGCTCGAGTAAAATAGCGCTTCGCCTAGTGTCTTCGCATAAAATCGCATCGCAATCAGAGAGAGCCTTAAGGGCCCGCTTTGAAATGTCGTCGAGGTTTCCGATGGGGGTGGCTACAATGGTCAGCAAGGCTTTACTTTAAGGTAAGGGAAAGGTGGCACTCAGATTCGAACTGAGGGATGGGGGCTTTGCAGGCTCCTGCCTTACCACTTGGCTATGCCACCGAAATGGGGACTCATTATGCTTGATTTAGTCGATGTCGTCAAGAGGTGTATCTACACCGGAGGAGCAGGTGTATCTACCGGAGGAGTTTGTTTTAGCGGCCTTTTGATGAGTGTGCTCTGCGCTGTAGGCGGCGGCACGATGTTTTCTGGCAGCAGAGGTGGTTGCTGCAGTTGTTGAATCGGTTGCAGCGGACGGGCGCCTTCATTGAATTTTTGTTGTCTATATAGCCATGAAGATCCGCTTTGGGCTGTTCGTTTGAACGTATCTTCACTGATTTCCTGAACAACTGTGTCGTTTGCTCTGTAAAAGCGGTCTTTTCTTGTTCCAGTTTGATCGAAGCAAACCACTCTTTGATAAGCCATCCAGTGGCCGCTATCGACCGTTCCCGGTAAGCTCGGGAGCTGTACTGCAAAACTCATTAGTTCATAATTAAGATCTCTATCAGGAGTATTTTGCAAATCATTATTAAGATGCTTCTTGTGGAGTTCGTAAGTCATTGGAATATCGATTTTAGTGTCGCTTCTTACCCCAAACTGCCCATTTTCTCCTGGTCCATTACGTATTCCTGAGAAATTCAATACTTTTGGTACTTCTTGATAGACTCTGGATTGATACATTCCTCCGTCCAGAGGTTTCCTGAGAGAATTCTTTGCCAATTCTTTGAAGTCTTGCGGAGCTGCATTAGGCCCTAAGTTAGGAACTGGGAAGTTAATGATGTGGTGGGTAGGGTCATCTGTGGAGTTTTGTATGAACGTTCCATTTATATCTTCGATTTGATCAATATGTCGAGCGGCTGGAAATTGGAAAAGTCTTTCTAATGCAGCAAACCCTTCTCCTACGTCTTTTTGTTCTCCATCATCTCCGGGGATTAACCCTCCCAAGGTAATTATGGGCTCATTTCGTCTGCATTGCTGCATGACTTCTTTCAATTGCTGGTTTGCATTATGCTCATCTTCCATAGCCTCTTTGAATTCTGGGATGCTCAAATACATTTGCATTGCAGAATTGAGCCAGCAGTCCGCTCCGCGATTTCTAAATCTAGGGATATAGGGTCCTGTTTGAGTGCTTGTTGCGAAATTTAATGTTTCAACTATTTTTGCTTTCGGATAGTCCGGCTTGTTTGTTATTTCTTTTAAGGTTTCTATTTTTTGTCTGTCTTGTGGATTTGTTATTTCACGCTTCAATGTAGGCTCTCGGCGAACCGTTTGCGCCGCCAATCTTGTTTGCTCATCTTTATACGTTCTTTCAGCAATCCATCCATCGTCAGTGAAGGTAATATTGAGTTCATCTCCCGGCTTGATGTCGTAAGATTCATTCGATAACGGTTCTAAAACGGTGGTTTTCCAAAACTCTTCAATCTGTGATAATTCGGGACTATTTTCTAGGCCCTCTGCCAGGTTGACAGAGACTTGAAATCTTCTGCCATTAGAACAGGTAATAGTTAAGTCATACGTCTGCATTTTTGTGATGGATTCGGGAGAAGTCATTGTGATGCTTGCAGGTGTTCCTAAGGATTGTTTTGCTTTCTGAGCGCCATATACTACTGCTCCTACCGCCGCAGCTCCTATGGCAAATTGTGCTGGTTCAGGCAATGCGCTGAATGCGCTGAAAGTTCCCCAAAAGATTGACGGAGATAGCGCGCCCATGGACCCTAAAGCCCACGAAATACCCTTAGGGATCCCCTCGGAGGCGATTGTAGATAAGTAAGCCAGTCCGTTTGTTGCACTGACGCCGGGTATGTTTGCTGCTGCGAACAAGCCGGTTGCAAGTTTTGCAATGGTTCCCACCGTTCCCGGTACTGAGGTCTTAGAGGAGGATACTGGTTCGAGAGGCTTTTCTTCTCCATCGTGAATTTCCACGATCCCTGTCGCTGAAGTTACTGAACGGTTATGCCAATTAATGCTTTCGGGTGCTGTAGAAAACGATTGGTCGGGTAGAGTGAAAATGCGTTGAACTGATTTCGGTAAGGAAGCTGCAAGAAGGCTTCCTGTCCAGCTAAGCCATCCCTCATTATTTGGAGGTGGTGTTTTGTGTGTCATAATTAAATTCCTTTTTATATATTCTATCAAATTTAATATTTTTTAGCTATTTTTACTGTTTTAATTGTCTTTTAATTGGATAATAAATTGATTGATTTTGATTAAATTTTTTAATTGTTATTGACGGTAAGTTTGCCAATTTTTACAGAAAAGGTTATACACTGTGCGGATTGAACACTTGTGACTGCATATGAAAAATACATCGATTGCGCAAATTGCGCAGATTTTGGGGGTTGGGCATCAGACTGCGTCTTTGCAAGTCTCTGGATATCAGGTTGATAGCAGGAATGTCTGCCCGGGAGACCTGTTTTTTGCGTTGAAGGGGGAGAAGGAGGACGGACATCGGTTCTTAGCCCAGGCCAGATCTAAGGGGGCTGTAGCTGCCGTCGTTGATCGGGAATACTGTGGTCCGGATCATGGGCTTATCCTCTTATCCGTGGAAAGCGTCCTCGACAGCCTTCAGGGGCTTGCCCGCTTCGACATCGAAAATAACGGGATTCGGGTTGTTGGTATTACGGGATCTGTCGGAAAGACTACCACGAAGGATTTTCTGGCTGAGATTTTAAAGGCAAAATACCGGGTTGGAAAAACGCCTCAAAACTACAATACCAAACTGACGCTGCCTCTTTCGGTATTAAATCGGGATGGAGGAGAGGAGCTGCTGGTTTTGGAAATGGGGATGAGCGAGCCTGGGGATATTGGAAGGCTTTTAAAAATCGCCCAGCCGGAGGTTGCAGTTGTAACGAAAATTGCTTTAGCGCATGCACAGGCATTTCCGAACGGATTGAAAGATATTGCAAAAGGAAAAGCGGAGATTTTCTCAAGTCCGAAGCTGAAGTCTGCCATCTTCGATCACGGACTTACGGAATTTGTTGAAGCCATGGAGCAGGTTTCGATAGAAAAAAGGGTCAGTTTTTCTTTGGAAAATCGATCAGCCGATTATTTTTTTTCTGCAGCGGATGGGAAAAATTGGGTCGATGAACGAGGTGTCAGGGCCTATCAATTTATAGAGCGAGGGATCTTTGAGCAAAAACATATATTGCACAATTTTTTGGCGGCAAGCGTAGCTGCGCGCCAGATGAAATTGGAATGGGATGAAATCAATTCCCGCATCCCATATCTCGCATTGCCGAAAATGCGTTTTGAATGTTGGCAAAAGCAGGGGATCACATACATTAATGACGCCTACAATGCAAATCCCGAGTCGATGCGGGCGGCTTTAGAGAGCCTTCCAAAACCTCAAGAAGGAGGGAAGCGGATTGGCGTTCTTGGAAAGATGGCAGAGCTCGGCCCTTTTTCAGAAGAGGCGCATCGCAATATAGGAGTTATTGCTCAAAAGACGCTCGATTATTTGCTGGTGCTTGGAGAAGAGGCTCTGCCGCTCTTTGAGAGTTTTCGAGAAATCAAAAAACCTGCAGAATTGTTCACTGATTTACCCTCTTTGGCAAAAAGGCTTGAAGCTCTGATGGCTCCGGGCGATGTGGTGCTGGTGAAAGGATCCCGTGTGATGCAGATGGAAACGATTTTCGAATTTTTGTCCACTGCGGACTGATAAACTTCTAAAGGCGTTGCGATGCTGCTTTTTTTGATCGATGTACTGCGCGATTGGTTTCATTGGAAAGTGCCTTTGGCATTCATCTATTTTTCAACGCGAATGATCTTTGCTGCTGCGACATCGCTGCTGGTTACCATTTGGCTGGGTCCTCGTTTCATTAAAAAACTCTATGAGCTGAAAATCGGCCAACCGATCCGCAGTGTTGCGGAATGTCCTCTTTTAGCCCAGCTCCATCAGAAGAAAAAAGATACGCCGACGATGGGCGGAATATTGATTTTGTTTGCGATGCTTATCTCTTTGTTTCTCTGGATGGATTTGAGCAGCGCATTTACGTTGATCCTTTGTCTGACAACCTTGGCTTTAGGCGCTCTTGGCGCGGTGGATGATTATTTAAAGCTGTCGCACCGCAACAGCCGGGGGCTCAAGGCTAGAAAAAAGATGGTTTGCTTATTGGCATTTTCCTCTTTGATTGCTCTGTATTTATTAAGCCCTCCATTGACCGGGATCATCTCGGAGGGAGCCTTTTTCCATCCTCCGATGGCAAAAGAACAGGCAGGGGAGGTCTTGCGGCTATTGACTACCCAAGAGTACATCGAAAGATTTTATATTCCCTTTTTTAAAGACCCGATCTTCATTCTTGATGGATGGCTGAAGATCGCTGCCTTTTTTTTGATTGTTTTTGTCATTACAGGGTCTTCAAATGCCGTGAATTTAACCGATGGACTGGATGGGCTTGCGTCCGGTTGTTTGGTGATGGTTTCTCTTGTGTTGGCTTTATTTGCATTTTTTTCCAACCATATTGAATTGGCTCATTATCTCAACATTCTTTATATTGAGGGAAGCGGAGAGATCGCCGTGTATTTATTTGCACTGGCCGGAGCTGCTCTAGGATTTTTGTGGTACAATGGCTATCCTGCCCAAGTGTTTATGGGCGATACAGGATCTCTTGCGTTAGGAGGGGTTCTTGGAGTGTCTGCCATTTTGTTGCGAAGGGAAATGATTTTGGCGATTGCAGGAGCTATTTTTGTCGCGGAGGCGCTATCTGTGATTTTGCAAGTGCTCAGTTATCGATACAGAAATAAAAAACGGATTTTTTTGTGCGCTCCTCTCCATCATCATTTTGAATATAAGGGTTGGCCGGAAACAAAAGTCGTGATTCGATTTTGGATCATTAGTCTTTTGTTTGCGATTATTGCAGTAGCATCTTTGAAATTTCAATGAAGAAAAAACGAGCATTGATTTTAGGACTTGGCGTTAGCGGCAAAGGAGCGGCAAAGCTTCTTCTTCGGAACGGATTTTCTGTGGTTGGAGCAGATCGCAATGCCGCTTCCTTAAGGAATTTATGTGCAGAGCATCCGGAGGATTTGGAGATTGCATTGGATGCGCCCGATCTTTCTTTAGAAGGCATCTGTCTTGCGGTGATTTCTCCCGGAATTGATCCGGCCCATCCTTTGATTTCTAAAATTAGGGATGCAGGCATTGAAATGGTTTGCGAAATTGAATTGGCCTTCCGCTATTTGCCCAATCAGCGTGTGTTCGGGATCACCGGAAGCAATGGAAAAACAACAACGGTTCTGTTGACTACGCACGTTCTCAATCAGTCGGGGATTTTGGCAATTGCTGCGGGCAATGTCGGCACTGCGTTAAGCGCATATGCACTCGAGGCCAAGCCTGAAGAAGTGTTGATTATTGAACTGAGTTCCTTCCAACTCGAGATGCTGGAGTTAACCGGGCGATTTGATGCGGCGATGATTTTAAATATCACTCCGAACCATTTGAACCGCCATGCCTCTTTTTCCGAATATGCTAAAGCCAAATTGCGCATAGGCTCGTGTTTGAAGCCTAATGGAAAGTTATTTGCATCGAAGGCCGTGGTTGAGGCATTCCGCGCCGATCTTGCGCATCCGGAAATTTTTGATGCAATGCCTATTGCCATGGAATATACGGTCCATTCCGGGATGGCCGAAACTCCCAATGTGCAAGCGGCTTTGGCTTTGAGCCGCGCTTGCGGGGTTTCAGATTTGCAGTTTTTCGAATCGATCAAGTCTTTTCGAAAGCCTTCCCATCGAATTGAGCGGGTGGCTGAAATTGATTCCGTAGCTTATTATAACGACAGTAAGGCGTCCAATATTGATGCGGTCATGCATGCAGTGAAACTTTTTCCCGGACCGATTATATTGATAGCAGGCGGAGTTGACAAAGGGGCGTCGTATAAGCCCTGGATCCAATGTTTTTTCGGCAAAGTGAAAAAACTTATTGTGTTTGGCGAGGCGGCCCATAAAATGGAGTTGGAGCTTTCCAATGATTTTAACCTCAAAAGGGTTG
This sequence comes from Chlamydiales bacterium, assembly GCA_031972195.1. GTDB lineage: Bacteria > Chlamydiota > Chlamydiia > Chlamydiales > SM23-39 > DALYFE01. Next base: position 6,373 of record DALYFE010000023.1, on the reverse strand, counting down.
GTACATTGATGGAGGCAGTAGAGGATGCGAATAGATGCGCCGCCTCTGGAGATACCGTGCTTTTTTCCCCTGGCTGCTCAAGTTATGATCAGTTTGCAAATTATGAGGAAAGAGGCAATACATTTAAGAAAATTGTTCTGGGGAGTTAAGTAGCATGGATCGGAAAAAGACGATAATAATTGCAGCAGTGATCAATGCAGGGCTGTTGGCAGTGCTGTTCATCGCCGCAATGACAATGCAGGAAGAAGCGCTTCCTCAAACGGAATTTGTTCATACGCTGGGAAATAGGGTAGAGGCTCCCAAGCCATTATTCAACGAACGGGTCGAGGTGCCTGCAGCTCCTGCAACTCTTGCCGCATTGCCCGTAGTAGAAGCTCCGCAAGCCCCCTTGCCGATTCGAACGGAAGAGCCGGTTGTACATCACTTGCCTCCGCTTGCCGTAGAGCGAAGCGCTCCAACACCTGTGGTTCCATTGCTCCCTACAGCACCTGTTGCCGCTCTAAGGCCGACAGAGATTTCTGTGGAAAGAGGGGACAGTTTGGAAAAACTTGCTAAAAGACACAATACTTCAGTCGATGAGCTCATTAAACTCAATCAACTTCCAAGCAGTTTTTTAAAAGTAGGGCAAAAATTGAAAATTCCCTTTTCGCAAACAGGCTCTCCGATTGCGAAAGAGTCCAAAGAGGCTCCTGCAGTGCCGATTCTGGCCGATCAGGCTGAATATTATACAATGAAGGTAGGGGACAATCCCTGGTCGATTGCGATGAAGCATCATCTCAAAGTGAACGAACTGTTAAAGATGAACGGGCTTAATGAAGAAAAAGCCAGAAAGCTCAAACCGGGAGATCGCCTTAGAATTCGGTAATTATGACCCGCGCAGCGCTTTTTCTGATCATTCCCGTGGCAGTGCTATTCTCTTTTGGTTTGTTGATGATTTTCAATACAACGGCAGCGCAAATTATTGATTCTTCCTTAGATATTGATACTCGGACCGTTTTGATCAAACAGTTATGCTATGGGGTGGTGGGAGTTTGTTTAGGGATTGCAGTCTATGTATGCGGGTATGAAGCGCTGCTCCGTTATAGCATCCCTGCATTATTGCTTGGAGTCTTCCTTCTCATTCTCTTATTTGTTCCGGGGATCGGTCAGACGATCAATGGAGCGAGGCGTTGGATTGGGATATTTGGAGTGACTTTCCAGCCTTCCGAATGCATTAAAATTTTAGTTCCTGCAGCCTATATTCATTGGTCTTTGCAACGGGAAAATATTGCCCTTGTTCCTTTTTTAAAAATACTTGGGTGTTTGTCGGTTCCTCTCGCGTTGATTTTACTAGAACCGGACAATGGGACTACGGCAATTATTTTTTCTGTTTTGTTTGTCTTGTTTTTGCTTACAAAAGTTCGGTTGGTCTATTGGGGTTTGCCTCTGTTTGTTTTATTCTTGATCGGGGGTGCGATGGCCTCTCAGATGCCGCATGTGCAAGATCGGATCCGCGTGTATCTCCACCCTGAATTGGATCTAAAGGGCAAAGGGCATCAACCGCATCAGGCGAAAATTGCCGCAGGTTCCGGAGGATTATTCGGCCGCGGCCTTGGGGAGAGTTTGCAAAAACTGAATTATCTCCCTGAAGCGCGCAATGACTATATCGCAGCCATTTTTGCAGAAGAGATGGGGTTTGTCGGAATCCTTGGTTTAATTTCCCTATATATGACCTTTTCCTATGCCGGATTTTTTATTGCTTTGAGAGCCAAAGACCGCGCGGGGTTTCTGTTAGGAACCACGTTGACATTTCTCGTTTCAATCCAGGCGTTTTTAAATTTAGGAATTGTATCCGGCCTATTGCCGAGCAAGGGGATGACTTTGCCGTTTTTTTCCCAAGGCGGCACATCCTTGATTGTGAACCTTGTGATTGTGTTTATTTTTCTCGACATTGAACGCAAAGCCAAACGAGAATTGGCTCTATGAAAATAGTGATTGCTGCAGGAGGCACTGGAGGCCACTTATTTCCGGCGCAGCAGCTTGCTGAAATGCTCGGTTCCGATGTTGAAATTTTATTTGCAGGGCATCATTTAGCAACCAATCCCTTTTTTGCAAAAAGAGCGTTTGTAGAAATTTCCTCCCACCCTTTTCGACTTGGGTTTTTTACAGCCTGTTGGAGGGGGTTTTGGCAAAGCATTCGCATGCTCCGTCAATTCGATCCGGATGTTGTGGTGGGATTTGGGAGTTATCACGTGTTCCCTATTTTACTTGCGGCATCCCTATTGCGTAAAAAAATCGTTCTTTTTGAAGCGAACTGTGCCCTTGGAAAAGTGAATCGATTTTTTGCGCCTGTAGCTCGGAAAATCGCTTTTCAATTTCCTTTTGTTTCGAAAAAGGGAGTGCAAGTGCCATGGCTCCCATGGATAGAGACTAGTCAAACAAAAATGACTTCATCCGAGGCGAGAGAGTTCTATGGACTGGATCCCGATCTCCGGACGCTTCTTGTCTTTGGAGGCTCTCAGGGTGCCTCGTTTTTGAATGAGTCTGCGCCTGAGATCGTTGGAAGACTTGCGCATCCTGTCCAGGTTCTTCATTTAGCGGGCAATGGGAATGTAGACGCAGTGCAAAAGGCATATGATCGATTGGGGATTATCTCTTGCGTAAAAGCGTTTGAACCGCAGATGCTATATGCTTATTCAGCGGCCACTGTCGCCTTTTGCCGAAGCGGGGCGGGAACTGTGGCGGAGCTGCTCCGTTTTGCTCTTCCGGCTCTTTTGGTCCCATATCCTTTCGCTACGGAAGATCATCAAAGAAAAAATGGGGATTATTTGGCGCATCTGGGCGGCGCGCGCGTCGTTGTTCAAAAGACAGCTTCCAAAGATTTACTGGCAAGCGAACTGGAGACGCTTTTCAGAGAGGCAGAGCCCAGAAAAGAGGCGTTGATGAAAGCATTTGAGAGCAACTCCGAGGTTGCGCATTTGGCCGAAATTATAAAGGGTTTAAGGTAGGTTATGAACGGAGAGAGGTATCATTTTATTGGCCTTGGAGGAATTGGAATGAGCGCTTTGGCGCGCATTTTATTGCAGAAAGGCTGTCTGGTTCAGGGAAGCGATCAAACATCAAGCCCTCTTTTAGAGCAGTTGAGAGGCGAGGGTGCCTCTGTGAAGGTAGGCCATGATGCCAGATCGATTACCCAAGGGACGACTGTCGTGTATAGCAGCGGCATTGAAGCGGTCAATGAAGAATTGCTCGAGGCCAGGCGTTTGGATGTGCCGATCCTTCACCGCTCGGACCTGTTGGACCGGCTTATGCAAGGAAAGAAACCTCTTCTTGTCACCGGTACCCATGGAAAAACAACGACCAGTGCGCTTTTGGCCTCTGTTTTGCTCGATGCGCAGATGGATCCTTCCTTTGTTGTGGGAGGGATCCTCCGTTCTTTCAATACAAATGGCCGATTTGGGAACGGCTCATTTTTTGTTGCGGAAGCAGATGAAAGCGATGGCTCTTTTTTAAAGACTGCTGCTTTTGGCGCCATTGTTACGAACCTGGAAAACGACCATCTCGATTATTGGGAAAATGAAGAGCGTTTGAATGGGGGATTTCAGCAATTTCTCTTTAGAGTGCAGAGCTGTGAGCATCTATTTTGGTGTTGCGACGATGCCAGATTGCGCGCTTTGGATTGCAGAGGCATCTCTTATGGTTTTTCTCAAAATGCCGATTTACGCATTGATTCTTTTATGCAAACCGAACAAGGAATCCGCTTCGATCTCTATTTTCAGGGAAAAAAATACCGCGATATCGATCTTGCTCTATTTGGCCGGCATAGCGCATTGAATGGCGCTGCAGTATTTGGTTTGGCGTTGCAGCTTCAAATTCCGGAAGAGCAGATCCGTAAAACGTTTGCTGTATTTGGGGGAACCAAGCGGCGGATGGAATTCAAGGGAGAGGCCCATACGGTGAAAGTATTTGATGATTATGGGCATCATCCAACAGAAATTGCCGTCACGTTGAAGGGGCTTCGCAATCATATTTGCGAAAAGCGGCTGGTTGCAGTTTTTCAGCCGCACCGCTACACCCGCGTTCGCGATTTATTCGATGAATTTTTGAGCTGTTTCAAAGATGCCGATGTCGTGGTCCTTACAGATATCTATTCTGCGGGAGAGACTCCGATTGAGGGGATTACTACGGCATCTTTGTATACCAAGATGAAGGACATTCTGGGACCTAAGCTATATTTTTTGCCGCGCCCTTATTTGGAGGCCGGAGTCGTCGATTTGTTACAGCTGCATGATGTCGTATTGACGATTGGCGCAGGGGATGTGACTCAGGCAGGAGATACTATTTTGAACCTGTGGAAGGCAAAGGCTCCCAAGATTCGGGTAGCGCTTTTATGCGGGGGCACTTCTGCAGAGCACGACGTGTCTGTTCAATCGGCAATCAATATCGATCGAGGTCTGGACCGATCGATTTATGATGTTTCTTATTTTGGAGTGACAAAACAGGGACGTTGGTTGACCGGGTCCGATGTCATTGAGAAGCTTTTAAAAAAGATTCAAAGCGAAGAGGGAAGCGCCCCTGTATCTTCCTCTATTTTAGAAGCGCTGCAACAGTGCGATGTGTGTCTTCCCGTATTTCATGGCCCGCAAGGGGAAGATGGGATGATCCAAGGATTTTTGGAAGCGCTTCAATTGCCTTATGCAGGATGCGATTATCGTTCCAGCGCGCTTTGCATGCATAAGGGTTGGACCAAGCAAATTGCTTTGATGCATTCGATTCCAACCTCCGCCTTTTTTTTATTGGAAGTCCATGAGTATAGGGAAAATCCAAAGCGATTATTGGAGCGTATTCGAGAGCAGCTCCGATATCCGATTTGGATCAAACCGGTCCATCTTGGGTCTAGTTTTGGGGTAAGCCGTGTTGATTGCGAAGAATCGGTCCAGGAAAAAGCCGAGTTTGCGTTTTCCTATGATCACTGGATTATTGTTGAAGAGCATGTAGAGGGGAAGCAAATTGAATTCGGCATTGTAGGAAATGAAGCGCTCCAAGTAGGGCCTCCTTGCGAAATTTTAAACCAGGGGGCGTTTGTAGATTACGCCGGAAAATATGGCGCGAGCGCTATGCCCTATGCAATTCCTGCAAAGATTACAGAGCTTCAGAGATCCGTCGGGATCGATCTTGCCAAAAAAACGTATGCGGCAGCCGGCTGCAAAGGGCTTGCAAGGATCGATTTTTTCCTCGATGGCAATGGCCATTATTGGCTCAATGAGATCAATCCATTTCCCGGCTGTACGGATACAAGCGCGTTCCCAAAGATTTGGGCGAGCGCCGGCATTTCCATGCAGCAGATTTGCGATCGTTTAGTGATCTGTGCGCTCCATAGAGCCAGAGCTCTTGCGCAGGTTCAAGGGAAATAGTCCATGGCGCATTGGTCGGTAAAGCAGACATTGGGGTTTTTGATCGGATCTGTCTGTTTTACCCTTTCTTGCAGCGTTGGGGGCTATCTTTTTTGGCTGCATCATAAAGAACAGCGGCTGTTGGATGAAAAATATAATATTTGCGCGATCGTTCAGACCGGTCCGGAAAAAGAGGCTTTAAAAACAGCTTACTTGGCTGAATTGCTCGATCTTTCCGTTGATAAGCCTACATCTCTTTATGCTTTCCACTGTAGAAAAGCGGAGCACAAACTTCTTTCATCTCCTCTAATTTGCCATGCTGCGGTCAAGAGGCTTGATCTAGGGGCTATTTATGTTGATTATGAAGTGCGCAAGCCCGTAGCAATTCTTGCCGATTATAAAAATATTGCGATTGACCGGGAAGGGTATTTATTTCCGATGGCTCCTTTTTTTTCTCCGAAAGAGATCCCTGAAATTTATTTGGGACTTCCGGCTTTTGGAGCAGCAGAGGATGCGTTTGGACGAAAAGGGGGACAGTGGCTCGTTCCCATTCAAAACCGATTTCTAACGCTTGCTTTTGAAATCCTCCATTTTCTTGATGAAGTTCCCTGGCGCGAGGGGTTCCGGGTCAAACGGATCGATGTTTCAAATGCTTTTGCTCCAAGCTTAGGTCAGAGGGAAGTCGTCCTTTCGACGGAAGAAGAGGTCATTATCAAAGATGGCGTGATCTGTGTATTTCCAAAATTTTTGCGATTGGCTCCCCAGGATTACCAAAAACAGATTTCCCATTTTTGTTTGCTTCGGCGCAATATGGAAGAGGACTATCGCAAGCAGCTTTCTTTCTGTACCGAATCTAAAAGATTTACAAACCGCATTATCGATTTGCGCATCCCTCAGCTAGCCTTCATTGAAGACCATTAGCGGACAGCTTTGCGGAAAATTTTTTACCAACATTGCTCTTTGTTTGCGAACAAACCTGATAGATCTTGAACAAAAAAATT
>DALYFE010000022.1:0-17631 GCA_031972195.1 Chlamydiales bacterium | reverse complement strand
TGAAAGGACAGCAGTTGACCGACGGTTTAGTCGTTCTGCAGGAAATCCTGGATATTTGCGGTGTTCGAGAACTTCAAAAGTATCTTGTAAACCAAGTTCAGGAAGTGTACCGCCTGCAGGGTGTGGATATTAACGATAAACACGTTGAGATCATTGTGCGCCAAATGCTGCAAAAAGTTCGGATTACCGATCCGGGCGATACAACCTTCTTGCATGGAGAAGATATCGATCGCAAGGCGTTCCATGAGCAAAATCGGAAGACGATGGAAGAAGGCGGAAAGCCTGCTACAGCCACTCCGGTGCTCCTTGGAATTACCCGAGCATCGCTTGGAACCGAGTCGTTCATTTCGGCTGCATCCTTCCAGGAGACCACACGGGTCCTCACAGAAGCTGCAACGGAAAGTAAAACGGACTTCATGCTTGATATGAAAGCCAACCTCATTATGGGTCATATTATCCCAGGGGGAACCGGATTTGAGTATCACAAGAAGGTCAATAAGTTCATCGAAGCGATGACTGTAGAGCAGTTGGATATTGATTTTACCACTGAGTCTGCTTTGACTTCTGTGTAATCAGTTGTTCGTTCAAACAAAAAAAAAGGCCGAGAGAAATCTCGGCCTTTTTTATTTCTTGCATTTGGAATAGTGATTTAAAATTATATTCTTCGCTTTTGTAGATTATACCAATCATCAGAAATAACTTTGCATTTCAGCGCGTCAAAGGGCCCAATTTTGCCGATCGCAAACAGCATTGTATTTATTTATCGACGAAATTCGACAGCTTTCACGCAGCTCAAATGCAAAGTTATTTCTGATGATTGGTATAAACCGAGCTGCCCGTTTAAATCACTAAATTGAGAAGCGGATGTGAAGATCCGCTTCTCGATGCGCTTTTGCAATTGGAAATGGACAGAAAATCTCTTTCTTCTAAATGGAAGTCAGCCGAGTTTCTTTCCAGTTTTTCTTCCTTTCATGCAAGTAGGTGTAAAGGATTGCATAAACGATTGGGAAAACCCCTATAACAATAAAAACCATATCGCCTATGATCCGTATCCATTCCAATAGATGGAACGTGCCGCTCATGATATAAGAAAGGCGTCTTGCATGCCAATACCCATGCGTCATCGAATCCCAAAGCTGGAGGATTCCCGCCGGGAATAGATCGAGGACGATCATCAGCCCCATTCCAATATTCAAGCCCCAAAATCCAATCTTGACCCATTTCTTGACTGCAGCCCAAGACGTATCGTTTTGCTGAGCTCGGACGCAAAACAATGTCAATCCAATCGCTAGCATTCCGAACACCCCGAACATCGCTGCGTGGCCGTGGTTGGGCGTAAGATTCGTTCCGACTTCAAAATAGGAAATTACCGGCAAGTTGATCAAAAACCCAAAAACTCCTGCGCCCACGAAATTCCACACTCCGACAGCAATGAGAAAATAGACAGTCCATACTTGCCTTCCCATAAGCGCTTCACCGCACTCTGCACAATTTGTCCGCGAGGCACGGATGAAATCCCATGCATCAAGAGTAAGCAAAGTCAAAGGAATGATCTCCATGGCGGAAAAACAGGCTGAAAGGGCCATATTGACCGTTGTCTGGCCGGTGAAGTACCAATGATGACCCGTTCCAACGACACCGGCTCCGAGATAGAGAAGCGCGTCGAGGTAGATTAACCGGAGGGCAACCGTCGATTTGACTAGCCCCATGCGAGTAAAAATCACCGCAACAAGCACCGTGGCGAAAACCTCGAAGAACCCTTCCACCCAGAGGTGGATAATCCAAAAACGCCAGTTGTCAATGATGCTATAGTTTGTATGAGTGTCATAAAAGACAGCCGGGATATAGAAAATGGGAATCGCTGCCCCTGCAATGAAGAAGAGGACGATCAGTTCCCGGTTTTTCGCTTTCTTGTTCATTGGATCGAGAGCGCGGAAGAGCAAAAAAAGCCAAAATAAAAAACCGATAATCAACAAATATTGCCAAAACCTTCCTAAGTCGAGATATTCAGAGCCTTGCGCGCCGAACCAAAACCAAAGATTGTTTAAATATCCATGCGCCGAGAAAAACTCCCCGGTCAAGCTACCGACAGCAACAACAAGAAGCGCAACGAAAAATAAATTAACTCCCAGTTTTTGCCACTTTGGCTCTTTTCCAGATAAAATGGGGGCGATGAATAGTCCTCCTGCAACCCAAGCTGTTGCGATCCAGAAAATCGCGAGCTGCAAATGCCAGGTTCTCATTAAATTGTATGGAAGAAATTGCGCAATGGGAATCCCGTAAAAAGTCTGTTCAATCCGATAATGAGCCAAGCTGCCGCCGATAAGCGACTGAGCTAAGAAAAGAAGCCCAACGATTGCGAAAAATTTACCCAGAGCCTTTTGGCTTGGGGTGAGGTTCCCCATTCCTTGATGGTCGACATGGACATGGCGCGCCGTTCTCTCCGATTGCCAGCCTAAAAAGTCGAATTTTCCGAATAAGAAGAGTAAAAGTCCAATACCTCCCAGTAAAGCGATCAAGCTAATCGCGCTCCACAAATAGGCATCTGCGCTCGGCAAATTTCCTGCATCGGGATCGTAGGGAAAATTGTTGGTATAGGTGTTGTTCGTTCCCGGTCTCAGAGTGCCTGCGGCCCATGCCGACCACGAAAAGAAAGCGACAAGATCTCTTAATTCCTCTTCATTGCTGATGTAATTTTCCGGCAACCCGGGAGCGCCCTCTTGAAAGAAGCGAGTCCAGTAGTCGACTCCTTCTTCAAATGCAAACTTTTGCGCGTCAGCATACACAAGAACACCGCTTGACTCGTTATACAGATTCTTCTTGATCATCTTGATTGTCGTATCGGCAACCATTCCCTGCTTGTCCTCAGTTAAAGCATCGAATGGCAATCCGTAGATTTGGCGTGCTAAAAAATTGCGGATACTCTCGGTCTCTTGATGCAAATACTCGGCGCTGAAATCAGGCCCTAGATACGCTCCATGACCCCATAAGGTCCCATGTTCCATTAAATTGTAACGAAAAAACAAATCCTGCCCTCTGACAATTTGCTCTCCGCTAAATAAAATCTCTCCTGAAGGGGTGACAACTTTTGAAGGGATCGGAGGGGCATTGTCATAGGCCAGTTTCGTCACCATGCTCAAAATGCTAAACCCTACAAGCACTACGATAACAACTGAATACCGCCACCATTTTGAAATCTGTTCCAAGCAATACCTCGCAAATGATTAAATCTTGAAAAACGCCTTTGAAAAAATTAGTACCATAAGTTTCAATTTATGGATGAATGAAATCTCTCTACGCTAAACAACAAATTTTTCAGCATCGCTAGATAATGTCTGCAATGCTGAAATTAAACGGAAAGGCGCGGGTGGCCTGCACAAATTGTCCTCGCGCCCACTTATCGAGCTTTTCGATGATCATTTTTTTGGAAAGAGCAAATGGTTCTCTTTATAGACATGCAGGTGCATGTCTTTTTCAAGAGACTCTAACTCTAAAATGGCTGTCCTATGGGTCATGCAAGCACCTTTTGGGATTTTATACCCATCGGTGAATTTCCGGAAAAATTCTAGCGCTTCTTTCGCCTCATCGTGCTCTTTTTCGAGGACTCTGCACGCTGAAGCGGCATCGGCATGGGATCGGATTTTGGGGAATACGACCCGCTCTTCTTTCTCCATGTGATTTGACAATTCGGCTGCAAAAGCGTCGAATCTTTTGAGAAGAGGGAAATATTCTTCTCCATGAGCCGCTACAACCTTCTCTAGAAGTTTATGGATGAAGGGGAGTTTTTCCTTCAAATAGGCGTGGTGCGTCTTTTCGATGTGGTTGCAAAGGTCGGCAGGAGAAAGCGTCGTGTAGTCGATCCCATCGCCTTTCTGATCCGAATTCTTTAAGATCCGGATTACGAAATCTACATCGATTCCTCTTGCATCGCAAGCGTCTTTCAGAGGGCGTTTCCCGCCGCAGCAAAAATCAATCCCGAGCGATTCAAAGATCGCAGCTCGGGAAAAGTCTTCGGCGACCCAGTCGCCGACATGTTTCATAGTGTCCATGGTGTGAATCTCCTATTGTGGATATGTATATCTAGATGTCTTGTTTACAAAATTAACCAAAAGAGGGATATTAGAGCAATGCTTTCTCAAACTGCTGAATATGCGCTAAGAGCGATGGTCTGGATCGCGGGACAGACAGAGGGATATCAGGGCTCTGCCGAGATTTCCCATGCAACTGGGGTTCCTGTCGATTATCTTTTAAAAATCCTTCAATCTCTTGGTGAAAATGGTCTTTTGGATCGGAAGCGGGGATTAAAGGGAGGATTTAAGCTGGCCCGCGCGCCGGACAAGATTACGATACTAGAGATCGTTCAGATTTTCGACCCGATCCGAAGAATCGAAAAATGCCCCCTGGGACTCAAAGAGCACGGATTGTCTCTTTGCCCGCTTCATAAAAAATTGGATGATATTGCAGGAGAGCTCGTGTGCCATTTTTCAGCCGTTTCTCTATTAGATCTAACTCGCGCCAAGCATCAATCTCTTTGCCGGTCGGACAAGTGATCAGTACCGGAGCGGAGAATCTCTCCTCTTTGGATGGAGGTTCTTGAACGAACCTCTTTCGAAAGAAATTCATTGTTAGTTCAGATTAGGTTGAAGGTCGCGACGACCCCATGATGGTCAGACAAGGCTGTCCGTGTATTGAAGGTTTTATCGAATGCCTTTGAAAGATGGCAGTCCACTACTTCCAGCTGTTTTGATTGTTTGAACAAAGAAATATTATCAATCGTTTCGTTCCAAACGCTTTTTCCTGCCAGATCCCACTGTTCAACCAATTCATTTGTGCAGGTGGGCTCAGATCCCAGATACGCATGGTTTACATGTGCAGAGAGCAGTTTTCCCTCTTCTGCGTCTCGTTCGATATTGAAATCTCCGGCCAAAATAGTCGGCAGGGATGAATCCGTCTCTTGAGCAATTTCTTTGATTTGGATGGCCCTTCCGTCCTTGTCTTCTTGGGAGTCTCCATGGATGAGATGCGTGCCGATGATCCGGATGGAAGGATCTTGGGCGTCAGGAGCTGTTTTCAGCTCCAGTGTTGCAAAGCCTCGCTTGAGCGTCCAGTCATTGGTTGAAAAGTCGGTATTTTTAAAGCGGTGGACGGCGCATTTTGAAATGACCATCAGGCCGCCTTCGCTTCCCATGGTGCTTTTTCCAAGCCTGCAAAAAAAGTGTGCATAATGCGTTTCTAATTTTTTTATCAGGGCGTCGGCAAGGCTTCCGTCATAAATTTCTTGTAAAATAATCACATCGGGATTTTCCGACATCATTTGTCCAGCCAGCCGATCGAACCTGGCTTGCCAGTCGACAACGCCGCCATGATCATAGGTAAACCCGCCGGCAGGTCCGCAAACATTCCAACTCATTATTTTGATTTGCCCAGACAGCGTTTTCTCAGGAGCTTGTCCATAGACATGAGTATAATTGTCTTTTTGCAAGACAAATCCAATCGCGCGCAGCACCTTGCTTCCAACGCCAAGCGTTGCAGCGCTATATAGAACCGGCATTGGGAAAGAGGCGCAAAGAAGTAGGGCGCTGGTGCCAATCAGGACTCGAAAAGCGACTTCTTGGACCAATGAGGGATAGTGATTGAATTTTTTAGGATCTAGCGGAGCGACTAAACGATAACGGAGGAGGCTATAGATTTTGCAGATCGGATCTGCCAATTTCGAAGAAATGTTTAGAAGGGTGTAGTCCCACTGATCTGTAGCAGAATTTGTTTGCATATTTGCCTCCAAATGAACAAACAATATACCACAGTGTTTGATTTTTTTATCTATTTTTAAAGAAAAAATGTTTTGCGATTTCTACAGAAATAAAAAACCAAATGATGATAGCGCTGATCGCTCCATAGAGGGGTAGGGGGAGCGGAACGAGACCGAAGAGTTCTCCTAGAGGAGTATAGGGGAGCATGGGCGCCAGTAGAGCTACCCCCAGTACTGAAAAAATGAGCATGCCTCCCGGTTTTGAACGGAATAAAAAGTGTCTTGTGCGCATTGAGAATACGATGAGGGCGGCAGACAGGACATTTTCCATAAACCAGCCGGTTTGAAAGATTGCCTGCTCATTTTGATACCAATAATAAAGGACAACAAAGGTGAGGTAGTCGGCCATGGAATTCAGAGCCCCGAAAATGATCATGAACCTACGAATGGAAGGAAGGTCCCATTTGACCGGATGCCGAATGATGTCTTCGTCGACCCGGTCGGTGGCCAAAGCCATCTCCGGAAGATCGCTGCAAAAATTTGTTAAAAGCACTTGTTTAGGGAGCATAGGAAGGAACTTTAAGAAAAAAGAAGCGCCTGACATGCTCAGCATATTTCCAAAATTTGCGCTCGATGCCATGTAGACGTATTTCATCGTATTGATGAACGTTTTTCTTCCTTCCAAAATCCCGTCTTGCAGCACTTGGAGATCTTTTTTTAACAGCACAATGTCTGCGCTTTCTTTGGCAGCATCGGCTCCGCTTTCAACAGCAATCCCTACATCCGCATGATGGAGCGCTGAAATATCATTGACCCCATCGCCGAGATAGCCCACCACATGACCTGCTTTTCGAAGAGCCAGGATAATCCTTTTCTTTTGGGTAGGTTCAATTTCAGCAAACACATTATGTTTTTCAGCAATGTGAATGAGAGCGTAATCGGATGCTTTTTGAATTTCTTCGCCGGTGACAAGCGTTGCGTGGGACAGTCCTAAACTTCCAGCCACATGCATTGCGACTTCATGGCGGTCTCCTGTGATGATTTTGAGGGCGACGCCTTGGCGTTTCATATCGGAAATCACGCGGTCGATATTGGGTTTGATTGGATCGGAGAAAATTAAAAACCCAAGAAAAATGAGATTTTCTTCTTGGGTTGAATTGCCGTAAGCGAGTCCTAAAACCCGTTTTCCCTCTGAGCTTTTTTCTGTAAAAAAACGATCGATGGACGCTTGATTCGACTCGATGGGAACAATCGAGCCGTCTTCTTTTTCTATTCGGTTGCAGATTGCAATGGTTTGGGAAAACGCCCCTTTTGTAATCATGATTTGTTGGTTTTTATAGGAAAAAACGGTGCTGATCCGTTTTCTTGTGAAGTCGTAGGGAATTTCGTCGGTTTTTTCCCAACCGTCCGTATTTCCTTCCAGTTTTTTTAAAATTGCCTTGTCTAAAGGGTTTAGATAGCCCGATTGAAAGTGGGCATTGAGATAGGCATAGAGGTTGCATTTTTCGGAAGCGTTGCCATTGCAGTCGGTAATAGAGGACAATTCTACTTGCCCTTCAGTGAGAGTTCCTGTTTTGTCGCAGCAGAGGATATCCATTTGTCCGAAATTTTCAATAGAGGCCAGACGCTTGATGATGACCTGTTTTTTTGCCATGTTTCGAGCGCCATGGGACAGGTTGACGGAGATGACGGCAGGAAGCAGTTGGGGCGTGAGGCCGACTGCGATGGCGAGGGCAAAGAGAAGCGAGTCTAAAAGCGGTTTATTGAGCCAGGTGTTGAATGCGAATACTGCAGTGGTTACGACAAGCGTGATGATTAGCAGCAGCTCTCCGAATTTACGGACTCCGACTTCGAAAGCCGTTGCAGGGGGCTTGAATTTGGCATCCTCTGCAATTTGTCCAAATCGCGTTTTTTTTCCCGTCAGCTCAGCTACTGCGATGCCGATTCCGCTGATGACAATGGTCCCAAGGAATAGAGGATCTCCGACGATTTTATCAGTCGGGAGGCTCTCTCCGGTCAGAACCGCCTCTCCGATTACGAGTTTATTCGCATCGATCAAAATACAATCAGCCGGAACCGTATCTCCCGATCGTAAATAAACGATGTCTCCGGGAACGATTTCCTCCATGGGTACTTCAATTTCTTGTCCATTGCGGAGTACAGCGATTTTAATCGAAACCAAAGACAAAAGGTGGCTCAAGGCTTTCAAGGCGCCTTTTTCTTGAAAAAACCCAAGCAGGCCGCTGAGCAATACAATGGCGAAGATCACCGATGAATCAATGGCAGCTCCCAGGCTAAATGAGAGGATCGCGGCGCCGATCAGAAGAAGAATGAGAGGGCTTTTAAATTGCGAAAGAAGAAGGAAAAACCATTGGCCTCTTTTTGAGGGTTTTAAGGAATTTTTTCCGAACCTTTGGAGACGTTCTTGCACTTCAACGTCAGAGAGACCCTCGCTTCTCGTTTGCAATCGAGAGTAGATTTCCTTTAGGGTCTCCATATCGATAAACCGGAATCTGTTAACAGCCTCTTCCGATTTATAAATAGTTGGATTTCTTTTGTCTATACCAAAACAAGCTGAAGAATCGGTTTTTGGCTGCATCAGCTTTGCCCCAGAATTTTTGTCCTCACTCGCGCCTTGCCTACCGGCAATGGTCACTCGCTCCAGACAAAAATTCTGGAGAGCCTCTTGCTCAAATTCCCGATTTTTCAGCTTGTTTCGGTATCACTGATTTTTTTGTTCTTCTCAGAGAGTTTTAAATATTTATAAAAAGCGGTGTTTGCATTGTAAAGCGAGATGATGAGGCCTTCTTTGCCGTCCAGCACGCCTCCTTTGAAAATATAGCTCTTCAGTAGAGCAAATAAGGCATGCATGAGAGCCTTTCCAAAAGATCCATTTTTTTTCCCCTTGTTTTGTTCTGCAAACAAGGTGGTGTAGTGTTGCATTTTTGATAAAAAGTCAGAAGTAGAGAGGTAGGGAGTATGGATGAGGGGATTCTTCAGGCGGACGACTTTCATGTTGGAAGCGTCTACTGATTCATGGACCTGCGCATTGCCGTAGTTCGTTTGATTTTTATGGTAAATTCTTATTACGCGATCCGGATGCCAGCCGCATCCTCGAATCCATTTTCCGTTATAAAAATTGCGTCGAGGAATTGCATATACGCAATTTGAACTCAGTTGCAAGTCGGATATTTCTTTAGCCAAAAGCGGTGAAATGATTTCATCGCTATCTAGAGCCAGGATCCAGTCGTTTTTCGCAAAAGTTGCAGCATAGTTTCTTAAAGGGCCGAATCCGATAAAGGAAGATGTTTCTATCCGAACATTGGGATAGTGTTTTGCAATGGCCAGCGTATCATCTGTCGATCCGTTATCAAGCAGGACGACTTCAGAAAAGTTTTGCACTGAATCGAGTGTTTTTGCAAGTGTTTGGGAGGCATTTTTTGTGAGTATGCAGACAGAGATCATAGAGCTAATTAATCAGACTACTCCATGAAGGAGTAGTCATGTGGGATATTTTTTTAGAACTCATCGAGCTCATCTTTGTAGAATATATCAGGACGATCGGTTTTGTAAAAATCAAATAATTCGCCTGCTTGCTCTTTGTCGAATTTGAATAAAATTCCTTTATCAACGTTTGTTTCATCTTGATAGGCGGGGGCTAAATCGATAACGACCGTATCCAATGTGTCCCCATCATATGTTTTATAGCGTATCTGATCTTCTTTTGCTTCGATTGCCGCTTTCAGAACATCTCTTGAGTAAATTGCAAAATTTTCCGTCAGTACGTATTTTTGGTCCGGTTCAAAATCTGCAAAAGAAAATACAGGGAATAAGGAAGAAAACTGTATGGGTCCTGTCACGTAGCATTCAATCACATATCCTCGATCTGTTTTTCGAAGAGATCTGTTGTGTTCTTTTGCAATGGTTTCGGCATTGTCTACAATCGCAATCACGTCGGCTTCCGTGGTTCCTTCAGGGAATAGAGTCGATTTTTTTTGACCATCGACCATCACTAATGAAATTCCCGTGATAGGGTTGGTGGCAAGAGGAGTAATAGGAATTGCTGAATCAGGCAGGTGGATATGGTATCCTCCCGTATCTTCCAATGTAGTTAGATGGGACATTGGGATGATGCGGCGAGGACTGTTTGTATTCGTCGTTAAGATGTTCCGGGCAGCAGAAACAACACTGCGTCCTGTACCGGATAATCCCTCGGCCTTCAATCGTTTGTGTGCGCGATTATGGAAACCGGGAGAATCAAATGAGCTATCTGATGGTGCGAGAGTTGAGAGGGTTGTATCGACAATTTCTCCTGCTTTTCTTTTTTTGTCAGGAGTTGGCAATTGATTTAATTGCTTCAATCCCTCTCTAACGATATTTTTTTCATCTTTAAGCGGAGAAGTGTAAGCGATTTCTTCGTCTTTAATGAGCCCGATAGTCTTTTTTAACTTTTCCGGAGTGACAAAAGAAGAGCTGGCTACGTTCCTTTCGGGGGAGGAAGGTGGTGTAGATATATCGTCTTCATCCGATGAAAAGGATGAAGGTCCACAAAGCCAAGAAGAAATAGGTGGGATTGCCATTGTTTTTCCTTAAGTTTTATATTGTTGTTGAACGGGCAGCTTAAGCTTAAGATCCTCGTCCTATTATGTTAGGACAAGGTCTAGCGAGCTATATCTATCCGGCTGAGGCCGGACACTAGCCGCTCCTTTCCGGAGCGGAAAAACTCCTTCCTTTTAGGAAGTGGTTTTTCGATAAAGGAGTCCGATAGTATCGTTTTTGTGTTTAAAAATCAATGTTTTGTTTTAAAATTAATTATTTTATTTTTTTTCTTTGCATTAATTGTTCATGAAAAATTTGGACTGTCCGTTCGGGAAAGAGTTCTTGTCAATTAGAGGTATAGAAAAAACATCTGGAGGCGTAGAATAGTCTTTTTAGGAGTTCATGATGCGCTATGCTTTAACTTATGACGATGTTGCTTTGGTTCCCCAATTCAATAACATTCCTTCCAGGACGGAGCCGTCCTTGGAGAGTTGGCTGACGAAAAAATTAAAAGTGGGGATGCCGATTTTGGCAGCCAATATGGATTCAGTGATCAGTTACGAGCTTGCAGACCTTTTGATCGCAGAGGGTTCAATTCCTATTTTTCATCGGTTCGTTCCTTTTGAAGAACAACAGGCATGGGTGAAAAAATATGCGGGAAAAACGTTTGTTTCCTGCGGAATTCAGAAAATTGATGAAACGCGCAAATTATTGGATTTGGGGGCATTGGGTGTTTGCATTGATGTCGCTCACGGCCATTCCGATCGAATGTTCCAATATATTCATGAATTGAAAAAATTCCATCCTGACAAAGAGATCATTGCGGGAAATGTGTGTACCGCGATGGCCTATCATGATTTGGTCAATGCAGGCGCTGATGCAGTGAAGGTGGGCGTGGGCCCGGGAGCTGCTTGTACGACCCGGATGGTTACGGGATTTGGCGTACCGCAATTCACTGCAGTGCAAGATTGCGCTCGTGTTGCAGAAAAGCTCAGAGTTCCTCTGATTGCAGACGGAGGCATTCGGACAAGCCGCGATGTTGTTTTAGCTCTCGCTGCAGGAGCGAGCACTGTCATGATAGGGAAGCTCTTTGCTTTAACAAAAGAATCTGCAGCGCCTAAACGAAAAAGCTCTTCTGTTCCATCCGGACTTGAGGCAAAGTTCCGAGGCCAGGCTTCTGCTGATTTTCAAAATGAGTTTTATGGCGGTCTAAAAGCGAAGACGGTGGCTGAAGGGGTCGATTTTTGGGGACCTGTTTCCGGTACGGCGGAAGAGCTGTTGAATTCTTTATTGGGAGGCATCCGAAGCGGGATGACCTACGGAGGCGCTAGAAACCTCAAAGAATTGCAGCGAAAAGCGGAATTTATGCAGGTGTCTATCGCTTACGTCCACGAAAGCAAACCGCGGCCCGAATAAGAGCTAATATTCTGATGGGACCCGGCCTTTAAAAGGGCAAGGTCTCTCTTGCACCGCTTGGGTCACCTATGCTCAGGGAACTTGTTATCAAACTGAGCATCTTTTTCTTTCATAACCTCTGCTTTCTTGAGGGAAAGCAATTTTGCAATACCCTCTTGGACGATTATAAATACGATGCTTTTTCGCTTTGATAGAAGGCACGGCTTGTTCTGATCACGTGATGAGAAAGGCCGGTAATTCCGATTAAATTGAGCAATAGCATCAATGTGATTGAAAGATCCGACAAAATCCAGATCATATTTACATGAAGGAAGCAATTGATCGGGATAAGCAGGATATACGCAATTTGAAACCATCGATGTTTATTTTGGCCGACCAAAAACTCCCAGGCCTTCTCTCCGCAATAAGCCCAAGCAAGGATTGTGGTGTAAGCGAAAATAATTAAAGAAATCATGACGATATAGCCGCCAACGGGGGATCCAAGACCTTTTGAGAAAGCATGGATGACCATGTTTGTGCTTTGCAAATCGGTTTGCCAAGCGCCTGTCAAGAGAAGGACAAGTCCTGTGGCGGTACAGACGATCATGACCATCAAAGGCGCGATGAGAGTGCCGATCCCGTCAAGCACCGGATGGGATGAGCGGGTATTGGCCTGTAAAATCGGGGCATTCCCAGTTCCTGCATCTGTTGCAAACAACCCTCGGTTAAACCCTGTTGTCATTGCTTGTAGAACGCCGAAGCCAAGTCCGCCGCCTACAACGGGAGCAATCCCGAATGCATGCTGGTACATAAGCTTGAGGGCCGGAAGCAATTGGTCGAGGTTTGCGCAGATGATCCACAATGCCGTGCCTAAATAGAGGATGGCTTTGAATGGGACGATGTATGAGGCGATTTGGGCCAGCCTCTGAATGCCTCCCAAGATAACAACCCCTGAGAAAATGGCAATGACTATGCTGCAATACAGGGGATTCAAGCCCATTTTTTGGAGGGGAAGGACAATCGAATTGATTTGTGCAAAATTGCCTACTGTAATGGCGCCAAAAAGAGTCGCTACGGAGAAGATGGCGGCAAGCGTTTTTTGTCCCAGGCCATCTCTTAAATAATACATAGGTCCGCCTGCATACTCGCCGGACTCTGTTTTTTGACGGAAAGAAACGCTTAAGACGCAGCTTGCATATTGAATGGCTGCTCCGAAAAATGCCATGACCCACATCCACACTAGAGCGCCGGGGCCGCCCGTCGTAAGGGCCACCGCCATGCCGGAAATATTGCCTGTTCCGAAATTGCCGGCCAGCACGGCTGCAATCGCTTCAAATCTGCTGATGTTGCCATGTTCTTTTGGATTTTTTTGCGTAAGACACTGGAAACTTTTTTTTATTTTTGTGAATTGTAGAAAACGAAGCTTTATTGTTAAGTAGGATCCAATGCATATAATTGCCGGAAGGATAATAAATAGAGTTAAATTGTGGTTTAACGTCTCTAGCAAACTCTTTATAACCATGGCATTGTTCCCATTATTTTTGAGTTGAGTAAAAAAAAAGGCTACCATGTTCTTGATTTTGTTGCATTAATAAATCGGTTGCTTTTCTGGTTTGTAATGTATTTTTTTAGATCGTTTAGTTGTGTAAAGCAATAATTTTAATTATAGAAGCCAAGGCTTCCGGATTTTCAAGATGTAATGCGTGGCCTGCATTGGGAATGATAATTGCATTTGGGTAGAGCGAGCGAAATTTTGCGTCTTTTTCTCCTACGATATGGAATGCCTTTTCCGTATATAGGACGGGTTGTTTTCCTAGACTGTAATGCATTAGAGCCGATGCCAGTCCTTGGATGTTTTGGCTGCGGCGCTTGGAAAAATCAGGCTTGAATCCTGCAAAAACCGGTTGTTGGTACCAGCGTTCCAAAAATGTATCGATCGGGGCTTCGAGCAGCAATTTAGCCCAGGCAGCATCGCTTTCGAGCCGTTGCTGTTTTTCTTTTTCGGAAGAAAGTCCCAAGTGGGCAGAAATGAGGGTCAGTGTTTGTATGCGCTCGGAATGTTTCATTGCATATTGGAGGGCAATCCGGCCTCCCATTGAATAGCCGATGAGATGGAACTTTGCTATTTTTGGCATAAAATCAAAAGTTTCTGAAAATGGCTCATCGCCATGTCCGGGAAGGTCGACGCAAATGCAATGGTCTTTTGGAAATAGAGGAAGGAGCGCATCCCAATCATGGCGGTTGCCTAAAAATCCATGCAAAAAGACTAGATTTCTTGCCGGCATGATTCTAAAAGGGTTTGTTGAAAATGATGGTTTTTTTCTCTGGATGTGAAGAGTTCTGCAATGGTTGATTCTGAAAAGGAGATGTTTTCGAAGGAGCTATAGGGAATGGAGAACATATTGGCCGCATCTTTAAAATTCCAAGAGTGAGACGCCGCCATATAGGTCTCGAATTGAGGCCAATCGGCGATGGGCAAGTGTGAAAAAATGCCGCTGCCGAAATTATTGGATGCAATGATCGTGAGAGGGTTTTTTGTTTTCTTTAGAAAGGGCAGCGAGTTGAGATCATGGAGGCAAGTTTGATCGCCGAGAAATGCGACAACAGGCGCATTGAGTCCGTCAGATAGGCCGGCAGCCGTTGCAATATTGCCGTCGATTCCGGACAGCCCTCTGTTGCTAAAGAACCCTTTGCACTGTTTGGGAAAACAGAAGCGGTCTGCATCGCGGATAGGCATCCCGTTTCCTAAAAATAGGGCAGATTCTTTAGGCATGATTTCAGAGAGTTTTTGCATTGCATGGGCTTCCGTAAAAGAACTTTCGATGGCAAAGCATAGTTTGGATTTGTCACTGATTTCCCGGTTTCGTTTTGTCCATAGAGAGAGCCACGAAGGATCTGTTTTTGCAGTAAATTGATCGCAGAAAGAGGCTATATCGCAGCAAATGCGGGAAGAGAGGGTTCTTGCAGGATCTTGGAGGAAGGGAGCTGTGCTTACGTGCAAAGAAACGTTCAAATCGAGCGCAATTTTAGAGGTGAGCCGATCTCCAAAATGGAGGACAAAATCGGGTTGCAGCTGCGGCGTAGTTTTTAAAATCCAATCAAAATGGGAGATTTGTTCATCGGTTGGATAGAGCCTTGCATTGGATAGAATGTCCGCGCAGACGGGCCAGCGGAGCCTTTTTGCCAGTTGGAGAATTGGCGTAGGGTCTGAAGAGAGCTTTCCGATCAAGATCAGTCCTTTGGAGGCATCTGTTCGTATTGGTTCTGCAATTATTTTCGTTGAAGGGAATTGGACTTGGGAACCTGATCTCAATATAGGGCGGACAGGATGATAGAGAGGATCTCGAAACTGACAGTTTAACTGGATGGGGCCGGGAGGATTTTGTGTGGCATGAAAGACTCCTTGGGCCGTTATGGAGCGGAAATAGGATTCGGTTAATTGAGGGGGGACGTCTGCTTGCCAACGGGTAAAGTGGGTAAAAATATCGACTTGATTGCATGTTTGGTTGGCTCCGCAGTCCCTCAGTTCCGGAGGACGGTCGGTCGTCATTAGGATCATGGGGGTGCAGCTATGATGCGCTTCCATGATGCTGGGAAGAAGATTGCCTACGGCAGTGCCCGATGTAGTGATCACGGCGGCGGGTATGCCGGCCCCTTTGGCGTAGCCTAGGGCATAAAATCCCAAGCCCCTTTCATCATAATGAACGATTGTTTCTGCTTGCGGATGTTCGACCGCTGCCATGACAAGGGGAGTGTTTCTCGATCCGGGAGCGATGCAAAAACGAGTGACGCCTTGTTGAATCAATTGGTCAATGATCCAAAACGCTTCTTTCATAAAAAAATGCCTTCATAGAGCTTTGCTTTGTGGTTGAGCTCTTCCCATTCTTCTTCCGGATTGGATCCTTCAACAAGGCCGGTTCCTGTATAAAGATAGGCGGTTTTATTGCGGATTAAGCAAGATCTGATCCCGACAATCCATTCAGAGGCATCCGGTGTGCTCCAGCCGAGGGCCCCTCCATAAAGTTCCCTTTCAAAAGGCTCCAATTTGCGGATCAAATCGAACGCTCGATTTGTGGGAGTTCCACATAAAGCGGGTGTCGGATGGATCCGATTGAGGATATCTTGGTCTGAGATGTTTTCGCAAAGGACGCTGCTGCACTGCGAGTATAAATGCTGGACGTTTTGTGTTTTATGAATGGAGATTGGCGAAAAAACCGGGGTCAATTGGCAAACGGGAGATAAGGCATTTTGGAGAAAGATTTGAATAGGAGTAATTTCCCGTAAATCTTTTGCGCTTTTGGACAGCTCTTGGCTGAAGGCTTCATCTTCGATTTTTGTAGCGCCTCTAGGCCGAGTTCCTGCCATCGCTTCGATGAGGAGGGTCTTTCCTTGTTTATAAAAAAGTCTTTCGGGACTTGCTCCTATGAATGCGGTGTCGTTTTCAGAAAAACAAAATACATAGGCCCCTTGCGCTTTTTTTTTAAGAGATGCTGCTAAAGCAAAGGGATCCGGTTGGGTTTCCAATTCTAAAATTTCGCAGCGGGCAAGGACAATTTTCTCCAAGCTGTTGGAAAGGGCGCAGTTTACAGATTCAAGCCAATCTGCTCGATTGGGAAGGTATTGGCGTTTTTTAACAACTACGGAACCGGGAGGCGGCAACTGAGTGATTTGTTGGGATGCTGAAGAGAAAGGGGAGGGAGTATTTGGAAAAAAAGACCTTGTATGAAAGAGGGCGTTTTGGGGAGCAGGCTTACCTTCCCTGTCAGACCAATAAACTTTTAACAAGATGTTTCTCCAACATACAAAGTAACTGCTCCCAGGGCCATAGGAACGGTTTTAACGGAGGAAAATCCTGCTGTTTCCATGAGGGAGCAAAAGGCTTTTCCTGAAGGAAAAGTTTCAATGGTTTGGTTGAGATAGCGGTAAGCATCGGGGTTTTTGGAAAGCCATCCGCCGATGCGGGGAAGAATATGTCTTAAATAGAATAGATGAAATGGTTTGAATGGTTGCTTAGGCATGGAAAATTCAAGGATCAAGCATTTTCCTTGAGGTTTGAGGATTCTTTTGATTTGTTTTAGCGAGAGCAAAGGATCAGAGACATTTCGGATGCCAAATGAGAAGGTGGCTGCATCGAATGAAGCATCGGCGAAGGGGATCTGTTCTGCATCGGCTGTTAGAAAAGAGACTTTATTCTTATAGGATTTTGCTGTGATTTTTTCTTTTGCAATCCGGAGCATTTCTTCGGATAGGTCAATGCCTACAGCTTCATGGATCGATGCGCCGGATTCAAGGCATGCAATGAGTTGGTCTCCCGTGCCGGAGGCAAGATCAAGGAGCCTGATTGCCGGTTTTTTCGGGAGGTGTTCGGCGACAGAGTGTCTCCAGGTTTGATCCATTCCTAGAGAAAGGATGCGATTAATCCGATCGTAGCTCGGAGAAATCCGATTGAACATTTTCCAACTTTCTTTGGGGACTGTCATGAATGCAATGGCTGTTTTTTGGGAGATGCGATCTCGTAATAGCTGTGGGCTGCAAGCAGTCCGGCAGTGAGAAAAAAGATCAGTTTTCCCTGTTGAAAGAGAAGGGGGTAAAAATCACAGCATCCAATGAAAAGGAATGCAATGAAAATGGCCATCAAAGAACTCAGTTGCGGTGTGAATTTTGCACTGAGCGCCGACCAGAGCAGAGTAGCGATGAAGGCTGCAAATGCAAGCAAGGCAGGCAGTCCTAGTTCTGCAGCGAGATAAAGGTAAATATTATGAGTTCCTACCGAATAATCTACTTTCGGATTTTCTTTTCCAAAAAGATCGACAGCCCGGAGGGATAGCTGCTGAAATCCGGTCCCTGTCCATGGGTATTTTTCAATCAAACTAAGGGCTGTGGTTTGATATTGGATGCGAAGAGCATCTCCTGAGCTTGCGGGGCTCCCTTCGTAATTAACAATGCCT
>DALYFE010000021.1:0-17766 GCA_031972195.1 Chlamydiales bacterium | reverse complement strand
AATAAAAAAATGGATTATCCTGCTGCTTGCAATCGCCTTTCTGGCAGAAGGCAAACCCCCCTTGCTCACTCCGGGCGACGTCAAAGCCAAACTCAACGAAGTCTTAAAGGCCCACGCTTCGCACAAGACCTTCACTCCCGAACTTATGGAAAGGATGTTTGTCAATTTTCTGGACGAACTCGATCCCACTAAAACATATTTCACGCAGCAGGAAATCGAACAATGGCTTCGCCCCAATAAAGAGATATTAACGAAAGCATTGACAGGACTTAAAACCTGCGATTATACCGTTTTTCATGAAATCCACTCTGTCTTTCTAACAGCTCTCGAAAGAAGAAATGCAATTGAGGCCGGCCTATCTCAGAAAGATCTGCCTACAGACGTAATTTCAGATGAATTCAAAGACCTTGACTGGGCCCAAAACGAAAGCGAACTGAGCGATCGGATCCTTCGAATCAAAGCGCTCCAAATACAGGCAGCAGACAAAATGGGAGAAGAAAGCCGGAGCCGATTTCTCCCTCTAATACAGAAACGGCGGGCAAACCGGGAAGCCGAATTAACCGGACAGCCCGGGGAAGACCGCTCCAGAATTATTCTGAGCACGCTCATGAAAGCCGCAACAGCCTCCCTCGATGCCCATACCAACTACTTTACTCCGTCGGAAGCTAACCAATTCATGATCCAGGTCCAGCAGCGCCTTTTTGGGATTGGGGCTCAGTTGCGCGATGATTTGGACGGCTTAACCGTTATGAGGATTTTAGAGAACAGTCCGGCCAGCCAAAGCGGAAAACTAAAAATTAACGATAAAATCATCGCAGTCAACCATGAGCCAATCGTAGGAATGGACATAACGGAAGCAGTCGAATTGATCCGAGGCTCGAAAGGGACGTCCGTTCTATTGTCTATTTTAAGAACGACAGACGCCGGCGAAAAGAAAACAACGGAAATGCTGGAAATAGAACTGACTCGAGGAGAAGTGGTTCTGGAAGAGTCGAGGCTTGAAACAGAAATCACCCCTTATGGGGATGGCGTCATCGCCACATTGCGACTATTTTCCTTCTATCAGGACCAAACATTCTCTTCTGCTACCGATATGCGCAAAGCCCTGGAAGCGATTAAAAAAGAACATCAGCTGAAAGGAGTGATCGTCGATCTCCGAAGCAATGCCGGAGGACTGCTGAACCAAGCTGTCTCGGTAACCGGACTGTTCATTAAAAAAGGGATTGTCGTTTCCGTAAAAGACGACCTGGGCAAGCTGCAGCACCTTCGCGAAACCGAAGGCAATCCCGTTTGGACCGGACCGCTTTTCGTCCTGGTTAACCGGGCCTCCGCATCGGCAGCTGAAATCGTGGCGCAAACCTTGCAGGACTATGGACGCGCACTTGTTGTCGGCGACGAACATACTTTCGGAAAAGGATCCTTTCAAACATTTACGCTCGACCCCATCAACAATCCCAAAATCAATCCGCAGGGAGAATACAAAGTAACTAGAGGAAGATACTACACTGTATCGGGGAAAAGCCCCCAGCTCGAAGGCGTTCTGGCAGATATTGTCATTCCAAGCCTGCTCTCGCATCTCGATATCGGGGAAAAATTCGCCAAATTTCCTCTGGAAAATGATACGATCGAGCCCCATTTTGATGACGACCTTGCCGACATTTCCGCATTTCATCGCCTCCAATTAGGAAGAGGATACCGCGATCATCTTCAACCGCAGCTGGCAATTTACAATCCTTATTTGGAAATTCTTCAAAACAACTCTAAACAGCGCATTGAAAAAAACAAAAACTATCAAAACTTTCTAACAGAAGCTGCCAAGAAAAATTTCGACTCTCCCCAGGTCGATCTATTTGGAGAATGCGACCTCCAGATGGCAGAGGCCCTTAACGTCATGAGAGACCTCATCTACTTAAAAGGCGATTAGAAGCTAGCGTAAAAAGTCTATTGACTCCTACAATCTAAACCGCCAAAATAGAAGGCCATTATCAAGGTGTATTAATGACAACTGTTCGAGTGAGAATCGCTCCATCTCCCACCGGCGACCCGCACGTAGGGACCGCCTACATTGCCCTATTCAATCTTATTTTTGCCCGGCACTTCAATGGAAAATTCATTTTAAGAATCGAAGATACCGATCAAACAAGAAGCCGCCCGGAATATGAAAAAAGTATTTTTGACGCACTGCACTGGTGCCAAATTCAGTGGGATGAAGGCCCTGACATCGGAGGCCCTTACGGACCGTACCGTCAATCCGAAAGAACTGAAATTTATCGCAAGTATGCATATGAGCTGCTAGAAAAAGGACATGCATATAAGTGCTTTGCCACTCCGGAAGAACTTGCGGAAATGCGCGAAATCGCCTCCGCGCAAGGAAAACGGATCGGCTATGACCGACGATACCGCAACTTAAGTCCTGACGAGGTAAGGAAAAGGGAAGAACTCGGCCAATCTTTTGTCATCCGGCTTAAAGTTCCTCTTACAGGCGAATGCGTTTTCGATGATCAAATTAAAGGCCGTATTACAGCTCCCTGGGCGGATATCGACGACCAAATTCTCCTCAAATCAGACGGATTTCCTACATATCACCTGGCAAACGTCGTCGATGACGCCCTCATGAAAATTACTCACGTGATTCGGGGCGATGAATGGATGAGCTCTACGCCCAAGCACATCCTGATGTATGAATTTTTTGGATGGAAGCCGCCCGTCTTTATGCACATGCCCCTTCTCCTCGGAAAAGAAGGAAAGAAACTCTCTAAAAGAAAAAACCCCACCTCCATTTTTTATTTTAGAGACAGCGGGTATCTCTCGGAGGCTCTTGTCAATTTCCTCACTCTAATGGGCTATAGCATGTCTGAAGAAAGAGAGCTGTATGCTTTGGAAGAAATTATCCGCGATTTTGATCCGAAACGAATTGGAACGTCGGGCGCTTTTTTTGATATTCAAAAACTCAATTGGGTCAATCAGAAAAAAATCATCGAATCCATTCCGGAAGAGCATCTCTGGGACCGTCTTTCCGGCTGGAAATTCAATGAGTCGTTCATGCGCAAGCTCATGCCGCTCGTCCATACCCGGATTCGAACCTTTAGCGACTTTATGCAGCTTTGCGACTTCTTTTTCATCAATGAGCTCAAACTCTCTCCCGAGCTTCTCTGCCCTAAAAACACATCTCCGGAACTCACCTCATGCATCATCCAGACGATCATTTGGAGCCTGGACGAACAGGAAGATTGGAGCGGAAAAGCCCTTGAAAAAGCCTCTCACGAAGTAGCCGACTGCTTTGGCGTTCATCACAAAAAAGTTGTGATTTACATCCTTTTCGCAGCAATCATGGGCAAGCATATGGGACCGCCTCTCTTTGATTCTGTCACGCTTTTAGGAAAAGACATGACGCGCGTCCGGTTCATGCACGCAATAGATACGCTCGGAGGCATTTCCAACAAACGAATCGATCTGCTTAAAAAAGGATGGCAAAAAAAGGATTGCAAAGATTTCGCAGGTCAATAGAAGGCATGGAAATTCGTTACACTATGAATGCGGCCCTTGCAACGAAATCTAATCAGCAGCTTCTATCTCGGGCTCGGCTTCAATTTGAGATTGAGAAATTACATACCCTCGGTTGTAATTGCTTCCATCTCCACATGAAGTCATGAATAAACAAAACCCAAAAACGATAAGAACCTTGAACATGTACCACTCCTTAAATGCTAACCCTAACCCCACCTTTACACTTTGTCTATAGAAAAGTATAGCAGAATTCATCCCTGTAAGGCGCGCATCCAGGAACGGTTTCTGCTGACCGGACCTGCATCGACAAAAAAAACATATCATATCTCTCTAAGCACCAAAGAATCTCATTTCTCTTTCAAAGTGGGAGACAGCATTGGAGTTGCAATTCAAAATGATCCCGAAGAAGTGGCTGCAATCTTAAAGGCGCTCAATATCGATCCAAAAGAAGAACTGTTCGATCCAAAAACAAACACTTCCCTGCCCATTCAAAACTACCTGCTCTGTCAAGCGAACATCGCCAGGGTCAATGGAGCTTTTCTCAAACAACTGCTGGAAAAAGAACAAGAGCTTTTTCTCCCGGAAAACAAAGAACGCCTTACTGCAATCCTTCACACGCATTCGCTACTCGACCTTCTCGAACTGCATCCTCCGCGCCGATTGCCTGATTTAACAAAACTCATGCCGCTGCTGCCCCGTTTTTACTCAATCGCCAATTCTCCCCTGATGTTTCCCGAAGAAATTCATCTAACAGTTGCCTACCTCTCCTATGTTTCAAACGGGAAACTCCGCAAAGGCGCCGCAAGTCACTTCTTGTGCCATCTCGCAACTGAGCATATCACGCCAATTCCAATTTACCTGCAGCCTTCTCATAATTTTTCCTTGCCGCTTGATCCAAATGCCTCAATCATTCTTATCGGCCCCGGAACAGGGGTCGCTCCATTCCGAGCTTTTCTTCAAGAACGGATAGCTACACAGGCCATGGGACGCAACTGGCTTTTCTTCGGCGAAAGAAATCAGGCTTCCGACTTTTATTATGAAGAATTTTGGATCCGGCTGCAAAAAGAGGGAAGATTGCGGCTTGATCTTGCCTTCTCCCGCGATGCCGAACAAAAAGTGTATGTTCAGCACAAGCTCTATGAACAGAAAAAAAGCATTTGGAGCTGGCTGGAAGAAGGAGCCTATCTCTACCTGTGCGGAGATGCTGCGGAAATGGCAAAGGATGTAGACGGCATGCTTCAGCGCATCGTAAAAGAAGAGGGCGGCTTAAACGAAGAAGATGCGCGCCTCTATCTAAAAAAGCTTAAAACCGAGAAGCGCTATCTCACGGATGTCTACTAGACATCTTCGGGAAGAGGTCTACTGAACAGTCGTTAGAATGCACAATGCCTGCAGCCCATCTCCGCAGCCAAAGTCAGTCAATCCATCGCCTGACGTAGCAGTAATCCCTACCTGATCGATGCGCAAATGCATGGCGCGCGCAATATTCTCGCGAATCTCTTGGATTTTTTTTCCAAAATAAGGGCGTTTTCCTTCTATCGTAATGGCAAGATGGACAATCGATTGCGGCTGCAATGCTTCAATTGCCTTTTCAAGATATACCTGTGAATCTGTGATCCCATCTTTTCGACAAAGATCCTTGGCAATCCCGCCTAAAATGGAGACTCCGCAAAGAGAGGTAATCGCATTGCAAATAGCGTGATAGACAACATCTCCATCGGAATCGGAATTCAACCCGGGGACGTCTTCAAAAATCACCCCTCCAACCACGCAAGGCTTGGATGAATCGGGAGGTAAAAATCGGTGGCTGTCTCTGCCAATACCAGTACGAAAAATCGGATGGCGCGTATCCATAATCAGCCATTATGGCACAGCTTTCCCTTATACACAAACCCCCCGCCCCCGGATTCCGGGGCTTTGATTGGAACAAAAAAAAATAATTTGACCGAAACCTCTCAAAACCTTTTGAACGGCGTACTAGGCAGATACCCCGTCCAGTTTTTCAAGTTGTTTATATATGTGTAATAATTAATTCATTCTCTCCAGTTTCCATAAATGCCGGAATATGTCATGCTTGGGGCATCTTAACGACCTATATGGGATATGCAATCGGATAACGTGCCGGTTTTTGGAAAATGGCGGTCGCTCTTTTGGCCGATTCATCGATGGGAGCTGAAAAAATTTCTCCCCCTTTTCCTCATGTTTGCTCTCATCGCCTTCAACTATAACCTGCTGCGCGCTTACAAAGACTCCATGATCGTTACCGCAAGCCATTCAGGCGCGGAAGTCATCCCGTTCATCAAGGTTTGGGGGATTTTGCCGGGGGCCATTCTCCTTACCTACCTATTCACCCGCCTAACGAACCACTTTTCCAGGGAAAGAGTGTTCTACATCATGATGTCCCTGTTCCTGCTCTTTTTCTTCCTGTTTGCTTTCATTCTTTTCCCTGCACAGGAATATCTCCACCCCCACGCTTTGGCTGATAAACTCCAAGCGCATCTGCCGGAAGGGTTTAAAGGCCTCATCGCCATGTTCCGCCACTGGACGTTCACATTGTTTTATATTATGTCCGAGCTTTGGAGCACAGCGATTCTCTCGGTACTTTTTTGGGGATTTGCCAACGAAGTCACTACGGTTCCGGAAGCCAGACGCTACTATGGACTATTGACTACAGGGGCCAATCTTTCTTCAATTATCGCAGCGCAAGCAGTGGTTTTTTTCAATTCGGGAGACCTATTCCTTTCCTGGATCCCATACGGGAGCAACGCCTGGGATCAATCAATTCTTTTCCTCAATTGCACGATCATCGCCACAGGGCTGCTCACAATGGCCATTTTCCGGTGGATGAATATCCGGGTAATCCGGCCGGCCGAATCGGCAAAACCCTCCCACATGAAAACCGAAAAAATCAAAATGTCGATGCGGCAAAATTTTGCCTACCTTGCAAAATCAAAATATTTAATATGTATTTCTGCAATTGTCGTCGCCTACAACCTTGCAATCAACCTCACCGAAGTCGTCTGGAAAAATCAAATCAAGCAACTCTACTCAACCCCTAATGAATTTGCCGTTTATTTCGGAGAAGTGATGACGCTCATGGCGGTCGTCGCTACCTTGGTGGGACTGTTTGTCACAAACAGCATTATCCGCCGTTCCTGGACTGCAACAGCCTTAATTCCCGCCCTCATCACACTGATTTCCGGAATCGCATTTTTCGTGTTTACCCTATTTCAACAATTCGACATTCCTTGGGCAAGCGCCTTTTTTGGCACAACACCCCTGATGCTCAGCATCTCATTCGGCTCCATTCAAAACTCAATGACCCGCGCTTGCAAATACACTCTGTTTGACGCAACAAAAGAAATGGCCTTTATTCCTTTGAGCAAAGAATCCAAGCTAAAGGGGAAAAGTGCAATTGACGGGGTCGGTTCCCGAATCGGGAAATCAGGAGGATCTGTCGCCCACCAAGGACTTTTACTCATTTGCTCTACAGTCGCGGCAAGCACTCCTTATATTGCCGGCATTTTCCTCATCGTAATCTGCGTCTGGATCTTCGCGATTTTTTCCTTAGGGAAACAATTCGACGCTCTGGCCACCCAAAATGCAAAGCTTACAATTCCGGACATCCCAGCCCAACCCAAGCCGGTTTTGATGAAAGAGGGTGCCTGAAAATGCACACATTCTGGTATACATATCCAAGCAACTTAAAAAACCGATTTTCGGCAGCATTGGCCCAAGTGTCGGACTTTTCGTCTTGCTCCCCCTCAAGACAAAAAATCCAAAAGGCTTTTTGGCTTGAGTATACCACAAGAGGAATCAATAAATAATCGCATGCTTACTATATCCAACAGCCTCTCCTTTTTACGATCTCCTTTGGCTTTTTTGTTTCTTCAAGAAAATCCATCGCTAAGGCTGCTTGCAATCATCCTCGCCATGTTAACCGACTCGATCGACGGATATCTTGCCCGCAGATATCGATCAACGAGCCGCTTTGGAGCGATCTTGGATCCGACAATGGACAAATTCTTTGTCTATTTTGCCTTAGCCGTCTTATGCCAGGAAGGGCGCCTTGTTTGGTGGGAAGCTGCAGCCGTCCTCTCCCGCGACTTTTTTCTGTGCCTCTACGGAATTCTAATCCTGGTGAAACGGGAATGGGGATCCGTTGTATTTCGCTCCGTCCGGTGGGGCAAAGCAACCACTGCTTTGCAGTTCGTCACTCTAATCGGCCTGGTTTACGGATTTTCTTTCCCCTGGATCCTCTTTGTTATCTTTGCCATCATGGGATGGCTTGCATTCCTCGAGCTTCTGCAACTGGGAACTCCCCAAGCCGCTCTCCGAACAAAATAAACTTTGGATCACTTGAGTTAATAGCTGCAACACGGGTATAAAGGAGGAAACCAACCCACATTGCAAGGTATGCTCATGGAAATTTCCCGCGAATCGATTTTCTCCTCAGCCCTCCGAAGTTTCTGTAAGATGTTTTTTTCCGTCATCGGCATTCTGATTGCTATCTTTGTATTTTCTTGCATCTACTCGATCTTTTCGGGAGTCTCTTTGGTTGAAGAAAAAACCACCATGCATATTCTGCCTGACGCTGCAGGCAATCGCGACGCGGCAGCATTTACATCCCCCGTTATTCTTCAAATCAATGTGCACGGAATTATCGGCGATCCCAAAGGCATCGACACCGCCGCAGTAGAAAGCATTCTGCTCGATTCCCGTTCAGGCTTGCTAAAAGGAGATCGGGTCAAAGGGATCCTGCTTCATTTCGACACCCCGGGAGGAACTGTCCTCGATTCAGACAATATCTACCGCATGCTCAATGAATATAAAGCACGATACAAAGTGCCTGTTTTCGGATTTGTCAATGGCCTTTGTGCATCGGGAGGGATGTATATCGCATCCTCTGCAGACCAAGTATTTGCAGGACCTGCAAGCGTAATCGGCTCTGTCGGAGTAGTGATGGGCCCATTTTTCAACGTTGCCGATACCTTAGGAAAGCTTGGCATCCAATCCAAAACAATTACTGAAGGTCTGGACAAAGACATGATGAATCCTATGCGCCCCTGGAAAGAAGGAGAGGATGCGTCAATCAAAGCAATCATGGCCTATTTCTATGACCAATTTGTAGAAATAGTAACCAGCGCGCGCCCTCAGCTCAGCAAACAGAAACTAATCAACGAATATGGAGCGCGTATCTTTGACGGCGTTACAGCGCAAAGATTCGGGTACGTAGACACAGCCATGTCAAGCCGAAATGACGCACTCATCGCCTTATTGCATCAAGCGCAAATCGATCCCCTAAAACCCTACCAGGTCATCGAACTGATTCCAAAAAACAACTGGATTTCCGATCTGTTTGAAAGCAAATCACCCATTTTTTCAGGAACAATCGAACACCGTCTTGATATTGGCCAGCCAAAAATCAAAGATCAGTTTGCCTATTTGTATACACCCTGAAGAATGAATAAAATTTACATCATCGACTCGATCAATTTTTTGTTTCGATCCTATTATGCGATCGGGCCTATGATGAATGCCGAAGGGCAGTCAACAAGCGCCCTATATGGTTTTATTCGATCCGTACAGAAATTAATCAAAGATTTTTCTCCTGAATATCTCGTCTGCGTTTTCGACGGCCCTGACAATAAAAAGTCCAGACAAGCAATCTATGCAGATTATAAAACACACCGGACAAAAGCTCCGGAAGACCTATATCCCCAATTTGAATTGGCATCGCAATGGTGCCGGTATGCAGGAATCCCCACTCTATGTTTGGAAGGAGTCGAAGCAGACGACACCATGGCTGCGGTCGCATTGTGGGCCAAAAAACATCATTACACCTCATATCTTTGCACAAGCGATAAGGATTTAACTCAGCTTGTAGATGACCAAACTTTCCTCATTCATGCGCATAAAAACAATCTACTCATCGATAAGGCGAAAGTCGAAGAGCTTTTTGGAGTGCGTCCCGATCAGATCCTCGACTATTTGGCGATCGTCGGAGATGCTTCCGATAATATTCCGGGCCTTCCCGGATTTGGCCCCAAAACTGCAGCCTCCCTTCTCCAGGAATTCGGAACCCTGGATAAAATCCTCGCACATCCGGAACTGGTGAAAGGAGCCAAAAAACAAGAAATCCTTCGGGAAGAAAAAAAGACCGCTCTAATGAGCCGAGAACTTGCAACACTCAATACCAACATCGAAATTCCACAAAAAACAGAATCGTATCGGATACAGAGTCCCGACAGAGCAAAACTTGCCGAGTTTTACCACAAGATGCATTTCAATTCTTTAATCCGAGAAATCGATAGCGATCTGCAAAAAAACATAGAGCAGCCGGACGGTCAAATCCAATATCGCCTTGTCGATGACAGGAACTCTTTGCAAGCCTTATTGAAACATCTCGATACTGCCAAAGAAGTTTGTGTCGATACCGAAACTACAGATATTTCTCCAATGAATGCAGAATTAGTGGGGATTGGATTTTGCATCAAACCCATGGAAGCGTGGTATATTCCTTGCAACGGCAAACTCGGGAAGGACAGCGTGGTCGATTCCTTAAAACATTTTTTCTCGAGTGCCAAATGCTCTTTTTACGGCCATAATATTAAATATGACCTTCATGTTTTGGAAAATGCAAATATTCCTCTAAAAAACATCTCTTTTGACACACTAATCGCCTCCTATTTGCTCAATCCTCAAACACGCCGCCACGGCCTCGACGAGCTAATGCTCGAAATCTGTAAAAAAGTAAAAACCCCCATCGAAAGCCTTATAGGAAAAGGGAAACAGCAAATTGGAATGCAAGACGTCCCTATCGATCAAGTCTGCAACTATTGCTGTGAAGATGCAGATGATACGGCGCGGCTGAAAAACATTTTCGAAGAAGAGCTCAAACAACAAAATTTAAGCCATCTATTTTTTGAAATCGAACTGCCTCTTTTATCGATCCTGGCGAAAATGGAGAGGGCCGGCATTTTTCTCGACGCCGAAAAACTAAAAGGTTTCGCAGTTGAGCTCAATCAAGAAATCGATCGCATTAAAACAACAATCTTTGATTTGGTCGGAGAAGAATTCAATCTCAATTCTCCAAAGCAACTTAGCCATATTTTGTTTGAAAAACTAGGGATGAAAGCGCCGTCTCGAAAAACTTCTGCTTTTTCTACGGGCGCCGACGTCTTGGAAGATCTGGCGATCGAGCATCCGATAGCTCAGAAGATCCTCGACTATCGAGGACTGGAAAAGCTGCGCTCAACCTATGTCGAAGCGCTCCCCTTGGCCATACATCCGAAAACTAAACGGATCCATTGTACATTCAGCCAGTCCGTTGCTGCGACAGGCAGGCTCTCTTGCCAAGATCCCAACCTCCAAAATATTCCTATAAGAAGCAAAGAAGGACTCTTGATCCGCTCCTGTTTTCAGCCGGAAAACCCGAATTGGTCTTATCTTGGAAGCGATTACTCTCAAATCGAACTGCGGATCCTGGCTCATTTTAGCGGCGATCCGGGACTGACCCATGCCTTTCGTTCCAATCAGGACATTCATACCTATACCGCATCCC
Organism: Chlamydiales bacterium; assembly: GCA_031972195.1. Taxonomy (GTDB): domain Bacteria; phylum Chlamydiota; class Chlamydiia; order Chlamydiales; family SM23-39; genus DALYFE01. The sequence goes on along the minus strand of DALYFE010000021.1, from coordinate 6,695 downwards.
TCGTGTACGATATCCCCCAAGAGATGGTGACGTCAGAAATGCGCTCTCTTGCCAAAACAGTCAATTTCGGAATTATTTATGGACAAAGCGCCTTTGGGCTTTCAAAACAGCTCCGAATTTCGACAAAAGAGGCCTCCGAATTTATAAAAACTTATTTTAAACGGTACCCAAAAGTCCTCGACTACTTGGAATTTTGCAAAGACGAGGCCAGAAAAACCGGATTTGCAACAACATTAACAGGGCGCAAAAGACCCATCCCCGAACTGACGAATCAAAACCCTTCCATTCGCGCAGCAGCCGAACGCCTAGCCATCAACACACCGCTCCAAGGGACTGCCGCCGATTTGATCAAAATGGCCATGATTGCGATCGACCAGGAAATTCAACAAAAAAGGCTCGAAGGAAAAATGATCCTTCAAATTCACGATGAGCTGATCTTTGAAATCCCGGACCGAGAAATCCCTACCTTCAGACATCTTGTAAAGGAAAAAATGGAACATGTACTCAATCTGAACGTGCCTATCGAAGTACACATTGCTGTTGGCAAAAATTGGGCCGAATGTTAAAATTGAAAAAAATTGCTATCACAGGTGGAGTGGCTAGCGGAAAGACCTCCGTTTGCCAGTTCTTTCGTGAGTTTGGCGCCTTTGTTGTCAATGCAGATGCAATCATCCATGAGCTCCTCGTTCCGGACACAGAACTTGGAAAAGAAATCATCCGACAAATTGGTCACGATATTGTAAAACAAGGTTCCATTGATCGCAAAGCGCTTGCCGATAAGGTTTTCACAAATCCAGAACAACTTAAAAGACTAGAAAAACTCCTCCACCCGGTACTATTTCAAAGGATCGAGGAACAATATGTCAACGCATGCCAGTCCGGAATGTACACATTATTTGTGGTAGAGATGCCTCTTTTATTTGAAATTCAACAAGAATCATTTTACGATGATACAATTGCCGTTCTTGCAGATGAAGCAATTGCCCGCCGCCGATTTGAGCGAGCAGGATTCAAACCAGCAGACTATGATTACAGGATGAGCAGGCAGCTAAGCCCTCGCCAAAAAGTGGCGCGCGCCCATTATACAATTCAAAACAACGGTTCCCTGGAAGACCTTAAAAAAGAGGTCTTTGCACTGAACCAAACCATCATGAAACAACCTTAAGACGAGTTTTTTTTCCATGAACCAAGATCAACAACAAACGCAAAATTCCGATCCATCTTCCCAACCTGAACAATTCGAAGCAGTCACCCGTATCTCCGATCTACAAAGGATGAATATCGATCAACTGCAAGCATACGCCCGGAGCATTGGACTCAAACACACAGCATCTCTGCCTAAGTCCGGCGTAGTTTTTGAAATTGTAAGGACTATTTCCGAAAGGCCCAATGAAATGCTTTATGGGGAAGGGGTCTTGGAAGTTCTCCCTGATGGCTTTGGCTTCCTGCGCTCCCCGAACTATAACTACCTTCCCTCCGCAGAAGATATTTACGTCTCCCCCGCTCAAATCCGCCGCTTCGACCTTAGAAAAGGGGACACTATTTTCGGCTCGATCCGCTCCCCGAAAGACAAAGAAAAATACTTCGCAATGCTCAAAGTCGAGCGAATTAACGGGAAAACATTTGAACAAACACGCGATCGAGTACTCTTTGAAACACTCACCCCTCTTTATCCCGATCAAAGACTTGTCATGGAAACCAGCCGAGAAAGACTCTCGACCCGGGTATTGGATCTGGCTGCGCCAATTGGAAAAGGACAACGAGCGCTCATCGTAGCTCCCCCAAAGTCAGGAAAGACCATCCTGATGCAAAATATCGCCAATGCCATCGAAACTAATAATCCTGAAGTCGTCTTAATCGTCCTGCTCATCGATGAACGTCCGGAAGAAGTAACGGACATGATCCGTACCGTTAAAGGAGAAGTCGTTGCCTCTACATTCGACGAACCGCCTGAACGGCACGTTCAGATTGCGGAAATGGTGATCGAAAAATCAAGACGCCTTGTAGAGTGCGGCTATGACGTAGTCATCCTTTTGGACAACATTACTCGTTTGGCCAGGGCCTATAACACTGTCCAGCCCCATTCAGGAAAAATTCTAACAGGCGGAGTTGACGCAAACGCTCTCCATAAACCAAAACGATTCTTTGGCGCCGCTCGAAATATTGAGCACGGAGGATCCCTCACCATTATTGCAACCGCCCTGATCGATACAGGCTCCCGCATGGATGAGGTAATTTTCGAAGAGTTTAAAGGCACAGGAAACATGGAGCTCGTCCTGGATCGACGCCTTGCCGACCGAAGACTCTTCCCCGCTATCGACCTCATTAAGAGCGGAACCCGAAAAGAGGAACTTCTTTACCATCCGGCGGAACTCGAAAAGATCTATCTGCTTCGACAGGGCCTTGCCGACTTGACCCCGGTGGACGCAATGAACCTTTTAACCTCGAGACTCAAGAAAACAGCAACCAACGCCGAGTTCCTTCTTTCTATGAAAGACTAAGGATTTGCGCTAAAACTCCTTTTCTGATAAAAGGGCCCTAGGAGTACTTCGGCTATGCGACCTCTATTTCTTCTGACCTGTCTTGCTGTATTCGGCGTGGGCGGATTTTGGGCTTGGAATTATCTCCCCGGCGTACGAGCAAAGATTGAAGATTTTTTAAGCGCCGACACATTTCAAACGCTGGAAGTGCGCTACTCGGCAGAAAGCATTATGGAGGCCCACCGTTTGGAGCTTCTTTCGGATAATGCCCATGTCTTCCTGGAGCCTGCTCTCAAATTCGTTCCCTATCTTTTAATGGATGTAAAGTACACCCGCTCTCATGATAAAACCGGAGAAGGGATCATCCTCTGGGGCCTGGTCGACGGAGAAATGGTCGTCAATACGAGCACATGGGAACGAACTCACGGGTTTACCGATTGCATTGCCGCCAATGCGAGCAGGCAAGAATTCAAAATCATGAATGCCCTTGCATCGAAAGGGGGCTCTTGGGACCGCGAGGGGCTATCCAAGTTCCTCAATATCGAAAATGGGGTTTTAGACTCGTGGATTGATAGCTGCAGAAAGAAAAGTCTGATCGTACAAATCGGAAACACCTTCCGGCTGCATTTGCAAAATCCAAGGCTCATGGTAATTCCGGAGACTAAATTAGAGCATTGGCTTGTCACCAAACCCACAAAAAAAGCAATCCGAGTGAAGAAGCGCTACCGCGCCTCGCAAATTGAAAATATCGCTCAAGCAGCTTTTGGCCATGACTTTGCGATTCGCAAGACAACAGAAATTTTCTTACCCGTCTATAGCATCATCGTCCAAAATCCCGATGGGACACGGATGACCAGCTATTGGAATGCACTGAACGGCAAGCGGCTTGCGGCGCCTCCTTACGAAATAGAATAACCAGTAATAAATCTCATGCCTCCATTTTCTGCGATCTTATTTGATTTAGACGATACTCTGATTGATTTTAAAAAAAGCGAAGAGATCAGCCTAAAAAAATGCTATGATCGCTATTTTCATCATCTTTCTGCATGGGAACCATTTCAAAATCGCTACACGGAAGTCAATCGAGCCCTCTGGGATCAAGCGGAAGCAGGGAAGCTCTCCATCTCTGAAATTAGCACAAAACGGTTTGAGGCGCTTTCAGAGTTTTACTGCATTCCTTTCCTTCCCGAGATTCCTCATTTTTACGAAGAAAAACTCGTCGATCATTCCGACTGGATTGAAGGTGCTGAAGAATTGTTAACAATGCTGCAAACAAAAGCAATCCCGGTAGGTTTTGTAACAAACGGATTTACCCAGTTGCAAAAAAACAAAGTGAAAAAGTTAGGGGTTTCCCGTTTTTCTAAAGTGGTTGTCATCTCGGAAGAGTGCGGCGTGGCAAAACCGCATCCAAAAATTTTCAAGCGCGCACTCGAATTGATTCCCTCTCAGCCCAGCACAACGCTTATGGTGGGAGATTCCTTGACTAGCGATGGACAGGGAGCAAAAAATGTTTCCATGCCTTTTTGTTGGTATAATCCGAACGGACTGCCCAATTCACTCGATTGGAAGCCCACCCTTACAATACGCACTCTGAAAGAAATGACGGCTTGGCTCAGCTAAAAAAAACCCATCCCTTGGAAGGAGATGGGTTTTTAAGCGGAGATCTAATGTTACATCCCCATTCCACCAAAGTCCATGCCGCCCATACCTCCCATGCCCCCCATCATTCCGCCCATGCCGCCCATTCCACCCATGCCGGGAGAAGGAGCTGCAGGAGCTTTTTTGGGTTCAGGCTGATCGGTAATAATGGCTGCAATCGTAATCAACATACCTGATACGGAAGCTGCATATTTCATAGCGCTCTTAGTAACAAGGACCGGATCAATGACCCCATCTTTAACGAGATCTGAAAATGAATCGGCCTGTCCGTTGTAACCAAACCCGCCATCCATTTCTGCAATTTTTTCTGCAACGTGAGCCCCATTCTTCCCGCAATTGTTAGCAATCGCAATCGCCGGAGCAAAGCAGGCTTTGCGGACAATCTCAAGCCCAATCGCCTCGTCGCCTGTCAGTTTGAGCTGATCTAGCGCCTTAGATGCGCGAATGAGCGCCACGCCTCCTCCGGGAACGATCCCTTCAGAGACTGCCGCACGCGTAGCATGCAGCGCATCCTCAATCCGGTCTTTCTTTTCATTGGCTTCGGTTTCAGTGACGGCACCCACTTTCACCACAGCGACTCCGCCCGATAGTTTCGCAAGACGCTCTTCAAGCTTTTCCCGATCGTAGTCGGACACATCGGGCAAAGAGAGGGCATTTTTCACTTGAGCGATCCGTTTTTGCACTTCAGACGGTTTGCCCGCCCCTCCTATAATCGTAGTCTCTTCTTTGCCGATTTTCACTCTTTCAGCGCTTCCCAAGACGGAAAGCCCCACTTCTTCAAGATTATATCCCAGCTCATCGGAAACAATTTGAGCGCCGCTTAAAACAGCCAGATCTTCTAATATCGCTTTGCGCCGATCCCCAAATGCAGGAGCTTTGACTGCGCAAATGGGAAGTCCGCCTTTCACCTTGTTGATCACAAGCGTTGCAAGAGCTTCTCCATCAATATCGTCTGCAATGATCAAAAGAGGGCGCGATTTTTTTTCCATAGCCTTTTCAAGGATTGGAACTAATTCTTTTGCATTGGATAATTTCTTATCGGTAATTAAAATCGCAGGACGATCTAATTCAACCGTCATTTTCTCTGCATTCGTGATAAAGTAAGGCGACACATATCCTTTGTCAAACTGCATCCCCTCGACCACATCCAGAGTCGTATCAATCCCCTTCGCCTCTCCGATCGTGACAATCCCGTCTTTGCCAACCTTTTGCATCGCTTCGCTAATAATTGCGCCAATGGCTGCATCATTATTTGCAGAAATCGAAGCGATTTGTTTAATTTCTTCCGGCGTCTGAACAGGTTTTGCAAGCCGGTCTAAAGCCGCTTCAACGGCGGCCACCGCTTTATCAATCCCTCTTTTGAGCTCGGCGGGATTCGCTCCGGCCGCAACATTTTTAACGCCTTCGCTAAGAATTGCTTCAGCCAAAACAATCGCAGTGGTCGTTCCATCGCCGGCTGTATCGGATGCTCTTGATGAAGCCTCTTTTACAAGCTGGGCGCCAATATTTTCATATTTGTCTTTCAATGTAATTTCTTTAGCGACCGTGACTCCGTCTTTCGTGGAGGCAGGAGATCCAAATCCCTTGCCAATCACCACGTTGCGGCCTCTTGGACCCAATGTAACAATCACGGCCTTTGCAAGAGTTTTGACCCCTTTAAGGATCGACTTTTGAGCTTCTTCATGGAATTGGAGCATTTTTGGCATAAAGAATTCTCCTTAGTTGTAGACAGCTAATACATCTTCTTCAGACAAGACCAGATATTCTTGGCCATCGATTTTGTAGTCAGTTCCGCCATAAGAGGAAAATAAAACCCTGTCGTTTACCTTGACATCCATTTTTTGAACCTGGCCCTTGTCATTCACTTGGCCCTGGCCAACAGCAATAACGATCCCTTCGCGAGGCTTTTTCTGAGCGCTTTCAGGAAGGAGAATTCCCCCTTTGGTTGTCTCGGCTTCTTTTCTTTGAACAACAATTCGGTTGCCCATTGGGTTAATTTTTTTCATAGAGAACTGTCTCCGTTTTTAAAGATTGAATTTTCCACTGAGCATAATGGCTCCTTTCGATTTTGTCAACGAAATGCGCAAATTTTTTAGCAAACCAAGGAGCTGACTGCTAACCAAAAATGAGATCAGTACGCGAGTAAATAAGGCTTTCGTTTTTTAAGAAACGCCTCCCGCTCGGCCTGTTGAAATTCAATGAGCTTCCAAGCAGGGTATTTTTCTTTTAACAACACATCGTAAACAAAGGAAGTTCCGTTCGCCTTGCAAAAAAGATCTTTACGCTGCGGCATCCCTGCCATCCTTTTATTGAATTCTTCAGGATATAAACTTTTAAGCATCCCAAGGATCATATACTGAACAGCTACCGGGCGAAAAGCGCTCGAGTCTGTTACATGGATCAATATTCCCTCGCAATCAACCCCTTTGTACATTCCCCAAAAGGGACGGAAATGATAAGGCTGGAATTGGACGCCGGGGAGTTTTTGCGCATTGAGTTTTGCAGCAAATTCAGCCCCCTTGATCCAAGGAGCTCCGACAACTTTGAAAGGCAATG
>DALYFE010000020.1:0-18259 GCA_031972195.1 Chlamydiales bacterium | reverse complement strand
TCATGCAGGCCAATAAAAATTTCATGCGTCGATTTCCTTGTAATAAGCCATATTTGCGCAACTTACTGATTCTGCTTCAAAAGGCAGGGCGTAAGGTAAACGGACTTCTTTCGAAATCCAATAGACGGTTCTCGGAATTAAAAAAAGTACTCTAATGGGTGTTTGTTTTTTTTGCAATGCACCCCGGGTCTCTTTCGAGCGGCAGGGGGCTGTTCGAAAACGGGAGGTTTATTCCCGCTCAAATTGCATGCGGCTCTCTGATCGAGTGGACTTTCTTTCAAAATAAAGAAAAATTTTATAGACTTTCCACCTCTCTGAACCGGCAGCTCCGCTTAGGTCCCGATTCTTTAAGGCTTAAGTCAAGTGAGCTGTCTGATAACCTGCGGCAAGGATTTGCCGCCCATTACCGGAGCGGAGAATCTCTCTCTTTTTAGGGAGAGGGTTCTTCAAAGCGAATTATTATGAAAACGGTCATATTAGCCGGGGGGTTGGGTTCTCGTTTATCAGAATTGACGGAATCAATTCCCAAGCCGATGGTTGAAATTGGGGGAAGGCCGATATTGTGGCATATCATGAATATTTATGCCGCATTCGGATTTTCCGAATTTATTTTTGCGTTGGGATATAAGGCCGATGTAATCAAATCGTATTTTTCCCATTTTTATGTATTGAATCATGATTTTTCCTTGGACTTGAGTTCCGGACGTCTCGAGACGCATAAGCGAGGAATGCCGAATTGGAAGGTGCATTTAGTTGATACGGGCATTCATTCCCAAACGGGAGGCCGCATCCGTCGTCTAAAAAATTGGATTGGACGAGAAACATTTATGCTCACTTATGGGGATGGAGTATCGAACGTAAATATTGAAAAATTGGTCGCTTTTCATAAAAGCCATCAGAAATTGGCAACGGTTACAGCCGTGCGTCCTCCGGCTCGATTTGGAGGATTGATGTTAGCCGGCAATCGCGTTGTGAATTTTGCTGAAAAAAATCAAACGCAAGAGGGATGGGTAAATGGCGGTTTTTTTGTCCTTGAACCGGAAGTGCTGGACTATATTGAAGATGACTTGACTTGTTGGGAAAAAGGACCGTTGGAAAAACTTTCTGCGGAAGGAGAGCTTATGGCCTATTTTCATGATGATTTTTGGCAGCCAATGGATACATTGAGAGATCAGCGCTTTTTAGAATCTCTTTGGCAGGCAGACAAGGCGCCTTGGAAAGTTTGGAGGGATGATGAGTACATATTGGAATCAGAGAAACGTTTTGATTACCGGAGCGACGGGATTAGTTGGGAGTTGGCTGGCAAAGGCTCTGATTCAAAAAAAAGCGCAAGTCATTATTTTGATTCGGGATCATAATCCCCAGAGCGCATTGATTCGGAGCGGGGACTTTCAAAAGACTGTATTTGTACAAGGGGATCTTGAGGACTTGTGTTCTGTCGAACGGGCAATCAATGAATATGAGATCGATAGTGTTTTTCATTTGGGCGCTCAGACAATCGTTGGCACGGCTTGGAAAAATCCTCTTGGAACATTCGAGACGAATATCCGAGGCACGTACCATCTTCTCGAGGCTTGCAGACGGTATCCGGAGCGCATCAAAAACATAGTCATCGCTTCTAGCGATAAGGCTTATGGGACGAGTGATGTTCTTCCCTATACAGAAGAGATGCCTCTTTGCGGCCGGCACCCTTACGATGTGTCAAAATCATGCGCGGATATGATTGCCTCAGCATATTTTCATTCCTATAAACTGCCCATCGCTATTGTTCGATGCGGGAATATTTATGGAGGGGGGGATTTGAACTGGAGCCGCCTGATTCCCGGAACTATTCGAAGTCTTTTGTCGGGACAAAGGCCAATGATCCGGAGCAACGGCAATTTAACCAGAGATTATTTATTTGTTGAAGATGCGGTAGAGTCTTACTTGCTTCTGGCAGAAAATATGGATAAATCAGAGGTTCTCGGCAATTCGTTTAATTTTGGTCCCAATCATCCTTATTCCGTTTTAGAGATTGTTCGATGTTTACAGGTTTTGCTGAGGCGTACCGATTTGATTCCGGATGTTTTGAACATCGCGAATTCAGAAATCGAAAATCAATCTCTAAGTTCTAAAAAGGCAAAGGACCTATTGGGATGGATGCCTAGATTTTCCCTTGAAGACGGATTGAAAAAGACGGTTTCCTGGTATGAGAAGTATTTGGGGGGCTCAGTTCCTTTAGAAAGGATCTCTTCAGCCGGAAGTGTCTGTGGTGTATGCGGCTCATGATTGAAACATCGATTTCGCCTCACGTCTGTTCTCTATGCCGAAATAACCTAAAAAATTGGTTTTTGGCGATTTTTGTTTTTCTTATTTCCCACAGCGCTATGCTGTTTTCTTCTCAATTGAGTCATGGCGATTTAAAACCGTCATCTGATGGCATAAAAGTACTCATTTTAATTGCGGCAAGTGACGATCTTCCAATCTATCGGGAAGCTTATAAAATATGGCGCGCTTATATGCATTTGGATCCAGACCATGTTGAGGCATATTTTATCAAGGCGGATCCAAATATGTCCTCTGAATGCCAAATTGAAGAGGATGTGATTTTTTGTAGAACTCCCGGAGCCATTTCTCCCGGAGTATTAAATAAAACAATTCTGTCTTTGGAGTCTATTTTTTCTAAAAATAGTCACTTTGATTATGTGGTAAGGACCACATTGACATCTTTTTACGTGCTGCCGCGGTTATTAGATTTTTTGAGTACGCTTCCTCGTTCAAATTGCTATTGCGGCGTCCGATTACGGTATTCGATTTCGGGGCATCCTGTTTATTTTGCATCCGGAAGCGGTTTTATTTTATCGGCGGATATTGCCAAGCTGTTGGTTGACAATAAGTCAATTTTAATGGACGACAAAATTCTTTGCGATGATGTTTCTATTGGGTTGTTTCTTTCTAAGAAAGGAGTTCCGCTGCTTTCGGCACCCAGGATGGATTTTATGGATATAGATTCCTGGTTTCAGTATGAAGAGATGATTCCCGGTACAGAATTTCATTTTAGATGCACGAATCCGAATCTGGAATTACGAATGACAGACGAGCTATATGTCATGTTGGATTTGTTGAAAAAGTTTTATGGAGTGCAAATTGAATCGAAAATAAATGTTATGGGTTATGATTATCGTAAATGGTATAGAAAAGTCGAATTTGAAAAAGTTATAGATGATTATTACGGAATAGATTGAGATAATCTCCAGTTGATTAAACATTGTTGCTTGAGGTTTGAAGTGTTGAAAAATAATTGTGAAGTTGAGAGCGGCATCAGTGTCCCGTATGGAAAAACCGTTCATGGGGAAGAAGAGATTGAGGCTGTATTGTCTGTATTGCGAACGTCTACCCAAATGGGGAAGTGTGTGCGCGAAATGGAGGAAAAGACGGCGGCTTTACTTGATAAGAAGTATGGCATTATGGTGAATTCAGGTTCTTCTGCAAATTATCTTGCTATAGAGATCTTGGATTTTCCGGTTGAATCTGAAATTATTACCCCTGTTTTAACATTTTCCACTACTGTTGCCCCCCTTGTTAAGAATCATTTAATTCCGGTGTTCGTTGATGTGGAACCCGGCACATACAATATTGATAGCGGCCAGATTGAGTCTTTGATTACTTCAAAAACAAAGGCAATGATGATCCCTAATTTATTAGGGAATTTGCCCAATTGGAAAATGCTCCGCGAGATCGCAAATCGGCACCAGCTTATTCTCATAGAGGACTCTGCGGATACTTTAGGCGCTACGGTGGATGGCCTTCCGGTAGGCCGCTATACTGATTTGAGTACGACGAGTTTTTATGGATCCCATATTGTTAATTGCGCCGGCAATGGAGGGATGCTATGCGTGAATCAAGAGCGTCTCGACTCCAGGGCCAGATTGCTTCGCAGTTGGGGGAGAAGCTCTTCTTTGTTTGTTGAGTCAGAGAAAATCGAGAATCGATTCAACGTAAAGGTCGACAGCATTGATTACGATGCGAAGTTTGTCTTTGAAGCGCTGGGGTATAATTTAGAGCCCTCCGAGATGGGGGCGGCGTTTGGGGTGGTGCAGCTTGGGAAGCTCGCCTCCAATATTAGTCATCGCCAGAGAGTTTTTGCTCAGCATTTGAAATTTTTCGGTGATTATCAAGATTGGTTTATTTTGCCAAGGCAATGTCCGGATTCTAGTACAGGATGGTTGGCATTTCCCTTGACCGTTAGAGATGAAGCGCCATTTACACGGACTCAGTTGCAGATTTTTTTCGAAAAACGAAATATTCAGACAAGAACAGTTTTTACCGGGAATATTCTCAGACAGCCAGGCTTTAAAAATATCAAATGCAAAAAATCCCCCTACGGGTTTGAGCATGCAGATCAAGTCATGCGGGGAGGCATTTTAATCGGATGCCATCACGGACTGTCTCAAGAGATGGTGGACCATATTCACAATGCATTTCGCAGCTTTGTGAGTAGGTGCTAGACCTCTCTTTGAACGGACAGATCGGCTTTAAGTCCCTGTTCTTTAGGACAGAGTCAAGCGAGCTATCTATAATCTGCGGCAAAGAATTTGCTGCCCATTACCCGAGCGGAGAAACTCTCCTCTTTAGAGGAGAGTTCTTCAAAGAATCTTCTTCGTTCAAAAACACGACGCAACGTTAAATCAGAGATTGTCTCTAAGGAAAGGGACTCGATAGAGTTACCGGCCGCAGGGATTCTTTTAGTTTTTTGTGATCAATCGTTGCAATCCAAATTTCATAATCATCTTTTCCATAGGCCACGTAAATATACGGGTCTTTTACCACGAATCCTCCGGGGAAAATGACTCTTTTTTCGCGGTTGGATTGCGTGTAAAATCCTTCTGCAATGATGGGGAAAGGAGTAAAATGAGTGATTTCAAATGGAGGCTCGGGGGCAAAAACATAGGCGCCCATGAAGTAATGCCAAAGGTCCCATCCAAAAGACGCATAGGAGGAAAGGACAATCCCTGAGTGGAAAAAAGATAGATATTCCCCATCAATTAATTGAGCGGGGGCGCTTTCTCTTAAGGTTCCCAATTCCCACTCTAGAGAAGCTTGCGTGTCGTAACATGGGTAACACGCTCCATTATTTAGATTTACATAGAGAATTTCATGAGGGTTGACTGTATAGCTAATCAAGAGATTATTGTTCCATTCAAAAGGAGCCCAGTTTTTTTGCCAGAGATGATGCGCTTTTTCCTGATGCAACAGTCTTAGAGGAGCGGATGTTGTAATCTCGGCATCATTTAAAAAGAGCTCGACGATATACATGTCTCTTCGGTCGCTATATAAGGTGTTATTTACTTCCATGTTGTCGTTGTAAATCAGAAAAATTCTTCCCTGATAAGAAAACAGCCTGGCGTCTTCGGATTGAGATTGCGTTTTGTTACTATTTAATCTGGTGTCGATTAATTGAGGTTCTATTAACGGCTCGAAAGAATCGTTTAAAAGAGCAATCCCAATATGGCTAAGCCATGGATTTGAGTAACGATTGGGGGTGTACCGGAAACTCATGAGAATTCCCCGGCTGGTTTTTAAAATTGAAGGGTTATAGGAATCGGGAAATTCTTCGAATTCAATTTTTTTTGTAGCAACGACGATGTCTTGTTCGAAGGCGAGAGATTCAAAATCTTCGACAATCGAGCTGAAACCGCTGCTGCATATTAAGAAGCTGAGGAAATATTTCATGGTATTAACGTGTTTTAAGTTATTGGCGCTTGTTGTTTGCAATGGGGGAAGGCTTTTGGGGAGGCCTCTGGATTTGTTTCAGAGGCATCCTTAAGCACATTGAAAGAGTGGTTCATTAAGGCGATAGCGCAAACTCTTCCAGGGCTAATTGCGCATATTCCTTCATGGTTTGGATCAATGCATCGGTGGCGTCATTTTTTTGGATCCAAAGGATGGTTCCTTTCTCTTGCGGAAGAAAAATACATTCGTAATTTTCTGGCGTAGAGACTCTGCGATAGCCATAAATATCAGGGATTTGATCGTTGAAAAATGAAAATGCATCTTGTGCCAATATAATCGGAACTTTGTCGAATAAAAGTTCTACGAGAGGTCCTCGTAAAAGGGAGGGGGGGTCTATTAATGCAAGATCGTATTTGTGGTATTTGGAAATGTTGCCAATAAAGGTTTTGGTTTCCTTGATGAACGGATGGTCTGAAATTTCTTGAAATTGGATGGAGTATTTCATTTCTGCATCGGAAAGCTTGGATGTAGCCAGATATCTATAAGGAGCCCAACTAATGTCTCCGGAGTAGTCGCTAAAAAAGGCGATTGGAAGCCAGTTCGAATAGTTTTGATATAAGTCTATACAATACTTAATCCAGGTTGCCGGGAGTGCGTTTGTTACATATTCGACAGAGATCACTTTTGTGAACGAGTCGAGAAAATATTTCGTGGAATATCCAAGTCCGAATTCCAGCATGGTTTTGACTGGATAATTTTCCGAAATTTTCTCAATATGGGGTACTGCATCGCAATAGCCTTTTTTCCCCATCTCTACTAAAAGATCATAGGTGATGTCTTCAGCCTTAGTTGGTTGAGCGGCTTGAGCAAAGAGAGCAATGGATAAAAGGAAGGGTAAAATTTTCATGTCTTCTTATCATTTAAGTGGTTTGAGATTAGCTCCCGGTATAAGGGTGTTTGCGAAATGATGCTTTGCAAACACCCTCGGTTAAGGGAACGCTTTTTAGTAATCCGACAGCAACTCGGAGGAAGTTAGATAAGGTTGGTTTTTCGGATCTTGGCGATAGCCGCCATTCGGACCTTTTCCATACCCCGGATACTGGTAGATTTTTTCCACGTTGTTCATGTTTTTGAAAGTAAGGTTGCATTCTTTCAATACATCGTCTCTGACGAAGAACAGATTCACCCCTGTGCTTTCCGCATAGATGAGGGAATATCCTTTTGCACGCCCTAAGTTGTACATGGCAAGGATGCTGCCTCCAAAATAATTTGTGTTGTCTCCGCAGAAATAAGGCCTGTACCTGGCTACTTTATCTTCATTGGGAAGATGGGTTGCATTATATTTGATGACAACTACTTTTGGTTTGTATTTTTCATCCAGGTTCTTCCAGATGTAAAATTCATTGTAATTATCAACGCAAAGAAGATCGAAATTTTGAGGCACTTTATACTTATCGAAGAGCTGATTGATGTTCTCTGCGGTCACAAATTCGTTATAGAGTTTGTACTCGAGAATTTCATGAGCCCGATCCATCAAAAGACAGTTCCATCCCTGTAGGCGGAGAAGATAGGAACAGCTTCCTGTGATCCCATCGCCTGCGCTAAATTCAACCACAAAGCGAGAGGAGGGTTGGATGAGTTGAAAAAGTCTTGCAATGAGCCCGTCTTCGCCTCGGAAGCTATAAAGCGGCTGCTCATAAGTGGTCAAATCTATTTCTTCTCCGTAGACAAGAGAGAAACTAAATAATAAAACGATAAATTTTTTAAACATAATTATCTCTTTTTAAATAGTATGCAATTTCCGTCATCAATGAGTCGCACTACATCGCAGGCATCGACTAACAGATCGACCGCTTCTTGTCTTTCCGGCCATAGCGTATCGTTCATCCAGATATATCCGCCTTTTTTTACCTTAGGCAAATATAGCTGCACGTCTTGAGTAGAACATACTTCGCTGTGATTCCCATCAAGATATAAGATGTCAATGGAGTCGATTTGACTAGCGGCTTTTTCAGAAGTGGATTTGATCGTCCTTACAAAGTTTTCGAGTTGATTCTTTTTAATTAAGTTATTGTAAGATTGATGGATATATCGAATGTTTAATTCTCCCCACCATTTTAAGTGTTCAGCATCCTTGATTGGATCGAAATATTTAATGCATTCGATCTTATCCCAAGGATCGATTCCAATCACAATCCCTTTGTTTAAAAACTTCAATGCTGAAGCTACCGGAAAAAGGGACGCGCCCCCGAACACTCCGATCTCTACACAAACATCAGGTTTTGTTTCCAAAACCAAATCAATAAAATTGAGCGCTTTAGACTTAGAGCACCATCCATGTACATTGGGCAGTGCATCACATACATTCGTTTTTAATGTATCAACAGCCGTATCGGCATTTAGAGCAAATATACAACAAAATAAAAATATTATTCTCATGGCTTATACCAAATTCCCCATAAACAAGATTCATCAATTTCTGCAATTTTATGACAGTGTGTATTTAAATATTCTACAGCACGAGCCGTTGTAGGAGTGCCGTTCTCAAACCAATTCATATCATCAAGAATAATCCATCCCCCTTTTCTCACTTGAGGCACCCATTTTGTTACATCCAAGTAGGAGCTTGCGTCTGAGTGATTTCCGTCGATATGTAAAATATCGATGTCTTCGATCAGGGGCGCGTCTGCGGAGGTGCTTCTAATCAACTCTACATAATCTGTCAGTCCGTTTTGATAGATGACATCCACTAATCGATAATAGACTTCGTCATGGTCTGCCAATTTCCAGAAGGTCGCGCTGCTTTCATTATTGATGCCGACCACGGAGGCTTTGCTGTCCCAAGGATCAATCCCGTACACTTTGCCTTTGTCAACGCGTTTGCAATAACGGGCAAAAGGAAGAAGGGACTTTCCTCCCCATACGCCGATTTCGACAATGGTCTTCGGCTGAGTTACCATAAAGATATCGACCAGAATCGAGGCTTTTTGATGTGAGCACCAGCCGTTCACTTGGTCCATTAAATCGTAGATAATTTTCTTTTCCCCGGCTGTAGAAGCCCGTTTATCCACGACATACTCAAAACGAGATTCGGGTTGTTGATACATAGTTTCATGCATTTATTTTTCTCTCAGGGTTAGAAGTTTTTATACTAAAATATCAGCTCTTTTTCTCTCGGCATATACCCCACGTAAAGCATGGGCAGTTTCTCTAAAGTCAGGGGATTGTAGGAAAAGCTAAGAAAAAAAGGAAACAAAAAATTCTATAGCGTAGAATGAGTTTTCACAACGCCTCAGAGGGTGTGCCAAAACCATGTTTTACTACGGCTTTTCAGCGGAAGTGAAAAATAGCATCGGACCATATATAGTAATTTCAACCTACTCTAAAATTGGATTATGGCAACTTACATTGACTCTCATGCCCATTTGACATCGCCGGAAGTGCTCCCTTGCTTAACTCAAGTGCTTCAGCGGGCGTCGGCTGCGGGCGTTTCCCACATGTTGAATATTTGCACGGATGCGAGCAGTTTGCATAAGGGAATCGCCCTTGCAAAAGAAAAGCCGTTCATTAGAAATGCAGGCGCTACGACTCCTCATGATGTAGAAGCGCAAGGAGACTCTGCCTTTCCGATGTTTGAGGAAGCGGCGATTCGAGGAGATTTGTGCGCGATTGGAGAGACGGGGCTTGATTACTATTACAAGAACTTGCCGAAAGATTTGCAAAAACGCTTGCTGGTCCGTTATTTGCATCTAGCTCAAAGAGTGTAGCTGCCTGTGATTTTTCATTGCCGCGATGCATTTGCCGATTTATTTTCCATTGTTGATGCTGAATATAAAGGTCCCGCAATTCTTCACTGTTTTACCGGAACTGCTGGGGAAGCTTCTATGGTTTTAGAAAGAGGGTGGTATCTGTCTTTGAGCGGGATTGTCACCTTTAAGAAGAGCGAAGCTCTAAGAGATATCGCCAAAATGACGCCCCTGGCTCAGCTCCTTATTGAAACAGATACTCCTTATCTAGCGCCTCAAAGCCATCGGGGGAAGCAAAATGAGCCGGCATATCTTCCCGAAACAGCCCAGTGCATCGCTGCGGCAAAGGGAATTTCAGTGGCGGAGGTGGCTAATGCCACTTCCGAAAACGCACGGAAACTATTTGGTTTTTTTTCTTGCTAAATTGGTGGGCAAGGATTAAAAAAACCTTATGGCTACACAAACGGCTTTTATTTCGAGCACTTTCATTTGGCGAAGAGTTCATTCTTTGATGGGCTTTTGGCTGTTGATTTATCTTGTGGTCCATCTGATCACAAATTCACAAGCAGCTTTATGGATTGGAGATGACGGGAGCGGATTCATCCGATTGGTCAATGCTCTTGAAGCTCTTCCCTATTTACAGGTTGTTGAAACGGTTTTGATTGGGATCCCTTTAGCAGTTCATGGCATTTGGGGCGTCAAACGCGCTTTGAGCGCGAAGCTCAATGCAAACAGTAGCGACGGCAGCTCTCCTTCATTGCCATATACTCGTAATCGAGCATTTGTATGGCAGAGGATGACATCCTGGATTTTGCTTGTTGGGATTATTGGGCATGTGGCTCAAATGCGTTTTCTCGATGCTCCCAAAAAAGCGAAGGGCAGTTTGGGAGAAGAGCGTTATTTTACCAGGGTCAGTGTCGATGAAGGACTAGGCACTCTTGCCGAAAGACTCCATGTCACCATTTATGAACCTGAAGAAATTGCCGCATTGGATGATTCCGATTGGACCCTTGTTCTGTCTTCTTTTCGGCTTAAAGACAATCAAGCGGTCGCTATGTCGTCTATGCCCGGAACTGCTTTTTTGTTGATGGTGAGAGATACCTTTAAAAGCCCTTTGATGGCGGCTTTATATACAGTGTTCCTGCTGGCAGCGGCCTTTCATGCATTTAATGGATTTTGGACGTTTTTAATTACGTGGGGCGTGATTTTATCGTATCGCTCTCAGAAAGCAATGCTTCCTGTAGGGATGATAGGAATGCTTGTCTTAAGTTTGTTAGGGCTTGCTGCAATTTGGTGTAGTTATTGGGTCAACCTTCGGAATTAGATGGCAAATAAAAAAGTAGTCGTTGTTGTTGGGGGCGGTCTCGCCGGGCTCTCTGCTGCTATGAAGCTGGCTGAAAAGGATTGTCAGGTCAAGCTCGTTTCTTTGACGAAAGTGCGAAGATCTCATTCGGTATGCGCTCAAGGCGGGATCAATATTGCAGTCAATCTCAAGGGAGAGGGCGACTCTCCTTACATTCATGCCTACGACACGATCAAAGGAGGCGATTTTTTAGCCAACCAGCCTCCGGTTCTTGAAATGTGTCTTGCAGGGCCCGGGATCCTCCGGATGTTCGATCGGATGGGATGCACATTCAATCGCACTTTAGAAGGCCACTTGGACTTTCGCAGATTTGGCGGAACATTGTATAACCGGACGGCATTTTGCGGAGCATCCACTGGCCAGCAGCTTCTCTATTCGCTCGATGAGCAGGTTCGCCGCTATGAAGCTAAAGGCGTGATTGAAAAATATGAAAACCATGAATTTCTTCGGCTGATCCAGGATGAAGAGGGTAGAGCGCGCGGCGTAGTAATCCACGATTTATTTAACTTGAAGCTCGATGTGTTAAAAGCCGATGCGGTGGTCATTGCAACTGGCGGCCTTGGAGTGATTTACAAAAAATCGACAATGTCGACGTTTTGTACGGGCGCTGCCAACGGGCGTCTTTATATGCAGGGGATGAAGTATGCGAATGGAGAATTCATTCAAATCCATCCGACTTCGATCCCGGGCTTAGACAAGATGCGGCTGATGAGCGAATCGATCCGAGGAGAGGGGGGGCGTGTTTGGGTTTGGGGCAATTCTTCAAAACAGATTGAATTTCCTGATAAAACAGTGCGCCCTTGCGGCAAAACCGGAGAGCCTTGGTATTTTCTCGAAGAGATGTACCCGGCATTTGGCAATCTTGTCCCCAGAGATATTGGAGCGCGCGAGGTCACTCGCGTTTGCGATATAGGACTTGGAATTGATGGGAAGATGCAAGTGTTTTTGGATGTGACTCATCTTCCTGCAGAAAAATTGCACCGTCTTGATTCCGTGCTGGAAATTTATCAAAAATTTACCGGGGATGATCCGAGAAAAAAACCAATGAAGATTTTTCCTGCAGTCCATTATTCCATGGGCGGAGGATGGGTCGATTGGCCTGCTGCAGATGATCCGGACCGCTTGACTCGTTTTCGGCAAATGACCAATCTTGCGGGCTGCTTTAATGTTGGGGAATCCGATTATCAATATCATGGAGCCAATCGATTGGGCGCCAATTCTTTGCTTGCCTGTATTTTTGGAGGACTTGTCACAGGCAATGAAGTTTCCCGCTACATCGATACGTTAGATAAACGATTTTCTGACATTTCACCATCTTGCTTTGCTGAGAATTTGCGCATAGAAGAGGTTCGGCAAAAAGAACTTTTACAAAAAAATGGTCCCGAGAACATTCACAAGCTGCACGATGAGTTGGCAGATGTAATGGTCCGTTACGTAAGCGTGAAGAGAGATAATCCCGATCTTGCAAACGCGATTGATGCAATTAAGAAAATCCGGGATCGTTATCGCAATATAGGTCTTGATGATCGGACAGCCCACTTGAACCAAACGTATGTGTTTGCACATCAGTTTGAGGCAATGCTGGAGATTGCTTTAGTGATCGCAAAAGGCGCTCTGCTCCGCAATGAATTTCGAGGCGCCCACTTTAAGCCTGAATTCCCGGAACGCAATGATGCTCAGTGGCTGAAAACAACCATTGCGCAGTATGCCAAAGATGAACCGATGATTAGCTACGAGCCTGTAGATCTTCGTTATTTAGATCCGATCCAAAGAGATTATACGCATGCTCAGAAAGTCAAACCGGAATTGAAAAATGTTCCGGCCAATATTCCAATGCCGTTTTAGTTGAAGTATTTTTGGCTCTGTCATAGAAAGAGGTATATGTTGGACAATTCGTATACGCTAAAAATTTATCGAGGAACTCCCGGCCATCAATACTGGGAAGAATTTGAATTCCCTCGGCATCCCGGGGCCAATGTCATCTCTTCTTTGATGGAGATTCAAAAAAATCCGGTCAATAAGAAGGGAGAAAAAACAGAGCCTGTTGTTTGGGAGCAGGGCTGTTTGGAAGAGGTTTGCGGCTCTTGTTCAATGCTTGTCAATGGACGGCCCCGCCAGTCTTGCACGGCTTTGATCGAACCTTATATTGAAGAAACCGGTTCAACCACCATTACGTTAGCTCCTTTTACCAAATTTCCACTAATTCGGGACTTGTATGTAGATCGGACCCGCATGTTTGAGGCGCTGAAAAAAGTGCGTGCATGGAATTCGATCGATAGCGCCAATGATATTGGATCGTTCGGCCCTGAGATTCGCCCGGAGGTCCAGGAAGCGCTTTATGTACTATCCACTTGCATGACCTGCGGATGCTGCAGCGAATCTTGTCCTCAAGTCAATGAAAATTCACCCTTTATGGGTCCTGCGGCGATGTCGCAAATTCGTCTGTTTAATTCAAATCCGATTGGAAAATTGGAAAAATCGGAAAGGCTTCGAGCCGCCATGGATGAAGATGGGATTGCCGGCTGCGGGAATGCGCAAAATTGCGTACGAGTGTGTCCTAAAAAAATCCCTCTCACAGAGTCCCTTGCTCTGATTGGACGAGAAGCATCCAAGCAGGCGCTGCGGGATTTTTTCAGCCTTCCCGATGCGAAAGACAGTTCGTGATAAAGTCTTCCATCCGTTACAATGCGTCTTATGCGTATTTGGGCAATTGGTGATTTGCACTTAGGTTTTGGCGTTAAAAACAAGAGCATGGACGTGTTTGGCCCGCAATGGGAAAACCACGCCGCGCAGATCGCGTCCCATTGGAAGGCGATGATCGCTCCGGAAGATCTTGTTTTGATTCCCGGCGATATTTCCTGGGCGATGAAATTGGAAGATGCTGTTGCAGATCTTGCTTGGATTGACGCTCTTCCGGGAACGAAAGTGATGATTAAGGGCAATCACGACTATTGGTGGGGATCCTTAAGTAAAATTGCACAGATATTGCCCCCTTCCATCCATTTGGTTCAAAATAATGCGTTTCATTGGAAAGATGTGGCCATTGGGGGCGCGCGTCTTTGGGATACTCCCGAATATGCTTTTGGACAATACATTGAATTTCGAGAGAATCCAAAAGCGAGAGCGGCGGATCCGGAAGAGCTTGTTCAAGAAGAATTCTCTCAGAAGATCTTTGATCGGGAGCTCGAACGGCTTAAAATGAGCCTTAAACAGCTCAAAGCCGATGCAAAAATCCGCATTGCGATGACCCATTATCCTCCGATTGGGGCTGATTTAAAACCATCGAGAGCCTCTCAAATTTTGGAACAGCATGGGATTCAGGTTTGCGTCTTTGGCCATCTCCATAATATTAAATCGGGCATTCCATTATTTGGAGAGCGCAATGGCGTTCGATATCTGTTGACTTCTTGCGATTACATCCGTTTTCAACCGATTGCTATTTTGTAGCATGCAAAAACGACCGTTCATTCTTTTAGAAGTTTTAGTTGCATTGACCCTGGTTGCACTTTGCGCTATCCCTCTCATCATTAAACCCATTCGGATTTATCGATCGGAGATGCGTTTATTGGAAGAGGGAGAAGGCGAGCGGTTGGCTGATTGGACTTTTTCTGAAATCAAAGAACAGCTTTTGCAAAACACCATCCCTTGGGAAAAGCTTCCCTCTTTTCATCAAACAACGGAACCGTTTTTACTCAAGCCCGCATCGATTTTTATTCCCGGCAGAGCGCCCAAAGAAATTAGAAGGTCTTTTACCTTGTATGGCAAGGGAGAAAAGGCAGGAGAGAATGGGGGAATATACCGAATGCTTCATGTGAAGATCGTCTTTGATCCTCAATTGTCTCAGAGGAAAAAACGAGAGAACCTCTATATATATCGGACGATCGTCCAAAGAAAAAAAGAAACGAATCTTTAGAAAATATTTTAAATTTTAAGCCGCCCGGTCAATTCCATGTGCGAATTGACGCAATATTGCGTCAGTTCTTTGTTGACGCAAAAAAATGTCAAATACAAATTGACGCAATATTGCGTCAATTTGTATTATGAAAGAAAATAAGGGGTATTTATGGCGTCGACCACTTGCTGCCATTGCAGGCAGTCATTCTCTGGAGATGGGGCTTCTCGATATGGGTTACACGAAAAATGTTTTAGAGAATGCTTTGAGACTTATGAGGACTTTGTTGATCTTATAGCTCGTTCCCAATCCGCACCCCCTAGACCAGAAAGCCAAGGTCCAAAAAATATCAGCTTTTTTCATGGAGCATATCGTAAATATTCTGCACGTTTAGGAAAAAAAAACTATATCTTAAAAGTTCAACAAAAAGAATATCCTGAACTCCCTGCAACAGAATTTTTGTCGAATCAAATTTTTTGCAGCCTAAAAATTCCAGTCCCCGATCATTATTTGATAAAATACCCGGAAGACAATTTGTGTTTCGTCACGAAAAATTTTATGTCAGATTTAGGTACATCTACACTCGATCATATGTATCATTTTGTAGCTGATGGAAAAAGTCACGATTGTGAAAGCCTTGTTGAAATTATTGGAGAGAAAACACAAAGAAAAAGAGAACAGGAAAGGTTTGTCTTTCTTACTTTAGCAGATAGTTTGATCGGCAACCATGATCGTCATGGTCGCAATTTAGCTTTTATTCGGTCTGCTAAAGGTATCTGGCTTTCTCCTTTCTACGACAACCCATCTGCACTTGCATTGGAAGATCCATCAATACTAGGGGCAGATTTGCAACCACGAGGGTCAATTTTTACAAAAGCTTCTGATAAACCAACGATGAAAGACTATGTCTTGGAATGGAATCGTTTAGGTTATAATCATGTTGTCCAGAGTTTCAAGAACAAATTGCATCTTAGAATAATCAAAATTCTGATAGAGAAGAGCCACATAAGCGAAAAAAGAAAACAAGCTTTGTTACGTCTGATTTTAAAAAGAAGTGAAGAATTATGCGGCCACTAAAGACTATTGGTATATTTGTCTTTTTGAAAAAAAGAAAGACTCAAACACTTGTCGGGAAATTATACAAAACTGATCAAAAATTTACT
The DNA here is from genome assembly GCA_031972195.1 of Chlamydiales bacterium. Lineage (GTDB taxonomy): Bacteria > Chlamydiota > Chlamydiia > Chlamydiales > SM23-39 > DALYFE01. The sequence goes on along the minus strand of DALYFE010000020.1, from coordinate 2,383 downwards.
TTTACTTATGAAGATTCATATCTCAATTCTAGGCATAGCATTGCGCTTGGTCCGGAATTGCCTCTAACTCAACGAGAATTTTCTTCGAATAGATTATTTCCATCTCTTGAAGATCGTATTCCCTCTACTCAAAATCCCGCCTATTCAGAATACTGCCTTGCTATGGGTATTAGCCCCAAGGAACAAGACCCTTTTATTCTCTTGTCTACTGTGGGAAGTAAAGGTCCGTCCTCTTTCATTTTTTATCCTATGTTTAAGCGAGAAATAACTTCCAAAGACATCGTTGTATTTAGAAATATGTTGAGGCTTACTACTCGTGAATTTGCAGCTGTTTTTGAATTTGCTCAAAATTCATTAAATGCTTTCGAAAGAGGAAGGATAACGGGTAGTGAAATACTAAAACGACTAGAAGTTCTCTTGCAATTTCCTGATGTTGCATTATATTTTCTATTAATTAATAGTGGCTATTTAATTTATGAAAAATGGGTGTTTGCAACAGAAAAACTCAAAGGAATGCTCATAAAGGCCTAAAGGAAATTAAGTCATGAGAAAAGGGACAGTATTTTTCCATCCCATCGAAGGCTCTGGTTTGTTGACGATTTCATGGACTTCAGGACCAAAAGGCGATGCTGCAGAAGCAAAAAAAGGATCTGGAGTTGGTTTTTTTTCTGATTCAGGAGCATTGCTGAGTGTTATTTTCGATGAAGTCCTAGCCTCTCAAGATCGCCAGATTCTTGAATTCAATCGTTATCGTGTAGAGCTCATCGTAAAAGACGGCAAGATCACATATTCCGCAACCGAAATCAAGCCTAGGCCGCCAACTCGAAAGAAACGAGTTAAGAGGGTGTCTGCAAAGTGAAGGTTCGTCGAGTTTTTGGATTATTTTCAACTTCCGCAGTTTGAGGGGCTATATCTGATGTCAATATTGCCCCCAAATGGGAATCGGAAATAGGCTTAAAAGAACCTAAAAATCGACAGAACTTCACTTTGCAGACACCCTCTCACTCTTGAGCTTTTTTATTTTCTCCAAATTTTATATAGTCAAATAAAATATCGAAAGTGAAAAAATGTTTCGTTTTCCTCTAGTTTTGATTTTCTTTCTGTTTAATTCTCTAAGCACATTTCAGCCTCATCTTATTACCTCTTACCCTGTTGTTGGGTACAAGGAAATCCCATTCTTTGATGAGGCTTATCAACGGTCACGCCAAATCCTTATCTGGTACCCTATTGACCCTGGAACAAAAGGAATTCCCTCTCCAGATCTTTGGGATATATTTGACATTGCTGTAGACGCTCCTATTTCAAACCCACAATTTAAAAAGCCCGTGGTTATCGTCTCTCATGGATATGGGGGCTCGCCTCATCAACTGTCTTGGCTTGTCAATAAACTCGTATATAATGGTTGTGTTGTTCTAGGAATGCAACATCTCGATATTCTCGATGGCAAACCACAAGCCAATAGTTGGAAACGAGCGCAGGACGTTCATACACTTTTAGATCGATTTATACTGCAGTCTTTTGCCAATTTCACTGATTTAAATCGAATAGGCTTTGTTGGATTCTCAATTGGAGGCACTACAGGCATTTGGGTAGCGGGAGGGAGGTCTACTCGATTGGATAATTTCGTTCCCAGCCCAAGTGACGCTTACCCCGAAGAATTCAAGGGAATTGAGCAAGCTCTCCCTTATCTCGATAAAAAGAAAGGGGCTCAAGATTGGAAAGATGCACGCATTAAAGCGGCCTTTCTAATGTCCCCTGCGTGGGGATGGATTTTTGATAAAAATGATCTAAAAAAAATTACGATTCCAACCTATATCGTAGCTCCTGATGCTGATAATGTGTTAGTCACTGCAAATAACGGAGGTTTTTTTTCAAAACACATTCCCAAATGTCTATATCAAACTATTCCGAGTCCAGTTGCCCATTACATATTTATATCGATGCCTAAAGACAAAGATAAACTCCCATCAAATCTCCGTTTTCTTATCACAGATGCTCCTGGTGTCGATCGACAATGGATTCAATTCGAAGTTGCAAGAAATGCGTCTGGCTTCTTTCAATCAGTCTTTTCCGATTCTCCTGATCAAAAGTTCTGAATGAGTCTCTTCATCCTTTTAATTTTGCAAGAAATGTACTATAGTTCAAAGCCATCCGGGATTCGAGTCCCGGAGACGACGATGATGATTCCGTCTCGAATAAAAACCCCATCTTTTTCGTAGTTGTCTTTCTTTTCTTTATTGATGAGCTTTACACGGTTTCCAATCGAGACATGTTCGTCGATGATCGCTTTTTCAATTAAGCAATGCTCCCCAATCCAAAAATCTTGAGAAATGGGACTATCTTCATGAGTGGGAGGCATATAAAAATGGTTTCCCATCATGAC
>DALYFE010000019.1:16957-18308 GCA_031972195.1 Chlamydiales bacterium | reverse complement strand
CACAGGTAAAAGTCGAAGCGAATTTATGAATTTATTTCTTGCGATGGGTATTATCCAGACAAAACAATACGCGCATCCAACGCGATCAATCCCTCTGACGAAGCGAGCAGCGGATTGATATCGCACTCCTCAATCATCGGGAATGCATGAACGAACAGAGAAAACCGAACCAGCAAATCAACCAACGGATCGATTGACACCGGTTTTCGCCCTCTTGCCCCTTGCAGAACATGAAAGACTTTCGTGCCCTCAATCATCTCTTTGGCAAATTTTCGATTTAGCGGAGCCAACCCTAAAGCACGATCCTTGTACACTTCCACCAATTCGCCGCCTGCGCCAAATAAAATCACAGGACCCCATTGCGGATCGCGGCTTGAGCCAAAAATAATCTCAGTGCCTTTCATCGAGACCATTTTCTGTACAGCCACTCCCTCAAAAGCGCCCGGGCCAGCTGCTTTTGTGACCGAATGCTCAATTTCCTGATAGGCCTTCATGACCGCTGCTTTATCCATCAAATTGAGCTTAACCCCGCCAAGATCGCTCTTATGCGTAATCGTTGAGGAATGGAGCTTTAATACGACAGGGTAGCCTATCTCTTCGGCTGCAGACACAGCCTGGTCGATTGTTTTCGCCAAAAGATTCCGCACAACAGGAATCCCCAACGCATGCAAAATCTCTTTCGAATCGCTCTCTGAAAGAATTTTTTTGCTCGATTGAGAAAAACCATTCAGCGCTTTTTGCAGTTTCTCCCTGACTCCCTTATCCAACCCTTCAGGCTCTGCTGAATATTTCTCCATCTGCGCCAAGTAACGGTGATGTTTTGCCAGGATCGAAAAAATATGCGCAGCATTGTCCGGATAGTCGAATACGGGAATCCCCGCCTTTTTCAGGATTGTTTTTCCCTCTGCAACGCTCTCTCCGCCCATCCAGCTTGCAATCAGAGGTTTTTTAAAATTTTTGGCCTGGTCCACCATCGCTCTTGCAGTACCTGTCGAATCTGTCATATCTTGAGGCGTTAAAATAACCAGCACTCCATCTGTTTTAGGCTCTTCAATAGCTTTGGTAATCGCCGCAACATAGCGTTTTGCATCCGCATCGCCAAGCACATCGATTGGATTCGAATGGCTCCACGATGCCGGCAGCACCTGGTTCAACGATTCAATGGCGCTCTTGGGCAATTCAGTAAGCATAGCGCCGCCCAAAGCCGCCGCGTCCGTTGCCAATACTCCGGGGCCTCCTGCATTCGTAACAATCGTCAGACAAGGACCTTGAGGCATCGGCTGTTTCGCAAGATACAAAGCAAGATCGGATAATTCATCAATTCCGGACACCCTCATGATCCCCATCTGAT
>DALYFE010000019.1:13148-16894 GCA_031972195.1 Chlamydiales bacterium | reverse complement strand
CTCCGCCGCCTTCGCGGCCGCCTGCGTTCTTCCTGCTTTGATTACGCAAAGAGGTTTTTTCCTGGCCACATGGCCTGCGGCCTTAATAAATTTTTCCGCATGGCCGATGGTCTCCATGTACATAATGATTGCATCTGTATTGGGATCTTGTCCTAGATAATCAATCAAATCGCCCCATTCGATATCGCTCATAGAACCTAAAGAGACAAACGCGCTAAATCCTAGCTCTCTTTCAAAACTCCAATCCAGAACAGCTGTGCACAAAGCCCCCGACTGACTAATAAAGGCAAGATTTCCCTTCCGTCCGCATCCCGCGGCAAACGTCGCATTCAACCCAATATGGGGGTTCATGCAACCCAGGCAATTGGGACCTAAAATCCTCATACCGCTCGATCTGGCAATCGACAACACTTCCTGTTCGAGCTTTAATCCTTCTTGGCCGACCTCTTTAAATCCCGCCGAGATGATTACCGTCGTAGGGATTTTCTTTTTTGCGCAATCTCTGACCACTGCCGCAACGGTGGCTGCCGGAGTTACGATCACGGCCAAATCAACAGCATCGGGAATCTCAAGCACGCTCGTATAAGAGGGTAAATCCAGGATCGTTTTTGACTTTGGGTTCACAGGATAAATTTTTCCGGAAAACCGGGCATTGATCATATTAGACACAAGCGTGCGTCCAAGACTTCCCTCCCGCTCGCTGGCTCCAATAATCGCAACCGACCTAGGCTCTAAAAGCGTCCGCAATCCCACAATCAATTCTCCAAAAGTTTACAAGGTATAAATTGTTCGTATATATGTAGATTTAGATAGATCGCAAGAGATTTTAGAAACAGTCTCTCAGTATTTCATTTGTATATCGACTTCATCGATATAATATTCCGCGCAAAAGCCGTTGACAGATGTCCAATAGCCATGTTTCGGGGTCATCACAACTTTATAATCCCCAATCAGAGAAGGAATTAGCGTGTAATTTGAAGTCGATCGAACCAAACAGTCAAAATCCATCATGGCAAAAAAATCATCTAAAATATGGACATCGGGACCATTGCCCTCTTGTCTGCAACTAAACTCAATGGGCACGTCACGCAGCTCCTTCTGAAAATTCCGCACAAGTTCTTCTGGATGCAGATCATCCGTAAAAATATGTGCATAAATCGGAACCCCCGGGAAAAGCTCGCAAAGCTTTCGCAAGCATTCAGTATAGTAGCAGTCCGGAGGAAACCTCATAGGCCAAAGCAGATAAGCATTGGAAGCATCTTTCCCGCCTCCTCTTCTTACGTGAACCGCAACAGTCAAATAATCAAAATCTCGAGACCCCGGAAAATGAGGAGGCATCTTACGAGGTGCAAATAGAGAACGGAGGCATGCACGAAAACCGATATCCTCCCAGTCTATCGACATGGAACTCCATTCAGGATGAAATTTCCGATCATCTTCCAAGTCAGAAAAGAAAGGGATTACATAAAGCGTATTCTCTAAAGGCCGATGCGACCAGGAAAGATCATTCACCCAGGAAATTACATTCTCAAAGCCTTTTTCTTTCTCTTCAGACCATTTTTCTTCTATTTCATCCAAAACAAATTCTTCTGAATAAGAAAACGGTTTGTAAAGGAGCTCAATACCAAATCGATAGCTGATCCATTTTGCATGTAAATATCCCAAGATTTGATCGCCAAACCGCCCTTCGCTTACCTCATAAGTTACGGCTATCTGCAAACCCGAGGGATCCGATTTTTCTTCCTGCCCAAGGATCTGAGGGTATAGCCCCTGCGCGAAAGAAAATGCAACGCCAACAGAAAGAAAGAGAGTAAAAATTCTCATACCAACATTTATGAACTAATACGACTTTCTTTAAAAGAAAAAACCATCAAACAATTTTTTATCCAAATAACATTGACTTATTACAATAGACGATGTATTATTAACGAGTGATTAATAGGATAATAAAAAAGGGATAATTATTATGATGCACACAAAAAACTACAGCGTTGCTGATGGATATGGCAGCTCTTGCGAGGACTTCTCTTCTGTGGAAGGCAAAAAATTGACTTGTCTAACTCCGGACAACACAAAGACCCAAATCATCAGCAAGATCGCCAAAGGCGCTCTCGCCTTATGCGGCCTCTTTTGGACTGCATTGGCAGGATTGTCGATAGAACATCTTTTAGTAGGATCCCCCTTGCTGATTGCAGGCGCAACAACACCCTGGGGAATCGCAATCCTATCGATAGTCGGATTTCTCACGATCTCTGCATACATCGCACATGCCCTCACTTCGGAAAACGGCACCTGCTAATACCGATCATCAGAAACGATTTTGCTTGTGCATAAAATCGCCCGGCGCGATCATGGTGACGATATTATGCACTCATTGTCCATTGGAAATATTTCTATCGGAGAGAACAAACCTCTCGCATTTTTCTGCGGTCCTTGCGTAATCGAAGGAGAGGATCACACACTTTTTTGCGCAGAAGAGCTAAAAAAGATTTTCAAAGACTTCCCGTTTTCTTTCATTTTTAAGGCAAGCTACGACAAAGCAAACCGTTCTTCCATCCACTCTTTCAGAGGTCCCGGATTGGAAAAAGGGCTCTCCATTTTACAAAAAGTACAAAAAGAGTGCGGATTGCCGGTACTAACCGATGTGCATACAGCGGAAGAAGCCCAGATTGCAGGCAAAGTGTGTGAAATGATCCAAATTCCGGCATTTCTCTGCCGTCAAACCGACCTATTGGTTGCCGCCGCTAACATCCCTGCCGCCATCAACGTCAAAAAAGGGCAATTCCTCGCCCCCTGGGACATGAAAAACATCGTAGAAAAACTCGTCTCATGCGGGAAAAAAGACATATTGCTGACAGAACGCGGAGCTACCTTCGGTTACAACAATCTGGTAAGCGACATGCGCTCGATTCCCATCATGCAAGAATTTGGATTTCCCGTATGTTTCGATGCATCCCACTCGGTACAGCTTCCGGGAGGCCTTGGGAATGCGAGCGGAGGCCAAAGACAATTTATCCCTGTGCTTGCAAAAGCGGCAGTTGCTGCCGGGTGCAATGCGATTTTTATTGAAGCGCACCCCGATCCATCCAATGCAAAAAGCGACGCTGCCTCTGTTTACCCCTTTGATCAACTCAAAGGCTTGCTTACACAACTTGAAAAAATCTATAGCGCATGTTCCGCATAGGATTTCTTCTCCTTCTGGCAACTGCCGCAGTCTGGTATTTTCAAATACGCATTTGCAATGAAGATAGGACAGCTTATGCACAACTCGTCCAGGAAAGCGCAAATCTCCGCTCAAAAAGCACTCTGGAACTATCACCCATTCGGCAATTTCGCAAAGGGGTGAAAAAAGATCTCTGGACCTTTAAAAACAACCAATGGCGCAAAGCCTCTCTTGAAAGCGCCTCTTCCGATCTGATCCTGACTCAAAAGAAACAAAAAATCGAAGCCATGGAATTGCTCGAAAACATTGCCGGATACGCGCCCGAAGGAACTTTTTCCGCAGAGCTTGGCACTCTAGATCTGCGCTCCTCGCACCTGGCACTGCAAGGGACCGTGAAACTGGCTTGGCAAATCAATGCGATAGATAGCTTTGCTCTCGCCGATCGAGCCACCTTTCGCGCAAAAAACAAAACCCTTATCTTGGAAAGCGACCCATCCCACCGCGTTCTTTTCTGGCAGGATGGATTGGAAATGAGCGCCCCTACAGTGCACATTCGCAATGCAGCCCAAGGCATCGGCGACGT
>DALYFE010000019.1:1465-13138 GCA_031972195.1 Chlamydiales bacterium | reverse complement strand
AAAAGCAACTCATCGACCGATTCTGGAAAGAAGCTCAATAATCAACAGGATTCAATGACGCTGCTCGAAGCAAACCTGCTCGTGAAACGATACGGAGGCAAACCGGTTGTCAACGGACTTTCATTCTCAGTCCGGCCCGGAGAAATCGTCGGCTTGCTCGGACCCAACGGAGCAGGAAAAACCACCGCATTTTACATGACGATCGGCCTGATCCGCCCGGATGAAGGCTCCATTTTTTTTAAAGGGAAAGATGTGACAGCGCTTCCGGTGCATCAACGGGCTAAAATGGGATTTGGATATTTGGCGCAAGAACCTTCAGTGTTTCGATCTTTGAGCGTCGAAGACAATATCTTGTGCATCCTGGAGACCCTTGACCTCAAAAAAGCAGAAAAAATGAAGCGCCTTTCAGAGTTGCTCGGAGAACTGCACTTGGAACACTTGAGAAAAAAAACGGCAGCAGCTCTATCCGGCGGAGAAAGACGCCGATTGGAAATCACCAGAGCCCTTGTCACAAACCCCTCTCTTCTGCTTTTAGACGAGCCCTTTGCAAATATAGACCCATTGGCTGTCGCAGACGTCAAACATCTCATCGGCATTCTCAAAAAGAAAGAAATCAGCGTCCTGATCACCGATCATAATGCAAGAGAACTGGTCTCGATTGTCGACAGAAGCTACTTGGTTCGAGAAGGCAGAGTCCTTCTGTCAGGAACGATCGACCAGCTCTTGGCAGATCCCGAGGCTAGAAGAACCTACTTTGGCGAAGATTTTAGATTGTAGCCCATGGACTGCATGCAGTACAGCATCCACCGAAAGAGACTCTAGGCAATCGCTTCGTTTGCTTCCTCCGCAGCCATCCAAATAACAAGGACGGCAGCTCATGGCCGATGCAACAATGGCGGCATAGGGATTGCGCCAAGGCCCCCAAGCAACATCCGATGTAGGACCGAAAATCGCAACCACCGGATGCTTCAGAGCGCTTGCTAAATGAAAAGGGACAGAATCTACGCAAATCAACATTTCCGAAGCATCAATTAAAGCGCCAAGCTCTTTTAACGTCACTTGGCCTGCCAAATTAAGAACATCCAACCCTTCCGCAATTTGAGAAGACATTTCCCTTTCCACGGGATCAGGACCGGATGTCAATACGACTTTCTTTCCGGATACAATCAAGCGCTCTACAAGCGCTCTCATTTTTGCAACAGGCCAGCACTTAAAGCGCCACCGAGATGTCGGATGGATCAAAACAAAAGGCGCTCCTCCCGTCAGAACAAAAGCCCTCCGCCTTGCCTCATCCGGCAAATAGAAATCCAGCTCCCTATCTTCGAAAGAGGGAAAAATTCCAATCCTTCGCAAAACATCAAGATTTTTTTCTACTGCATGCCTGGGGGATGGACAATCCTTAGCGATATGAGTCAGCCAAGACCTCTGCCGATTGCCCTTCGGACGCATCCCTGCCCGGATGCGCGCGCCGGACACCTTTGCAGCCAGCACCCCTCGATCCCCTTCCGTCAGGTTGACTACCAAATCATAACCTTGGCCTCGAATCTCTCGAAGCAATCCCGCTTCTTTACGAATCCGGCTCAACAAATTCAATTTTTTCCAGCTGCGATCATAGAGAATACACCGATCAATTGCAGGATGCCCTTCCAGCATTGGAAGAGCTTCTTGATAGATATATGCATCAATTCCGGCCTGGGGAAACGCTTGGCTCAAAACCCGAAAGACGGGGCCTGTCAGCAAAACATCTCCTAAATGACGCAATTTAATGACTAAAATTTTTTTTATGTCTTTAAGGTCGGGATATCCGCCATAACTCATACTTACCTGAATCTTTAAGAAGTTTATCTCAGCAGCCTTTAGAGGGAAAATGAAGATTTTATCTATTTTTTGCACTTTTTTGATAGAACTTCCTCGTCGTTTATTTTCCGTTTCGCTACAATACCTATGCATTAAACCTTTTGGAGTTGTATTCTCATGGCCTCTACTAGTACTCAAACCACTGAACAAACCCTCTCAATCATTAAACCCGATGCTGTTGCCCAAAATATGATTGGCAATATCATAGAGTATTTCGAACGGGAAGGCTTAAGCGTTGTCGCTGCAAAGATGCTTCATCTGACAGCCGACCAGGCAAAGGCATTTTATGCCGTACATAAAGACCGTCCCTTTTTTGGCGAACTCGTTGAGTTCATGATCTCCGGTCCTTTGCTCGTGATGGTTCTTCAAGGAGAAAACGCAATTGCCCGCAATCGTGAAATCATGGGAGCAACTGATCCTGCAAAAGCAAAACCGGGAACAGTTCGAGCAGATTTCGCAACAAGCATCGATCGCAATGCAGTTCACGGCTCCGATAGCCAGGAAACAGCGAAATCCGAGATCGAATTCTTCTTTAAGTCGAATGAAATTTTCCAACGTTCTTAAAAAAGATTCCTCTGTACTGCGTGCAGCCAGTGTTGTGCGCAGTCGCATTTTTTTCAGCATCTTATTTCTAGCCATTGCCGCCCTTCTCTATTTTTTAATCAAACCGCACCATCCCATGCATGCTGCAGGTCTCCTCCCAAATAAAGCCTGCCCGTTTTGCACAAGCTCCATTCTCGACCACCAAAAATTTTACGAAGACGATCTTGTAATAGCCCTCTACACGCATAAGCCCGTGCTGCCCGGCCATTGCCTGATCATTCCCAAAAGACATTTGGAGCGCTTTGAACTGCTTTCCGATCCGGAATGCGCTCAAATCTGTCAAACCATCAAAAAAGTGGATCAGGCCGTAAGGAAAGTTTTCGGCACATCCGCCTATCTTATCTTGCAAAAAAACGGCCGTGAAGTGGGACAGAGCGTACCGCACATCCATTTTCACTATATCCCTAGAAAAGCAAACGATGATTCAACCCTTGCATTCCTCTTTCGAATGTTCTGGGCAGACGCGAAAAATCCTATTGCCCCCTCTGAAATGAACGAAGTTGTTGAAGCGTTGCAAAAAGCAATAAATTCTTTATAATAGAACTTCACCCCCTTATCGCTTGCGGGATGCTCAACACCAATCAGTGAATCATATGATGAAATTTCTATATGCCTGTTTAATCGTAGGATGTTTTCTTGGCTCCGTCTGGACCTACAACCTTGTTTTTGGAAAACCGGACCGCTTTAATCTATTTGTCGAACGCGTTCTCATCGAGCAAGCATTAAGCGATCCGGAACTCATCACATATCTCGGAGTGCTCAACAATACTCCCCTCGATTTTTTTAATGGAAAACTCACCGATATTTCGTACCAAAGCAATATGGCATCTCTCCAAAAGATCAAAAACTCATTAACCATATTGCTCAAATACGATCGAAGCCAGCTATCTCCCGAAGAACTGCTCTCTTTCGACATTTTAAAACTCTATCTGCAAAATATTCTCGAAGATGCTTCTTTTTCCTATGGCTCCCGCCTCAATTCCTCCGGAAGCGATCTGATTCCATACCCGGTGAATCAACTTTTCGGCATGCAAAGCTTCCTTCCCGATTTTATGGTCAATATCCATCCCATCGCAGACAAAAACGATGCGAAAATGTACATCGCAAGACTCAACCAATGGGACAAAAAATTCTCCGATTTAATTACAGAGCTAAAATTGAGAGAAAAAAGCGGAGTCGTCCCTCCTGATTTCGTCATCCAAAAAGTGTTGAATGAAATCCGTCGGTTCACTCAGCTTCCCGAGACAAACAATCTCCTTTACACTTCTTTCCAAAACAAACTCACAGACCTCAACCTCTCAGCGCTTGAGCGTCAAAAATTAGAAAGCGAAGCCCTTCACGCCATCAAGGAAAAAGTCTATCCTTCCTACTTGCAATTGCTCTCTTTTCTGGAAGAACAGCTCAAGTCAGCCACACATGACGCCGGCATCTGGAAATTGCCCAATGGAGATGCCTATTACGCCTTTTGCCTTCGCTATCACACAACAACAAATAAGTCCCCTGGCCAAGTGCACGCTCTGGGACTATCGGAAGTGGCCCGCATTCAAGCAGAAATGAAGCAAATCGCCGATACCCTCGGATACGAGGGACAAGAGATCATCAGCGTCATGCAGCAGCTTGCAAAAGATCCCAAATTCCTCTACCCCAATACAGATGCCGGACGCACGCAAGTTTTAGCCGATTACCAAAAGCTCTTCGATCAGATTCAAGACAAAATGAAGCAGCTTTTTTCTAAATTCCCTAAAGCCCCATTGCAGATCAAACCAATTCCTGCGTTCAAAGCGCAATCAGGCCCAATGGCCTATTACGAACCGGGAGATTTAAAAGGAGCGCGTCCGGGTATTTTTTACGTAAACACGCACGACATGAACAATCAAACAAAGTTCATCATGCCGGCGCTTGCCTACCATGAGGGCGTTCCGGGACATCATTTTCAAATTGCACGCGCCCTGGAAATCAAGCACGTCCCCACACTGAGAAAAATCGTTCCCTTTACCGCCTATCAAGAAGGCTGGGCGCTCTATTGCGAACAACTCGCAAAAGAGGCCGGATTCATTACCGATCCCTATGCCGATCTTGGAAGATTGCAGCTGGAGCTGATGCGGGCGGTTCGCCTTGTCGTCGACACCGGCCTCCACTATCAACGGTGGAGCCGCGAACAAGCGATTCAATACATGATGGACAATACCGGACAAAATGAAAGCGAAGTGGTCAGTGAAATCGAACGCTATGTTGTTATGCCGGGCCAAGCATGCAGTTATAAAATTGGAATGATTAAAGTTTTAGAGCTTCGAGAAAAAATGAAAGAGCGCCTAGGCGCAGACTTTGACATAAAAGCTTTCCATGAAATTGTCCTGCAAGATGGCGCTATGCCGCTGCATCTTCTAGAACAGCGAGTGGATGCGTTTCTAGAAAATAAAAAAAATTCGCTACTTGGAGATATTATGACCCCTATTTCGCTATCTAAAACATTGAACGATTTTTTAGATCAATCTCATGAAACGATCGTAAAACTCCAAGACTTGGAAAGAGAAGAGCTTGCGAATGAACCTGATTTTGATGCAGGACCCTGCGAGGGACCATATCGTCAAAACAAACAGACTGCAGACAGCGTTAATAAATTACGGACATCCGCTCAGGCAATTAATGTATTGCTCCTAACAAATTCCGGCCTCTTAAATGGGTGTGAGGTGACACAGCTCGATACTGATTTTTGCGGAGAGGGATTTAAAGAACATCAGTATGAAGAAGCTCTGAGTTGCTGTCAGAAACTGATCACAATTCCCAACAACAAAACATTGGATGAGATTCAAAAAACAATGACCCAAGTAAAGATTGCAGAAGAGCAAGGGTTGGCCATGTACAACTATTTAAATCCTGAGCATCCCCGTGAAATTCCTTGGCGCATAGCATGCACGATTTTATAAAAACATAGTTTCTCTGTAAAAAAAATAAAAAGACCTTTAGAATATTCGATCGATTTAAATAAAAATGACTCAAAAAAATCATTCTACGTTTATCAAGTATTTTTAGTTAAATCGATCGAAAGAAAATTCGTAGACAGTCTCTAAAGGAAATATAGCATGGGAAGTATAACGAGCAGATTACACACTTTTTTAGATGAGAGCAATGCGGTGATCCACCGATTCACTTATTCCACAATCACAGAGGATGAGCGAATGCAAGCCTCTAATCGAGTCAATGAATTACGACAATCTGCCGAAGCAATTAACACCTTGCTACACATCCACCGAGACCAAATCAGAGAATGCAGCGTAAAAAAAATCAATGACCGCTTTGATGGAGAAAATATTAAGAGCTGCAAAAACACTAGCTATGCAAGAAAGCAAGCAATTGACTCTACTTGTGCAAAAATAAAGATCGCCAGAACACAAGCATTAGAATTATACAACCACTTAAATCCGGACAACCTGGGAAATGGTTCTTTTTGCTGCGATGGTTGGTGCCGTCTTTCATAACATTATCTTAAACAAAAATTCTCGAAATGATTTCTAAATAATATGGAGGTATAAATAATATGGCAGCAATAACAAGAAAATTAGATAAGTTTTTGGATAATAGCCATCAGGTGATTGGACAGCTTGGCAGCTCGAGACTCGCAGAAGCGATGCAAGGCATGGAACAAATGTCCGAAGGAGACTCAAACTATACTTCGATCAATGCATACTGGTCGTATGAAAAAAATATGGAAGTCTCCAATCAACTCAATCGATTAAAAAAATTATCTCAAAAAATAAATGCTCTACTAGCAGAAAATCAGCATCTAATTGCAGACTGCTCTGTTCAAAGATTGAGTACCGATTTTGATGGGGAATCAATAAAACGATGCGAAAATGCGGAGTGGGAGTTGAGTTGGCGCAATACGCTCTTGCCCGGATGCTCAAGCGATGCAACAAGCGAAGCGATTAGCGATACTTGTGAAAAAGTGAAGGCCGCCGAAAACCAAGCATTGGTATTGTACAACTATTTAAATCCGGACAATCCAAGAGAAATTTCCTCTTGCTGCAGAGAGTGTATTATTCTGTAATGCGGGCCTTGAGCAGGCAAAGTTCCTCATGCAGCGCTTTGGGAAAATGATCTCCAAAAAGCTTGAAGTACTCCTCCAGCTCTTCGCATTCTTTTTTCCATGCCTTGCGATCTACCTGTAAAAGATGCTGAATCGGAACCTGTTCAATCCCTTTTAAATCTAGACTGACCGGAAGGTGTCCAATGGGAGAGTCGACAGCCTCAGCTTTTTCTGAAGTCCGTTCAAAAATCCACTTGAGCACACGGGAATTTTCTCCGAAGCCGGGCCACAAGAATTTTCCCGCAGCATCCTTCTGAAACCAGTTCACGTAGTAGATGCGAGGCAAATTCTCCGGCCGGGATTTTTTACCCATCGCCAGCCAATGCGCAAAGTAATCTCCCATGTGGTAGCCGCAAAAAGGAAGCATCGCAAACGGATCATGCCGAACCTTCCCAATTTCCCCTTTCGCTGCAGCAGTCATTTCCGAAGAGACGCTCGCTCCTAAAAAAACGCCATGCTGCCAATTGAAAGACTCGAAAACCAAAGGCAAAGTCGATGCCCGCCTGCCGCCAAAAATAATTGCTGAAATCGGAACCCCATTCGGATTTTCTGCTTGAGGATCATAAATGGGACACTGCTTCGCCGATACGGTAAACCTGGAATTCGGATGCGCCGCCGGTTTGCCTGACGCAGGATCCCATGGGCTCCCAAGCCAGGAAGTCAATCCGGAAGGAGGATCCTCTCCGATCCCTTCCCACCAAACATCCCCATCTTTTTTCAGCGCCACGTTCGTAAAGAGTGCGTTTTTCTTCAACGTGCGCATCGCATTGGGATTTGTCTTCATCGACGTTCCGGGAGCCACGCCAAAATATCCGGCTTCCGGATTGATTGCGTAAAGTCTTCCATCCTTCCCAAAATGCATCCAGGCAATGTCGTCGCCGACACACTCAATTTTCCAACCCGGAAGCGTCGGAGTTAACATAGCCAGGTTTGTTTTTCCGCAAGCGCTGGGAAATGCTGCAGCGAAGTATTTTTTCTCCCCTTCGGGATTCGTGATCCCCAAGATGAGCATATGCTCCGCAAGCCATCCTTCATCGCGGCCGATCGCAGAAGCAATCCGCAAGGCAAAACATTTTTTCCCAAGAAGCGCATTGCCGCCATAGCCGCTTCCAAACGACCAAATTGAACGCTCTTCAGGAAAATGGACAATCCATCGATTCGCCGGATTGCAAGGCCAAGGGACATCCTTCTGTCCCGGTTTCAGCGGACAACCTACTGAATGGACTCCTCCCACAAAAGGACGATTTCCCAACCGATCCAGCACTTGGCTACCCATGCGAGTCATGATCTTCATATTCAACACGACATAGGGAGAATCGGTGATTTCAATTCCAAATCGGGAAAAAGGCGACTCTAAAGGCCCCATGCAATAAGGAACCACATACATCGTCCTCCCCTCCATGCATCCGGAAAAAAGCGTTTGCAATTTCCGATGCATCTCGGAAGGATCGAGCCAATTGTTCGTAGGCCCTGCATCTTCTTTATGCTTGGAACAAATGAATGTATTCTC
Source organism: Chlamydiales bacterium (assembly GCA_031972195.1). Classification (GTDB taxonomy): domain Bacteria; phylum Chlamydiota; class Chlamydiia; order Chlamydiales; family SM23-39; genus DALYFE01. The sequence goes on along the minus strand of DALYFE010000019.1, from coordinate 5,081 downwards.
TTCAACTCTTGCTACATCATCGGGATGGGAATGGCACCAAAAACTATGAGGGCGGAGATGTTCGTTTAAGGCAACCAACGTTCCTGCACGAACCATTTCTGCAGCAATCTGATCGTATTCCTGATCCGTTCCATCACAAAGATGAACCCGCTCAGGGCGGCAAAGCGCCGCAATTGTATCGATCCACTGCTTCATGAGATCTCTTAGAGGCTGCCTTAGAGACTGTTAAAACTCAGAGAGCCTTTTTCTTTTTAAACTTGTCTAAATACTCCAGAGCCTTGCCTGTACCTAGGCACACGGCCAATAGAGGATTAGGAGCGACAAAAACAGGCAGTCCGGTCTCTTTAATCAGCGATTTATCGAGCCCTTTCATCAAAGCTCCTCCGCCTGCCAATACCATGCCTCTTTCTACAAGGTCGGCAGCAAGTTCAGGAGGGCATTTTTCCAAGGTCAGTTTGACGCTTTCAATGATTTGCTGAACCGGTTCGGCCAAACACTCTCGAATCTCTACAGAATTGATTCTTTTTGTAACAGGAAGGCCCGCTACCTGATCGCGGCCGCGCACTTCCATTTCCAATTCATTATTGCCCAAAGGATAGGCAGAACCAATCGTGATCTTAATTTCTTCAGCGGTTCTCGGACCAATCATCAAATTGTAGGTCCGGCGCATGTAGTTCATGATGCAATCGTCAAATTCATCCCCGGCAATCCGCAAGGAACGGGATTCTACAATGCCACCCAAAGAGATGATCGCAATTTCTGTTGTACCGCCGCCAATATCGATGATCATATTCCCCGACGGCTCGTGGACAGGAAGATCGACTCCGATCGCCGCAGCCATTGGCTCTTCAATCAAAATCACATCTTGAGCGCCGGCCTGAAGCGCAGAATCTTCCACAGCGCGCTTCTCCACTCCAGTAATTCCGGAAGGAACTGCAATCAAAATGCGAGGGCGGAATAAACTTCGGGCAGGCGTTACCCGCTTAATCAGAGCTTTGAGCATCCCTTCGGCAATCTCAAAATCGGCAATGACCCCGTCTTTCATAGGGCGTACCGCATGGATTTTCCGAGGCGTTTTTCCAAGCATCGCTTTCGCCTTATGGCCTACCGCAAGAACTTCATTTGTCAGCGAGTCTACAGCCACTACGGAAGGTTCCGCTAAAACAATCCCCTTCCCGCGGACAAACACCAGCGTATTCGCAGTTCCCAAGTCGATTCCGATGTCGCTCGAAAAAATTCCTGAAATATTGCTCAACTTCTTGAAGGAAGCATCCTTCATCTTCAAAAAGGTTTGCAGCATTTGATCAACCATTGAATTTTTCATAGGCTTTAAGTCTGTAAAAGTTCCAGGACGTCTTCCCAAGTCAACTTGGCAATTGCTTCATCATCGCAGCTTACGACTTTCTTGACTAATCCTTTTTTTCGTCTCTGCATCTCAACGATCTTTTCCTCGATCGTATTCAACGTAATCAATTTATAAGAAGAGACCGACTGCTTTTGCCCAATGCGGTGTACCCGATCGGTTGCTTGCGCCTCGACTGCAGGATTCCACCACATGTCGTAATGGATTACCGTGTCTGCGCCAACCAAATTCAATCCCGTTCCTCCTGCTTTCAACGAAACCAAGAACACAGGAATTTTGGGATTCTCATTGAATTCATTCACAATCTCCAGACGATTTTTCGTCGATCCGTCGAGATAGCTAAATGAAATTCCTCTTTGCTCAAAATCTTCCCGCATGATTTGAAGCATCTTGGTGTACTGGCTGAAAATCACCGTTTTATGTCCGCCTTCCACCAGCGTCTGAAGCAGTTCGATCAGCATGTCGTACTTTGCCGAATCGCCCACCTCGGCAGATTCCTTCGCAAAAATCGCAGGGTGGCAGCAGATCTGTTTCAATCGGGTCAGCGTTGCAAGCACATGGATCTGCACCTTATCGAATCCATCTCTTTCTACCAGTTTCACTAACTCGCCCAAAGCAGACGCTGCGTAGGAGCGGTACAGCTCTTGCTGTACATCGGAAAGTTGGCAATGGTAGACAATTTCGTCGACAGGCGGCAAATCCTGGAGCACATCGCTCTTCATACGGCGCAAAATAAATGGAGAAACTTTTTTACGTAAGTACTCGATATTCTGCGTAGCTACATTGCCGGTTACGCGAATGTATTTTTCAACAAACCGCTCAAACGTGCTTAAAAATCCCGGCATGAGGAAGTCCATCAAGCTCCAAAGCTCTTCCAATGAGTTCTCGATAGGAGTTCCCGTCAAAATCAATCGATGGGCCGCCTGGATCATTTTCACCGATTTTGCATTGCGCGTGCCTCGGTTTTTAATATGCTGCGCCTCATCGAGGATGGCATAATGCAGGCGTATGCGCGAATAGACTTCGATATCTTTTTGAAGCAGCGTATAGGAAGTAATCGTCACATCATATTCATCCAGCTTCATCAACAATTTTTTCCGTTGATTCGGCACGCCGTCGACAACAAGCGCTTTGAGCTTCGGATTGAACTTATGAAGCTCTTCTTTCCAGTTGTACAAAAGAGATGTCGGACAAACAATCAAAGTGCGGGCCGACTTGTCTCTGTTATGCATTTGAGTAATTGCGCTAATTGCCTGCAATGTTTTTCCAAGCCCCATATCATCGGCCAAAATTCCATTGAGATACATCGTGCGAAGTCTCTCAAGCCAATGGACCCCTTCCACTTGATACGGCCTTAAATCCGCCTTCACTTCTTTCGGGATCGGCGTTGCAGCAATTACGCTCTCGCCAAGCATCTGTCTTCGGATTTCGAGCAACTGTTCCGACATGGAAAATTCTACCGGCAATCCTTGGAATGCTTCCGGATCGATCGTCGTTAAATTCCACAGCGGTTTTTGCTCTTTGTGATCATCGAGTTTTTTAATACCCAACTCATCGAACAGTTGTACAAACCGTCCAATCCGATCCAAATCGAGGACTAAAATTTTTGAAAACTTCGCCGCAGACTCCTTCGTCCGCGCTTTTGCAGCCTCCAGCTCCAAATAGGCCCGCTTCGATGCTACGCACTCCCAAAGAAGCTCTAACTTAGCTCCCCGCAATGCGCCATTGACCTTTAGATCAATCGTGTAATACCCCATCACGTCGGCCGCATCCAGAGACAATACAAACGTCGTCTCATCGTAAATAAACTGATCCAATAGATTTTGAGGACATTCAAACTGCACGCGGTGTTGATTGCGAGGGATCACCCCTGTCATGAACTCCACGATCTTTTTCTCTGTTTTCGCATGATAAGTCGCAGTTTGAGGCTGATACACAAAATCCTGGAATAACTCATCCAAGATCTGTCTTTCCTCAACCAGGTTTCTCGCTAAAATACCCTGTTCCGTGACAAATGTTCGAATTTGATCGTAGCTAAGCTTTTCTTGAGACGCAGGAATTTCCTGTCCATCGTACGAGAAGAATAAAGAAGCCTCCAGCTCTCCATCCAAATAGGATAAATGGCACCTGGCTCCCAGCTCTCCCACAAAAGGCAATGTTACAAAACGATCAATGATTTCCTCGCCATCCACCTCGGCAAACCGCTTCAATTGAGGCAGAGCGTTTTCGACAAACGTACCAAATAAAGACTCC
>DALYFE010000019.1:0-1455 GCA_031972195.1 Chlamydiales bacterium | reverse complement strand
TTCTCGAATCGCATCCAAATTCAATAGATGCGTTCTCTTGATATGTGGAGCGAATCGATAATAGGCGTCCTGCCAAAGCATCCCGGGACTTGTGCATTCAAATAACACGGCATCGTCGGCGCTGAATGAAGAGTCTCTGACCAAAAGCATGGGCTTTAATAAAATTTTTGCAGCAGGAGGCTCAATGTACTCTAAATTAAACCGCAAACCCACCGGCTGCTGCGCATAGCGAAGCGGAGTTTCCAAAGTCCCTAAATAAAGGCAGGGAAGCTGCGGCAGTTCGTCATCCAAATCCTTAAATCCCCTAGGCCCTAACAACCGGATTGCCGTCTCATGCGCCCTTGCTAAAAGAAGGCCGAAAATTTCTGAATCGAGCTGGCCAATCCTCTGCATTCTCTCATTTTGCCCGCCATCGGTAAATCGAGCATGATCGAGCAGCATTTGCAAAAGCATCGATCCCATTTCATTAAAACTCTTGTGGGAGAAGAACAAACGCCTTCCCGCAACAAACAACGGCTCTTCATAGCGCACGGCATCCAAAAATGCCTTGAGCTGGGAAATCTGCAACGGTTTCGAGCGCGTTGGCAGACGCAGCGCCAATTGAAATTCCACTTTCGATTTTTTTTCTTTCCGCCCTATGGACTGCGGATTAAAAATGATCCCAAGCTCTCCCTGGGCCAATAAATTTCCTTCTTGCGGCAAAAAGAAAGGAGAATGGGACAGCAAATGCGCCGAATTGACATATTCTTCAAGAACTTGCTTTTGATATCGGGCGTCTTGTTTGACGACTTCCTTATTTTCAGCCTCTTTAATCGCCTCGATCAATTCCTTTTTCTCTTCCGTGCCCAACGCATCGCTTTGAGCGATATCCGATTCTTTCGAGTATTCGACGAGCAACCCATCAATTTTTTCCTCTAGATAAAAAATGAGGGCCGCTAAATGCTGGCAATCAAACCTGCTGGGACAATCGCAATTCGTATGAACCGCTTGCGATTCGAATCGATCTACTTCGATCTCGCTTTCATACGTGTTTTCAAAATTCCCCAAAACCCGACTGCTAAATCGGATCACATCGTTATCAAGCCGAATGATCTTCGCTACGACGATTTTATTCTTTTCGTAGAGTTGGCGCCCCTCTTTTAAAATGGCCGAGGGGAAATCTTGTCTAAGTTTTCTAAAATTCAGCATAAGCGTTTCACGAATCGAGTTAGTCCAGAGTTTTGGTTTTACAGAATTTCGATAACCTAGGCAACAAAAAAATTTTATAGCATGAGAAGCTGTCGTTGTACGAGTACAAGGCGCGAGTGAAGACGAAAAATTTGCCGCAAAGTCGACGCAGCAGATTCTATCAATAGAATTTTAAAGCACTACAATAGACCTCTTTCGAAATTAAGATTCTCTCGATTTTGCGGTTCTTTTGAACCGCTTTTCGACTTCAAAAATTGGGGGCAATAT
>DALYFE010000018.1:3608-18654 GCA_031972195.1 Chlamydiales bacterium | reverse complement strand
CACGTGCATCCGGAATTTACACAATATCTTGAGGATCCAAGTTATGTTCAGCCAGAAATTATTCTGACTCCATTGGGAGAGTCATTATTAGGTTTGTAAAAATTTTAAAAATAGGTGTGTTATGAGAGCGGACGCTTTGAATAGTGGTCTTCCTATGCCGGCAGAATTAGCGATTGGTGTTGTTGTGGCAGGGGTTAATGCTGGGTTTTCTTTTGTTTCCGGAGTTTCAACTCCAAAGACTGCAGCGGTCTATATGTTTGCATCGACTATAGGAAGCATGCTTTTACGGCATGGTGTAAACGTAGGGGTGGAATATCTTGGATCAGCTATTGGGTTATCTGAGGGAGTGAAATCTGGAGGCAAACTTTTATCGGAGCTTGTGGTAGGACACGGCGTAGGGCAAGTGATTGCAAAGGATTTATGCAATCGAGAGGTGACTCATCTCGACGCAATCAAATTGCGTGCGGGATCGGGAATTTCCATGGGAGTGATAGCAGGAATGGCCTTGTGGATATTTCAGCCGCCGCCTCAGCCTTCTAAGATCGATCCTGAGGCCTTAGAAGAGATCTTGGCGCTTTTAGAAAAGGCGATGGAAGATTTAGAAACAGCGGATCCAGAATTAATTGCTTTAGGACAGAGATTCGAGCTTACAGAAGCTATGCTCTTGGAAAATGTGACACAAGTGATATGATCGTCTCTTATGGAATCGGTTGATCTGCACCTTGAGGGTCTAAAAAAACTCTCGCCTCGTGTGTTTCAAGATGAAAGAGGCTGCTTTTTTGAAAGCTATAGACAGCCTTTATATGAGGCGTGCGGCGTCAAGATTTTGTTTGTTCAGGACAATACTTCTGTTTCCAAGAAGGGAACGATACGGGGGCTCCATTTTCAATCGGGCAAAGGACAGGCGAAGCTTGTCTCTTGTCTTCTTGGCGCAATTTGGGATGTTGCAGTAGATATTCGTCCGGATTCTCCGACATTTGGAAAGTGGGAGTCCGTTCTGCTCGATGATGTCCATCGCAATCAGATCTTTATTCCGGAGGGGTTTGCCCACGGGTTTTGCGTATTGAGCGATATTGCATTGGTTCACTATAAAGTGTCTTCCCTATACGATCCTAAAACAGAATCGTCCATTCGATGGAATGATCCGGATCTGGCAGTTCGCTGGCCGATTTCCAATCCGGAGCTTTCATTGCGGGATCAGAGAAGTCCCTTTTTTCGAGAGGTATTTTGTTTATGAAGTTATGGATTACGGGAGCGGACGGATTGCTTGGCTCTGCATTGCGCAAACATGCTTTTGTTGCAACCAACCGAAGACAAGCGGATTTGAGCGATTTGGAGGCTTTGCGCCTCTTTGCAAGGGAGCATCCGGGGATTACCCATATTGTGAACTGCGCTGCGTTTTCATTGGTTGATCCGGCAGAAACAAGAAGAGAAGAGGCGTTTTGCGCAAATGCGACGGGTCCGCAGCATTTGGCCATTGTTGCTCGCGAAATTGGCGCTCGATTGATTCATATTTCGACGGATTATGTTTTTCGCGGGGATGTACATCGGCCGCTAACAGAGATTGATCCCACCGATCCTTGCAATTACTATGGCATTACGAAGCTCGAGGGAGAAAAGCGCGTTTTCTCCGAGCTGCCCTCTGCTTGCGTTTTGCGCACTTCATGGATTTTTGGCGAGGGTGGGAAAAATTTTGTCGCAACTCTTTTGACTCGCATGCGGGAGCTGGAAGAAGTCTATTTGACGGCAGATCATTGGGGCCGTCCCACTTATACAGCAGATCTGGTCAATGCGATTTTGCGTTTGGCGGACTGTTCCGGGCTGTATCAATTTGCCAATGGAGGCGCCGCGACCAAGCATGAGTTTGGAGTTGCTATGAAGCAAGAAGCGGAAATATTGGGAATCCCTCTTGCTGTAAAAAAAATCATTGCAGTTCCGGGATCCCATTTTTCTTCAGCAGCAAAGAGACCTGTTTACTCAGCATTCGATACGACAAAAATTGAACAAATCATAGGGTCTCCCATCCGCTCCTGGCGCGATGCTCTTCGAGAACACATGGCGTCATATGGATAGGATAGGGCGGCTGCTGGTTACCGGAGGCGCGGGCTTTATTGGATCTGCGTTTATCCGATGGGTTCTTTCAACGAAAAAAGCATCTTGCATTGTCAATCTCGATCGATTGACGTATGCGGGATCGCTGGATAATTTGAGCGGGATGGAGAACCATGTTGCGTATCGGTTCATTCAGGGAGATATTTGCAATCAGGCTCTTGTTGAACGGATCTTAGAAGAACATCGCATTGATGCGATCGTCCATTTTGCAGCCGAGACCCATGTAGATCGAAGCATTGCTTCTGCGCGTCCGTTCTTTGAGACGAATGTGATGGGAACCCTTTCGTTGCTCGAGGCAGTAAAAAAATTTCCCCGCGTCCACTTTCATCATGTATCTACCGATGAGGTCTACGGTTCTTTAGGCAAGAGCGGAACCTTCAATGAAGAATCTGTCTACCGGCCGAATTCTCCCTATTCTGCTTCGAAGGCCGCGTCGGATCATTTAGTGAGGGCGTTTGCTCAAACATACGGTCTTTCTACAACGCTCTCCCACTGCAGCAACAACTATGGTCCCGGGCAATATCCGGAAAAGTTCATTCCTCTAATGATTTTAAATTGTTTGAATAACCATCCTCTGCCTGTATATGGGAAGGGGTCGAATGTGCGGGATTGGTTATATGTGGAGGATCATGCCGAAGCGCTTTGGATGATTCTTCAACAGGGAAACCGGGGGGAAGTTTATGACCTTGGCGGAGATTCGGAGTTGTCAAACCTGGAGCTGCTCCACCTCTTAATCGATTTATTGGCTCAAATGCGCGGCTGCAATCCGGAGCAATACCGGTCTTTGATCCGCTTTGTGGATGATCGTCCCGGACACGATTTTCGCTATGCCATTGATTCTTCGAAGATTAAGCGCGAGCTTGGTTGGTTTCCAAGAACTTCTCTGCAAGAAGGGCTGATGAAGACGGTCTCTTCATATGTGAAAGCCTAAAGACTCAATCAGCCGATCAGCGGCTTTTTGAATGTCCTTAGTCACTGCATGCCAAGGATCATAGCTGCATTGAAATTGCACCTGTTCTGCAAAAATCAACACGCTTTGCTGGATGTTTTCGTCAAAAAACACCGCCCTTGTCTTCAGATCCTCAATCAAGAGATCCGCCGCAGATTTTTGACCGGAATGGAGATAATGAACGATTTGAGAAATGTCTTTTAACATTTCTACTTTAGACCGAATAGGAAGCTCTTGGGATGGGTGTTTGTTCATATAGATTTTCCTTTCATAATTATAATTTATTTTTGTTTAAAATATGTAAATTAACTTTATTATTCTATTATTTAGTGGGTTGTGAAATTGACACCTTATTCCTAAAAAGGTAAACTTGCCCTCAATTTTTCATCTTTAAGGTTATGGCTACAGAAAACGAGTCTTTCAGCGCAAGCGGGTATAAGTACGGGTTTGTGACTCCGGTTGAATCCGAGGTGTTTCCGAAGGGTTTGAGCGAAGAAACAGTGCGTGCGATTTCAGCCAAGAAGAAAGAGCCTGCATTTTTGTTAAATTTTCGTTTGAGAGCCCTGCGCAAGTGGCAGGAAATGGAAGAGCCTCTCTGGCCGAATGTGAAGTACCCCCCGATCAATTATCAAGAAATTTCTTACTACTCGGAGCCTAAATCCAAGCCGCGCCTCGACAGCCTCGATCAGGTCGACCCGGAGATTTTAAAGACCTTTGAGCGTCTGGGGATTCCTCTTGATGAACAAAAAAGGCTGGCCAATGTTGCAGTTGACGTAGTCTTTGATTCTGTGTCGCTTGGAACAACTTTTCAAAAAACACTTCAGGAGGCGGGCGTTGTTTTGTGTTCGATCTCCGAAGCAGTGCATCGCTATCCTGCTTTGCTTGAGGAGTATCTGGGAACGGTAGTGCCAATCGGAGACAATTTTTTCGCAGCGCTCAATTCTGCGGTATTTTCCGATGGGTCGTTCGTCTATATTCCGAAAGGGGTCCGCAGCCCCATGGAACTGTCTACCTACTTTAGAATCAATGAGAAAGAAACCGGGCAGTTTGAACGTACTTTAATTATTGCCGAAGAAGGGTCCTATGTCAGCTACCTGGAAGGCTGCACGGCGCCTGCATTCGATACGAACCAACTCCATGCAGCTGTCGTTGAACTGGTTGCAAAAGAGCGCGCTGAGATCAAGTACTCCACTGTGCAGAATTGGTATGCCGGAGATCCGAAAACAGGGAAGGGCGGTATTTACAATTTTGTCACGAAGCGAGGCCTTTGCGCAGGGGATTATTCGAAAATTTGCTGGACCCAGGTGGAGGCCGGCGCTGCGATCACTTGGAAATATCCCGGTTGTATTTTGCGCGGCGACCATTCGGTAGGAGAGTTTTACTCAGTGGCTTTAACCAATGGCAAGATGCAAGCGGACACCGGCACCAAAATGCTCCACATTGGGAAAAATACCAGCTCGACGATTATCTCGAAGGGCATTTCCGCAGATGAGGCGCATAACAGCTATCGGGGACTTGTAAAAATTGTTCCTAAAGCATCGAATGCCCGCAATTATACGCAGTGCGATTCGATGCTTGTTGGCAATCGCTGTTCGGCCAATACCTTCCCTTATATTGAAGTGGGCAATAGCTCCTCTGCAGTAGAGCATGAGGCGTCTACTTCGAGGCTCAATGAAGAACAAATTTTTTATCTGCAATCTCGAGGCTTTTCCAAAGACGATGCAATCAATTTGATCGTGAATGGATTTTGCAAGGAAGTGATTCGAGAGTTGCCGCTTGAATTTGCGGTAGAGGCGCAAAAGCTTCTCGCATTAAAACTGGAGAATTCTGTCGGATGATTGAAATTGTCAATTTACATGCCGCTATTGCCGGCAAGCCAATCCTCAAAGGATTGAACTTGCGTATTGAGCGAGGCGAGGTCCATGCTTTGATGGGGCCGAATGGAGCGGGCAAATCGACGCTTGCAAAAATTCTTGCCGGCCATCCTGCCTATGAAGTGGCGCAAGGAGAGATTTGGTTTAAAAAACAAAACCTTCTTGAGATGGCGCCGGAAGAAAGATCGCATCTGGGACTGTTCATGAGTTTTCAGTATCCTCTTGAAATTACAGGCGTTTCCAATCGGCAATTTCTTTTTTCTGCGCTCAATGCGCAAAAAAAGGGGAGGGGAGAGCCTGTTCTTGCAGAGGCCGATTTCGATCTTCTTTTAGAAGAAAAAATGCGCGAAATGGAAATTCGAAGCGAGTTTCAAGAGCGAAGTGTGAATGAAGGATTCTCCGGCGGAGAAAAAAAGCGCAATGAGATTTTGCAGATGGCGCTGTTCAATCCGGATTTCGCTGTGCTCGATGAGACGGATTCCGGGCTTGATATCGATGCTTTGCGCATTGTCGCCAAAGGGGTCAATGGAATGCGAAGCGAGCGTAACGCAATGTTGATTATTACCCACTACCAAAGGCTGTTGGATCAAATTCGTCCTGATTTTGTCCACGTTTTGGCAGACGGAGTCATTGTTCGAAGCGGCGGTCCTGAGCTTGCGCTTGAATTGGAAGAAAGAGGCTACGCGCCGTGCAATTGTTAGAGCAGTACGTGCAGACTCTTTTTGAGTCGCAGGATCTTTTACAGACATGGAGAAAAAGAGCTTGGGACCGGTTTCAAGAAATCGGACTGCCAAAGCCCAAACAAGAAGCGTTTCAATATGTCCCTTTGCAGCTCCTCTCTTTCCCAAAAGCTGCATCTGCGCCTATTGCGATTCCTCAATGTCCTGCAAAATATGCGCATCGGATTTTTTTCGTTGATGGCTTTTTTCAAAGCGCAAGTCTCCCTCCTTCGTTAATTTGCCAGCCTCTGAATGGGGCCATGAAGACGTATGGCATTTTTTTACAGAACCGATTCCTTCGTTTGCTGAAAGAGGAAAGCGATCCGTTTTCCGCTCTCAATGGAGCTTTGCATGGATGCGGAGCATTTCTTTATGTCCCTCCCAATGTCGTGATTGAAGAGCCGATTGAAATTCATCACCTGTTCACTTCATCATCCATGGGCTCCCCTCATTTGCAAGTATTCCTTGGAAAAGGGTCGTCTGTTCAATTGATGCAGCGCGCATCCCATGAAGAAGCGCTTTCTTTTGGCAACATCCGCATTGACGTCTCTTTGGATGAAGGGGCTTCTCTATTTTTGGGAGATGAACAAAGGTGGCCTAAAGACTCGGTTCATTTTCAGACAATCCGCTCTACCTTAAAACGCGACAGTAATTTTCATTTTCTTTCTCTTTCCTCCGGTGCAAAACTCTCCAGATCCTCGATCAAAGTGCAGCTGCTTGAGGAAAATAGCTCAGCGCTAATGCAAGGTCTTTGGAGATTGGATCAAGAGCTGCAATCGCATACGCACATTGTGGTTGAGCACTTAGCGCCTCATTGCAGATCGCGCCAGCATTTCAAAGGAGTGTTGAAAGGTCGAAGCCGCTCGAGTTTTGAAGGAAAAATCTTTGTGGCTCCCCAGGCTCAAAAAACGGAAGCCTATCAACTGAATAACAATCTTCTTTTAAGCGATGAGGCATCGGCGAATGCAAAGCCCAATCTTGAAGTATTTGCAGATGATGTAAAGGCATCCCATGGAGCGACCATTGCCCAGTTGCAAGAAGAAGAGCTCTTTTATCTTTGCTCCCGCGGTCTGAAACGAGAGGACGCAAAAGAGATTTTAACAAGAGGATTTTGCGACGAAATTCTCGCATCGGCTCCTCGATTTTTTAAAGAAGCTCTTTAATGCGCGATCAATTTCCTATTTTTCAAAAGCAGCCGGATTGGATTTATTTAGATAGCGCAGCAACCGCTCAAAAGCCAAAAAGCGTAATCGATGCAATCGCTCAATACTATACATCGGATTGCGCAACGGTGCACCGAGCCATTTATCGCCATGCCGCGCACACAACAGAGCTGTATAATGAATCCAGGCAGACGGCTTGTAAATTTTTAAACGCTTCTTGTGCGGAAGAAATTGTATTTACCAGAGGAACGACTGATGCGATTAATCTGGTTGCTGCAAGTTATGGGCGCAGCGTCTTGCAAGAGGGCGATGAAATCCTGATTTCGGAAATGGAGCACCATTCCAATATTGTGCCCTGGCAAATGATTGCCGAATCTCTGGGGGCCCAAATCCGGTGGATTCCAATCGATGAACATGGGAATTTGCAATGGCTTGGAACCATAAACCCGAAGACGAAGATTGTTGCCGTTTCCCATATGTCCAATGTGACGGGGACCATTAATCCAATTGCCGAGATTGCAGGGGCAGCCCATGCGCATGGAGCGGTTTTATTGGTCGATGGCGCTCAGGGAGCGGTCCACTTGCCTGTCGATGTTCAGGCTTTAGACTGTGATTTCTATGCATTTTCCGGCCATAAATGCTATGGGCCGACCGGCGTTGGGGTTTTGTTTGGTAAAAAAGCTCTGTTAGAGCAAATGCCTCCGGTTCAAGGAGGGGGCGATATGATTGCCCGCGTGGATTTAGATAAAACGACTTATGCAAAGCCTCCGATCCGTTTCGAGGCGGGAACGCCGCCGATTGCATCGGTGATTGCTCTCAAGAGCGCCTTGGAGTTTATCATGGACTCCGATCGAAAGCGGATGGCAGCTTATGAAGATGCATTGCTGCATCTTGCTGAGGAGAAGCTTGCTGCAATTGGCGGCTTGCGTATTTTAGGAACGGCGGAAAACAAGGGTCCTATTCTCACTTTTCATATTGAAAGGATTCATCCTTTAGATCTTGCAACATTGCTGGACTTGAAGAATATCTCTATTCGCAGCGGCCATCTTTGCGCCCAGCCTCTTTTGCGTGCATTCGGGCTGGAGTCTGCTGCTCGCGCCTCTTTTGCTATTTATAATACCTTGGAAGAAGTCGATCGCTTCGTAGACGGCGTCCATCGGATTGTAAAGACCCTGAGAGGGTAAAGAAGAAGATTATTCAGCGCAGTCGGTAAGGGTGCAAGCGTCGATGGCGCTTTGCATTGGGCGGTTTGTATGCATCTGAAATGTAATGCGATATGCCGGGATGATGCTTGAACCGGATGGAGTGTTCCTTTCTAAACTTTCTCTTCCAAAGTCTTGCTCAATGATCAGTTCTTGATATAGATTCCCGGGGAAGTCTTGAGAACTTGGCCACTCTCGGTTGGATTTGGCAAGCTTTGTTTGTTGTTCGGATTGAATAGTAAAGTATCGATAGCCTTTTTCTACTGTCATTTCTGCCGCTTTTTGACGAGCAAATTGTCTGGCTGCGCTTTGCGATACTCCTCCATCTTGGGGGACGACAACGCCATAAGTTGTGTCATCAATCTGATATGCAATGATTTGATTAGAGAGATCATTGTAGGATGATTCCGATGCATGGCATCCTGCGAGAATTGTAAATATTATTAAGAATACATTCGCTATTTTCATAATTAATTTAATTGTTTGCCTAACTTAATTATTTAAATTAATTAACAAACAATGTCAATAGAAATAAAAAAGACCGAGAAAAACCCGGTCTTTTTTATTTCTATTTTGGAATTGATATGTAACTTATTGCCTATGGGATAAGAAAGTAGACACTCCATGCAGCATATTGATCATTCCTTCATCTTCTGTATCAGGAACTAGATACTGCAAGGTGCCTTTGACCACCTTCGATAGTCCGGCGATCCTTTGCTTTGAGATAGGTACGTGTTGATTGCCAAGAGTTTTCGGAGAAGATCTAAAATCGTATATTTTGGTAGTTAATTTTACGAGGAGCAAATCGTAAAAACAAGAGGCGATCTCTTTTTCTTCTTCTGAAAATTCATTGCTGGATAAGAACATGTTTTTTGCTAAATCGACCACATCTTCCATGTCGATTTCTACTTGGAATTGATTTTCTAAATTGGTCTTTAACGCATTTAAAAATTCTGCCATTTCATCAAGATCGAGGTTGGTCAGATCGAATTCTTCTGTGTCTTCGCTGTCAGCATTTTCAAATGGCATGCTGTGGTCGGCGCTATATACATTGAAAATACAGACGAGGCACAAGAGTGCAATTTTTTTCATTTTGAAGCTCCTTTAAGAAGACAAGCTAACAGATATGACGTTTTGTGACCATTAATCATCGAGCTGCTCGTTCAAAATGGTTCCAGAATTAAAATGGATCGCAATGCAGCAAGGATGCCTGCTTCATCGAGAACGTCGCAATCAATGCGGACTGCGGGAATCGATTCGTAAATGGGAAGTCTTTCTTGGAATGTGGTGAGAAAGGAAGCTTCCAGATTGTTCTCATCGAGAAATGCCGGAGGATTTTCCTTGTTCATTCGAGCGCGGAGCGTTGCCGGATCGGTAGAGAGATAAACAAGACTGCCAATGCCTTGCAAAAACTCGACGTTTTTTGGATTGAGAACAGCGCCGCCGCCCAACGCAATGATTGTGTTTTGGCACTCTTTTAATGAGAGGAGCGCTTCTGTTTCCAAAGCGCGGAATTGGGCTTCGCCCACTTCTTTGTAGATTGCTTGATTGGAAAGATGTTTTCCTGTCTGTTTTACAAAAAGAGCGTTGAGTAAATCATCTGTGTCAATGAAAGGATGCTGCATCGTTTTTGCAAGGAGTTTCCCAAAGTGGGTTTTTCCGCATCCCTTGAAACCAAACAGAATGAGATTCATGAGCCCTCTTGCAGTTCGATATTCGCTCCGATCGAAACGAAGTCCTTGAGAAAGGTGGGATATGTTTTATCTGCAGCCTCGACTCCTGCAATTGTGCTTTGGTGTTTGGCTGCAAGGCTTGCAATGGCAAGAGAGAGGACGATCCGGTGATCGTGATGGCCTTGAAGATGTGCGCCATGCAAATGGGACTGACGGATCTTGAGCCCGTCGGGACGCTCTTCGATGTCTGCTCCCATTTTACGCAATTCAAGGGCCATGCAATGGATTCGGTCAGACTCTTTTTTGCGGGCAATGGCCGCATTGACGATTTCTGTTTCTCCTTCTGCAAAGCATCCGATGACCGCAAGGATGGGAAGCGCGTCGACGAAATCATTGCAATCGATCCGCATTCCTTTGAGATTAGGGCCTTTTTTTACTTGGAGCGTTTTTCGAATGGGATCGATTTCAAAATGAGCGCCCATTTGTTGCAGGATCGGGATGATCGCCTTGTCTCCTTGAGGATCGTCCATGTCGATTGGATAAAGTGTAATTTCGGAATGGGTTAGAAGCGCTGCTGCAATGGGAAATGCCGCAGTGCTGAAGTCTCCGGGAACCGTATAATCAAAAGAGGCAAGCTTTGTTTTTCCCTCCATTGTGTAGCGCTCAAAATTGTGGTGTTTGTAGGGGATTTTTAGAAAATCAAACCAATGGAGCGTTAACCGGATCCAGGGGAGCTCCCCCGGATTGATGACTTGCAGTTCGATCGGATGGGAAGCAAACGCGCCCGCGATCAAAAGTCCTGAAACAGGTTGGGAATCTTCTCCCCGAATGATTGCATGGTTTTTTCTTAAAGGGCCTTTGATGATGATGGGAGCGAAATCGTCTTCTCGGCTCGATACGGCAAAAGCGCCAAGCTGGGCGAGCCCTTCCAAAAGCGGTTTGACCGGCCGGTTATGTCGAATGGAATCATCTCCGGTGAGGATTGTGTAAGTTGGGATGAGTCCTGCCAAAGCTCCGATGAAACGGAGGACCTGTCCTGAATTGCCGCAATCAATCACATCTTCCGCCGGCTTGAAAGTCCCGTTCAAGCCTTGAACGGTGATTGTATGATTCGAAACTTCGATCGTAGAGCCAAGGGTTCGAAGCGCTTTGATCATGGCCATTGTATCCGGAGAGGGAAGATACTGATTGATATGGCTTGTTCCCTTTGCCAGGAATGCAAAAGTAAGCGCGCGCAGCGTATGGGATTTTGAAGACGGAATCGACAGGCTGCCGGAAATGGCGCCCGGATGGACCACATAATTACTTGTTGGCATACGCAAGCCCTACTTGTTGAATGAGCCATTGGATTGTCTGCATCCACTGAATGGACTCTTTGCTCATGACTTGGATCATGAGCCCCCAAGCGGCTGTCATAAGAGCAATCCCTACCCAAGATTTTAAAGCAATCCCCAGGAAGACAATTTGCACTTGAGGAGCTAAGCGATTTGCGATTCCTAAGAAAAGGTCTGTCAGCAAAATACCGATGAGCGCAGGCGCTGCGAGTTGGGTGGCGATTCGCATCATCATGGCAAGAAGCTGGTAGATTTGCTGCCAAAATGGAGCCTGTAAATTTAGAATCGATACGCTGAGCAAGGAATCGACAGGAATGACTACATATGAGTCGGCAAGTCCGTTGAAGTAAAGGATTGGACCGTTGAGTGCATAAAAAGAGGCGATCAGAACAAAATTGCAAAGCAGTCCGATAGGGCCTGTTTGTGTTTGCGTTGTGGGATCGGAAACTTGGAGCGATGAAGCTCCGCGCTGAAAATCGACGAGCCCTCCTGCCATTTGCGCAATGAGAAAAGGAACGGTGGAAAGAAAAGCGAGGACGAACCCGATCAGGACTTCTTTGAGCAAATACCCAATATAAAAAATATTGAAAACAATATCATGCTGCAAAGTCATGAGATTTTGAGGAAGGAAAATAGCGATCAATGAGACACTAAACATGACTCGGATTGTGGCGGGAACATTTTTGGTTCCGATGAATGGAGCGATCGCTACGATCGGAAAAATTCTTCCCATGGTTAAGAAAAACACGGCAAGTACGGTCATAGGCTGGAAATGACCTAAAGCCAGAAGCAGAGAGAAATAACTATCGGTTGAGGTATAGGTGTCCATTTAGTCTGCATTATAGCTGAGAACTAGGATATATCCCCAAGGGGATATATTGATTTTATGATGAGTTCTTTGAAATATTTTTTTTCCATGCTATACCGAAACATAAGAGGGTGAAGGTGTCCTCTAAGATTGCTATTCCAATGACAGTGCGCTCTTTTGATTTGTTCGATACGCTTGCCGGACGGTTGCACTATCGCCCGGATTCTATCTTTCATCTTGTTGAAAAAGAATTTCCCTTTCCCTGTTTCTCTGTTTTTAGAGCGGCAGCTCAGCGTCTATCCAACCGGACATTGCCTGATATTTATCGGAAAATGCGGGAGTGGATTGATATGACGGATGTGCAAGCAGCTCAGTTGATGGAGTTTGAGTTGGACATGGAGCTTTCCCAAGTATTTCCGATTGTGGAAAATATAAATCTTGTTCGAGATGGCGATCTGATTGTCTCTGATACGTATTATGATACGGAGCAAATCCGAAGGATTTTAAACAAGATTGGTCTTAATCAAAATGTGCAGATCTATGCAACGGCTTGCGGAAAAAGCTCAGGCGCTATTTGGGATGTCATTAAAAAAAAGCATGCAGTTTCATCCCATCTAGGAGATTCTTTGCACTCCGACGTTAAGATGGCAGAGGCTCATGGCATTGCAGCGGTTCGCTATTCCGATAGCAGCTTGTCGCGCGCTGAGCAGACGATCATGAAAATGGGCCACAATGCGCTCGCATATCTCATGCGCGCTGTCCGTTTGCAAAATCCATATCCATCCGGTTCTGCTGAATATTTACTTTGGAATGAGCAGTGCCAATTGAATCTTCCTATTCTCATTCAATCCTCTCTTTACTTGAATGAGTTTTGTCAAAAAGAGGGTAAGAAGCGCATTCTATTTACATCCAGAGATGGATGTCTTTGGATTCAGCTTTTTCAAAAACTCTATCCCCATTACGATTCTATTTATTTCCATGCCTCCCGCGCAACTTATATGACTCCAACTTCTTCTTATATCGAATATGTCAAAAGCATTTACACGAACGATACAGTGATTGTGGATTCCCGCGGCAGAGGACGCAGCTGCGAGAAATTTTTTACAACGCATTTGAATGTTCAGCCCGTTTACCTGGCAATTGTCAATTTTGGCAAAAAGCACCATGGGATTGTACGTAAAAGAAAAGGGTGCGACGGCATTGAAATGCTCAATTACGATTTGAGCGGTACATTATATGATGTCCAAGATGGCAAGCCTTTGCGTTGCGAGCCCGAGTATGATTTGCGTTTTGTGCAGCCTATGCATGCATGTATTGAGAAATGCAAAGAGATTTTGCCTCGCTACCAAATAGAAAGGTTCGATCAGCGCGTTGTGGATTGGGCTGTCAAAGCCATGAACTGCAGATTAGTGTTAAGCGATTATATTGATCATGCAAGATTCCATTTTCACCTTCGCGACGGAGGCGTCATGCGCCATATCCATGGAATCCAGGGGATGTGGACCGGGCTGCCGATCTAAGCTGCAATAGCTTCTTAAGGTCCGCCGGCAGAGGTCCAGCGAGGCAGGCTTGTCAAAATGGAAGTGGAAAATTGCATGACCTGGGCTCCGAGCCATCCGCCTAAGAAGATGATGGTGAAAATAACGGCAAATAATTTGACGGTGAACGAGAGCGTCTGCTCTTGAATTTGCGTTGCCGCCTGAAAGATCGCAACGAATAGTCCTAAGATCATACTGATGATGATAGGAGGCCCGGATAGAATGAGGATTAGCAGAAGGGCTTGATAGCTGAGCTGGAAAATTTCATTTTGAAACATTGGTATTAGACCTCTTGCGTAACTAAAGTTCTGTCTATTTTACCTAAATGACATTGCAAGGCCTTGCACGAGCACCGTCCATCCATCAATCATGACTAAAAGAAGGAGTTTGATGGGGAGGGCAATCGTTAAAGGTGAGAGCATCATCATCCCCATTGCAAGCAAAATATTCGAAACGACCATGTCGATCACAAAGAAGGGAAGATAGATGAGCACCCCGATTTCAAACGCGCTTTTTAACTGGCTGGTAATGAATGAGGGGATCAGGATCAGGAAGTCTGTCTGCTTCAGTTGCGATTTGAAAGGCTCGGGGAAAGTGCGATAGGCAAGGTCATAAAAACTGCGGATATGTTGTCCGTTGCAATTGCGATGTAAAAAGTCGCGGAGAGGCTCTTTCGCTTTGTCGACAACGCTGATCACAAAAAAAGCGGATGCGCTGGAAATCACCGGAACAGGGCCTGTTTTGTTAATCACATCCTGCGATGCGTTGTACATGGCAACTCCTGTAGGAAACATGACGTAGATCGTCATCAGCAGGCCAATCCCCGTTAAAGCTTGGTTTGGAGGAGTTTGCTGTACGCCCAAGGCTTGGCGGAAGAGGGAGAGAACCACGACGATCTTCATAAATGAAGTGAGCAGCATGATTGCAAAAGGAAGTAATGAAAGGCCGGAGATCACCATCAATTTTGTGATCAGCGAAGGGTCTTGGCTTTCCGGTTCGGCATTGGGGTTTGCACCGAGCACTTTTTGCACTGCATCGACCGCGGATGTTTGCGAAATAAGGGCTGGCGCGGAATAGGCCAGTAGTGGTTGGAAAAGAGTGAATGCGACCAATAGGAGTCTGAGCAACATTATTTTGCCATGTAAGATTCAAAAGCAGACTCAAGGGCCCGCCATTGGTTTTCCAGTTGTGCGTTGATGATCCCGGCTTCCGTTTCGATCATGCATCCTCCCGGTTCAATATCATCTCTTTCCTGGATGGTAAGGCTTTGGAGGTGCTCGAAAATCGCCTTGATCTCCGGTTTACGCTCCTCCAAGATAGCAAGATCAGCTTTATTCACATAGATTTGAATTTTTTTATGCTGCGTTACGGGTTTAAGCGAGTTGAGGACGATATCGACAATGCGGTCCGGATGGAGCTTTAATTCTTCTCCAATGATTTTGCGAGCAGCAGACAGCGAAAGAGGGAGGATTTTTTTTTGGATCTCTACTCGCAGCTCTTTGAGTTCTTCATCAAGCGCCAAGAGGTGTGCGTTGAGAGAGGTCAACCCCGCCTGAAATCCTTCAAGAATCAGAAACTCAAATATTTTCTGATCATCATGGACAGGTACGCCCCATTCTTTGTCGTGGTATTCGCAATACAGCGGATCATCCCCGCACCACCAGCATCGTTGTT
>DALYFE010000018.1:510-3598 GCA_031972195.1 Chlamydiales bacterium | reverse complement strand
TCCTCTCCAATGATTTTGCGGGCAGCGGAAAGCGAAAGAGGGAGAATTTTTTTTTGGATCTCTACGCGCAGCTCTTTTAGCTCTTCATCAAGAGCCAAAAGATGTTCGTTCAGAGAGGTCAGTCCTGCTTGAAATCCTTCGGCAAAGGCAGCCTCTTTTGTTTTTTCCACTTCGATCGTTACTTCCTTTTTAAAATCGATCGCTTCTTTGAGCACGGTTTCTAACACTTCAGCTGCGCTTTGAATGGTGGAAAATTCTGCTGCGGGGATTTTTTTTGTCCCGGGAGCGATTCGCACTTCTTTATTTGAAATGAGAGAAAAAAACTTCATGGCACAGCCTCATGTTCAAGGACGATTTCTACTTGATGCCGGATGGCTTCTTGAATTTCTTGCGGAGTGTTGACGGAATAAAACTTGGCAAGCAAGGTTCCTCTGCCAATATCGAGCTGATGGCGGATATACCAACATAGATCGGGGGATTGTTCTGACAGCGCAGCTCCCAATCGGGCCAAACCTCTTTTGTGTAAGAGCTTGCGGAACGATTCTTGAGAGCCGTCGGTCTCTTCGAATTTGAGCCTGGTTGTAGCAAAAGGAGTGATGTCTTTTGCGGCAACTTTTAAGAATTGCTTTTCTTCGGAAGAGAGAAACCGGTAGATTTTTTTTAGAATTTTTGTGTCGACAATCTGCTTTAATTCCAGAGCCAAATCGAAAAGAGAGAGAAAATCAATCAGGCGGATGAGCTCGTTTTTTTTTAGATGGGCTAGTCGATTTAGGGGAGAGGGAGGTAAGAAGGGGATTGGCAGTAAGGACCTTTGCTCATCGAGAAGAGTTTTAGCAAGAGTGGTTTTTAGAAATTTTTGAGCCACCGCCCCAAGCTGTTCCAAATCAAAAGGAGGCATTGTGACTGCATCTCTGAGAGGATAGAAAATAGATTGAGGCAATGCGCTTAAAAATAGCTTTTGTTCTTCCGGAGTATGCGATTTGAGGGCAGGCAAAAGCCAAGACCAATGGACAAAGTCTTCAATTGAGCGCTCGTCAGAGGGCAATGCCCATTCAGGCGGTTCGATGGTTGCAAGGGCGGTCCTCTCTTCTTTTGAAAGATATTGTTCTAAAGCCGATTTTTGATCCGGAGCGCATTGGTTCAAAATCGACTTTAGTACCCAGTGGCTGGGCTTCCTCATGGATTAGGTCCTGCAGGCGGTGTTTCTTTTTGCTTCAAAAAGGATAGGCGCATTTGCGGGTAAAATTGATACACCATCCATCCGGCAGCTCCGCATACAAGTAAAAGCAGGAAGATAAAAGAGAAGAAAATGAACCGAAACCGAGTGACGGAACTTTGGGTCATTACAAGGCCCCAAATGCTCGCATGCGTCTGCAATGGGTTCGCCCCGATCATTTCTCCGCTGGGAGTCAGAGTAATATCGGTAAATTTGGATCGATCGGAAATCACTGCAACATCATCATAGCTCAGGCCGTTGACGCTTCCTGCCATGAGCCGTTTAATTTTCATTTCCAAATGGCTGTTTGGATCTTCGAGGACGCCTTGATGTTTTACATAGACTGCAGCAGTCACTTTTGGAGGAGGAGCTCCGGGCGTTGGAGCCGTTCCTGCAGTTTGGGAGGGAGGAAAAGAAATTTGCACATTCGCATCGATGATCCCATCGATTTTTTGAATGGTATTGCGCAACTCTTCTGCAAGACCTGCCTGATAGCGGACCGTCTCTTCCATCGTTGAAGACATCAGTCCTGATTTGGCAAATAACTCCAATAGCGTCGTTCCCGAACGTCTTGGCAGTCCCACTTTATTTAAAATAGCCATTGCGTCAACTGATCGATCGGAAGCTACCGTGATTGAGTATTGGCCTGTTGTTGCAGCTCCGCCAACGCCGCTGCTGGGAGCTGCGACTTTTTGCGCGTCAATTCCTTTCGATGCAAGGAAGACGACGATTTCATTGGCATCCCGTTCGTCCAAGTTGTTGACGATGGTTCGGTTCGATTCGCATCCGGCTAATAAGATAAGCGCAAGGCAGGAGATGAGCCAAAGAAATTGTTTTTGCATGAAAAGCACCTCTCTCTCCTTATACCATTGATTGTTTGCCAATTTCAATAGGCTTCTTTGTCTTCTTAGGATTTAAGGCAATTTAACTAAAAGTACTTGATAACGCACCTTATGCAAAAAGCACAATGCATTGGCTAGCTACGAACAGGGCGATTGCATGATAAATTCCTTGAGAAGAAAAACAGGATCCGCTTCGCGGGAAGATCAGGCATGATATGCAAGATAACCAATTTTTATCCTGCGTATCATGCCGACGTTTCGTCGATCATCAACATCCTGTTCTTCTCTATGAACGGGTAGCTCGGCTTAAGTCCCTGTTCTTTAGGACAGGGTCAAGCGAGCTATCTAATGACCTGCGGCAAAGTATTTGCCGCCCATTACCGGAGCGGAGAATCTCTCCTCTTTAGGGGAGAGTTCTTCAATATGACATGTCAAGAGATTCTTCATGCAATCGCCTTGTAGCTACGAAGACAATCTGCAGTAGACAGCTTGTCTTCCCGCTTTGAGCCAATGCATCGATTTTTTGTGCGAGTGGAATAGGACTGTTGGAGAAACCTTCGAGAGTATCTCTTAAGGCGTTTTCATGACTTGCATTTTTGAAAAAAGGAGCAGCAAATCGTTGGCATCCCAATCGATGTGTTGTTCCATCCATAGAAACTGGACGCGGATGTTGTTGGGCTCCAGAATCACTTTGTTGAGGAATGAGGTTCCTTTCAAGAAACGGATTTCATTTTGCTTCTTTTTTAGCAATATACCGGTTGCTTGCAAAGTTGGATGCTTTGCTTTTAACTGATTCCACCAAAATGGGGAGATTGTTTTAAACCGAGTTAGATCATTTAATGTGAGAGTTTCAGTTGTGTTGATCAGTGGGTTTTGTGGGTCTAGTACTTCAAATTCTTTATTTGAAACCTTTTCTTCAAGATTAATTGCGAGTTTGACTTTTTGGCTTGGTTGTATCCAGAGAGTCTCTGAGTCGATCAATGAGGCGCGCATCGTGTTTAGAAGAGGTGCCTGGGCCTCTAGTGCGGAG
>DALYFE010000018.1:0-500 GCA_031972195.1 Chlamydiales bacterium | reverse complement strand
TAAAGCACATAGTTGTGGACGGAAGCGATGCCGGAATCGTTGAGAAAAACCGGGAGAGAACCTTGGCGGTGGTTTCGTGGGGTTTTTTTGTTCTGTCTGCCGGGACGTAGGGTGTAAATAAAATTTTTCTGCGCATTGGCAGACTTGCTTGGTAATTGCAAGGGTTTGTTTGTTTATTTAAATTGTTTTGTATTATCATAATTACCTTTGTTTTGTTAATTATACCGTTAATTACCTGTTAAATTCAACTGTTTTTATTTTTTTGCGAAAAGATAGGCGTCTACGAGGGTCGGAGCCTCAATGAAAAGAGACAGTCCATAGGAACGGGCAGTTCAAATGTGAAATTATTTTTGATATAGCGCTTTAAAATTTTATCAATAGAATTTGAAAGCGCTATAATTGGCATTAGTCCGCAAGTGTGGTGGAAAGGATTGGCTTTGCCTCGCTAACGCCTAGACTCTGTCTCGGTCTTGGAAAAGAACTAGAGGATCAATTTTTGG
>DALYFE010000017.1:9436-18843 GCA_031972195.1 Chlamydiales bacterium | reverse complement strand
ACAGTTCCTAAGAGAAGAGCAGATTTATCGTATCGATCACTATCTGGGAAAAGAGACCGTTCAAAACATTTTGGTTTTTCGCTTCGCAAATTCCATTTTCGAGGCCCTTTGGAATTACAAACATATTGACCACATTCAAATTACAGTGTCGGAAGACATTGGAATCGGAACCCGCGGTCATTTTTTCGAAGAAGAGGGGCTTTTAAGGGACATTGTACAAAACCACATGATGCAGCTTTTATCCCTTGTCGCTATGGAACCTCCGGTTTCTTTAAGCGCAGGAGCAATCCGGGATGAAAAAGTGAAAGTGTTGCAATCGATACGACCCTTTAATCCATCCGATTTTGAAAGCAGCGCTGTCCAAGGTCAATACGGCAGCGGTTTCATTAACGGAGAGCCTGTCATTGCCTATCGAGACGAACAAAATGTCTCTCCGAACTCCTCGATTGAAACATTTGTTGCTTTGAGACTGTACATCGACAACTGGCGCTGGGCCGGAGTCCCTTTTTATTTAAGAGGCGGCAAGCGGCTTCCGAAACGCGTTACAGAAATTGCAATTGCCTTTAAAGATGCGCCCGGAGTCCTTTTTCAACAGGGCGGCAAAAAAAATGAACCCAATGTTCTTGTCATTCGCATTCAGCCCGATGAAGGCATTGCGATGAAAATCAACTGCAAGGTTCCGGGGCCCAGCAGTCCCATACAGCCTGTAAAAATGGATTTCCGTTACGGCTCTTATTTTGGTCAAACGCCTCCCGAGGCTTATGAGCGCCTGATTTGGGATTGCATCTTGGGAGACAGCACATTATTTGCCAGGGCCGATGAAGTGTCCCACTCCTGGGATTTGTTTACTCCCCTGTTGGAATATTGGGCTTCCCACCCCCCTAAAAATTTCCCCAATTATGCCTCGGGAAGCTGGGGTCCAAAATCTGCTGAAGAGATGATTGCAAAAGATGGCAGATCTTGGAGGATGCCTTGAGCCCTCATGATGACTCTTTCAAAATTCAACAGATTGTAGAGCCATCTCAAATCGAACCTCAGCTCTTTTCTCTTTGGGAAAAGCTTGCCAAAGAAAATAAAACCAGGGCCTCTCTCTTCAATCTCATCGTCTTCAACCGCCTCTCTGCTCGAACAGATTACATTCGAAACATTGTGGAAAAGGTCGTCGAACAATTTCCGTGCCGCACTTTGTTTATTTCCTATGATCCGGACGCCGTGCATCCTTATTTGAAAACAGCCATTTCCGTAGTCACTCCGAAGGGAGCTGAAAGTGGAGTGGCCTGCGATCAAATTGATATCGGCGTTGGAGGTCCCGACCTTGAGCGTGTTCCATTTCTTTTGCTTCCCCATCTGATTCCGGATTTGCCCGTATATCTTCTCTGGACGGAAGACCCAAGCACGCAAACTCCTCTTTTCGCTCCCCTGTCCCAGCTTGCCACTCGGATTATTTTTGATTCCGAATCTGCGGACAATTTATTCGCTTTTGCAAAAACACTCCTTAACTTAAGAGCAAAAACAGGCATAGATATTGCAGATCTCAACTGGGCCAGAACAGAAGGATGGCGCGACTTGGTCGTCTCTCTTTTCGATTCCCGGGAGCGGCTTTCTGATTTAACCAATTTGTCTCTTGTGAAATTCACCTATAATTCAAGAGAGACTGAATTTTTCTGCCATTTAAAGATTCAAGCCATGTATTTGACTTCCTGGCTCTCCAAACGGCTGCACTGGAAATTTCAAAAAGCGGCCCGTCGAAAAAATGATCAGGAACTTTATTTTCAATTTGATCAAATCGATGTCTGTATTGGCTCGGAGCATTGGGAAAAGCTGGGTCCCGGCACCGTCATTTCAGTCAACTTTCAAACACAAGACGGCCATCTTTTCGAAGCGGGCCGGATTCCCGATCGATATCATCACGTAAAAATTTGCATCTCAACGCAAGAACGATGCGAACTGCCCTATCAATTTGTTTTAGGGCAGACTGCCACCGGCCAATCCCTTGTCAAAGAAATTTGTACGAAAGGAACAAGCCTTCATTATTTAGAAATGCTTCAAGAATTAACGATTTTGGATCAAGACAAGTTATGCTAGACACCAACTCTATTCAATCCTGGGATGAGCGGCGCGATCTGATTATCTTGGACAATGCTGAAAAGGCCGTTCAATTTGCCGTAGAACATTGGATTCATTCCGCCCAAAGAGCGATTCAGCAAAGAGGCCGATTTGCGGTTGCCCTCTCTGGAGGATCGACTCCTAAAGCAATTTATCAACAGCTTGCCCAATGCAAAGACGTCGAATGGGACAAGGTATTTCTTTTTTGGAGCGATGAAAGGTCTGTTCCCCCGAACCATTCCGATAGCAATTACCATATGGCTATGGAGAGCGGTTTAAAAAATCTTTCCATACCCAAAGATCAAATTTTTCGTATGAAAGCAGAAGACGCCATTGAAAAAAATGCTATCGAGTATGAAGAAATCATTCGCCGCCATCTAGGCAAAAAAACATTTGACCTTGTGATGCTCGGGGTTGGCGAAGACGGACATACAGCCTCCCTTTTCCCCGACACCTCATCTTTGACTATTACCGATCGTCTGGTTGCAGCCGTCCACCTGCCTAAACAAAATACTTGGCGGATGACCCTAACATTCCCCTGTATAGAACAAAGTTTTTATAGTGTGGTTTATGCTATAGGAAATAATAAACAAGAAATTGTTAGCAAAGTGTTAGAGGCTCCTATTATTTCTCCTTGGCCTGCCAGCCGCTTGGGAACAAGCCAGCATAAAACACTTTGGGTTTTAGACGCCCGTGCTGCAGGGAAACTTAAGAAAATTTAGTTGATTGCGCCGATCTGCCGGTTCATAATTAAAATACTTTGTAAGTTTATTATTATTTTCTTTTTTCTGTCCTTTTATTACAATAACGTGTAATATGTATTGCGAAAGAGAAGATATAAAAACAAAAAAAAAGGTAAAAATTATGCAAAACATTACTATTTCTTCAAATACAATAGCTCCTGTTCAGGATCAAGAAAATTCTGTTCAAACAAGATGGCAGCCATATAAATTGAATTCAGTAACAGAGAGCTTTTCTGCAGAGAAAAACCCTGTCAAAGCCGTTGCGGTAGCTGTTAAGGAAATCTTTACAAATTTCGCAAAATTGATTGGAAATTTAGGAATCTCTTTGGGCAATAAAGTATTCGCAATCTTGAACTCTTCCTCAAATTCAACTCCTGTAATCGATAGCAATATTGATTCTCAACATGACGATGCGAAAACAGAACTTTCTGAAGTACAAACAGCGCAAGGCTGGACGCGCACACAAAAAGCCGTGGCAACAGTTGCTGCGATTGGAACTGCAGGCGTAGCGTTCAAGATTCTCGCAGATTTCGGAGGCAAAGACTCTTACGCTGAAATGCCTTGGAACTACACATTCGGTTGGGCAGGAGATGTCTTGAACAGCCATGTAATTCCGGCAAATTTCGACGTAAACTCTTTCAAAACCGGTGTTTATGACACTGTTTGCAAAAGAGGATTGGATGAAAAAAACATCGATCTCGGAGATCGCTGTGAAGAAGCTTTAAGCAGTCTAAAACAGTTCTCCTGCGACAATACTGGATTGTTCTGCTAAACAGCTTCAATTCGAAGTTTCCGCAGTTCTTGCGTGAAAAAAAGGCCCTCTTTTGAGGGCCTTTTTTATTTATTATTGTATTTAGTTGTGTTGATTTAAAATTTACTTGATGATTTTTCTTTGAGACAATCATCGATTATTGTCTTTGCGGTTTGTGTGAGAAGTCTTGCGTCTCCAGCGAATCAAATTTTAAATCATTACACAAGTAGACATCTGTTGATTCTTTCGCGCCTTTCGTGAAAAAAAAGAGTAGACAAAAATCTGCTTGTATAGCGTAAGATGATTCTCTTTTACCTGGAATGCTTAACCATTTCTTTAAAAGACTTTTACTGTTTTCATTTATTCTGCTAACATGTAATATGTATACCAAAACGAAAATGTAACCCAAAAAAGGTGAAAAATTATGCAAACTGTTACTCTCTCCCCAAATAACGTTGCTACTACTCATAATCAAGAAAACTCTATTCAAACGAGATGGCAGCCATATAAATTTAATTCAGTGACAGACAGCTTTCATGCCGAAGGAAATCGCGTCAAAGGCGTCGTAATGGCTGTAAAAGAAATCTTTACAAATTTCGCGAAATTCATTGGAAATCTAGGGATCTCTTTGGGCAATAAAGTATGCACAATTTTGAACCTCCACCCAAAGTCAACTCCTGTAGTCGACCAGACTGAAAAAACTTCTGCCGTAGAAGATGACAATGATGTCGATTTCCTTGATTTCGAAGATGACGACTACTATCTTTTACTCGAAACAGAACTTCCTGAAATGGAAAAAGCACAAGGTTGGACGAACAAGCAAAAAGCCGCGGTGGCAGTCGCTACGATTGGAGCTGCAGGCGTAGCATTGAAGACCCTCGCATATTTCGGAGGAAAAGACTCTTACGCTGAAATGCCTTGGAACTACACATTCGGCTGGGCAGGAGAAACCTTGAACAGTAATGTAATTGCACCGGCAAGCGCAGGTCTAAGTTCTTTCGGAACCAGTGTTTATGACACTGTTTGCCTAAGAGGAGAAGTCGAAACTAAAGAAGCCAGCTGTTCACAATCAGCTAAGAGCTGCACAACTGATGAGGATTGCACACAGCCGGTCATGCCTAAGCAGACAGATATTTGCACGGAATCTACTGAAGACGCAAGCGCAATGTTCTGTTCACAATCAGCTAAGAGCTGCACAACTGATGAGGATTGCGAGCCGCCAGTCATGCCTGAGCAGACTGATATTTGTACAGAATCCACAACTACAGTGGATGGTGGAGATCGCTGCGTAGATGCAGGCCAGAGCTTAAAAGATTTGTTCTGCGCCGGCACATTCGGATACGGATACGGCTGCCCTACAGCTTAATTCAAGGCTTTCGCAGTTCTTGCGTGACAAAAAGGCTCTCTTTTGAGAGCCTTTTTTCTTAAATTATGATCATATTAGGCATTGAAACAACATGTGATGAAACCGGAGCCTCCTTAGTACGGGACGGCGCCGAGATTCTCTCCAATGTTGTTGTTTCATCAATGGATATTCACGAGCGTTACGGAGGAGTTTTTCCGGAACTTGCCTGCAGACGCCATATTGATGCCATCATTCCTGTAATTCAAGAAGCTCTCCTTCCTAATTGTCCTGTCGATGCAATTGCCGTCGCAAAGGGACCCGGTTTAGTTGGCGCCCTGTTAATTGGCATGCAAGCGGCCAAGGGGCTGAAAATCGCGTGGAATAAGCCGCTTGTCGGGGTAAGTCACATTGAAGCGCACCTATACACAGCGTTCATGGGGATTCCAAAATCTTCTTGGCATTTTCCCTCTTTAGGGATCGTCCTTTCCGGAGGTCATACTTTTTTAGTAAAAATTTTATCTATTGGCCATTATGAGATGCTTGGAACGACTGTCGATGACGCGATTGGAGAGGCATTTGACAAGGTAGGAACTTTGCTTGGCCTTCCTTATCCTGGAGGCCCTAGAGTCGAACAGTTGGCAAGAAACGGAGATCCTAGGCGATTTTCATTTAGTGCCGGGAAAGTGAAGAAAAATCCCTTGGCCTTTTCCTTTAGCGGACTAAAGACAAGTGTTCTGTATGCGGTTCGGGACAGAATTTTGGATGATCAGGAAAAAGCGGATGCCGCGGCCTCCTTTCAGGAAACGGCCTTCTCTGATGTTGCTGCAAAAGCAGCTCTGGCAATGCAGTCATTCCCTTGCCGAGGGATCTATCTTGGAGGAGGCGTCTGCTGCAACCTTCGTTTACGTGAAATTTTCGAGCAGCAATTTCCGATGGTGCCTATTTTTTGGCCCCCCTCAAGCCTTTCATCCGATAATGCAGCCATGATTGCGGGGCTTGGATACCATAAATTCCTCCAAAATCCATCCGGAGATCCATTGGACCTAAGCGTCCATCCCCGGATTCCAATTGCGTAAAAAGATGCTTTTGCTATAAGATATCTCAAGGAAAGTTAAGGATTTTTATGGCAAAGAAAGGCGCACGGGAAAACATCCGTTTGAAGAGTACAGAATCTACCGCTTGCTATTGGACAAGAAAGAACAAGCGAAACACTACTGAGCGAATTGAATTGAAAAAATTCGATCCTATCCTCCGTAAACACGTCGTTTTTAAGGAAGCGAAATAACTTGCTCTCCTCATAGATTCAAAACATTCGTTTGTTTAAGGGATCTATGAGGGAAGTCAATGTGGCGCGTCGTGTGATGAGTTGTTTGAGCTGCAAGTTGCTCTAAAATATCTTGTTCCTAAAAAGAAATCTCTGTCCACTGCCCTCATTTCCGGACTCTCCGTTCTTGTTATTTCTCTTGTTATCTGGCTGGTTTTGGTGTTCCTCTCTGTTACCGGAGGCATGGAAAAAAATTGGCTGAAAAAGCTCACCTCGCTCCACGCTCCGATCCGCATAGCTCCGACAGACGCCTATTATAAGTCTTATTTCTATCAGATAGACAGCCTATCTTCCGCTTCCAATTTTTCCCTAAAAACCTTAGGAGAAAAAAAGGAAAGCGCCGTTTCCGATCCTTATTCTGCAGATCTCGACCCTGAATTACCCCCCTACTGGATGCCGCCTCACCGGTTGGCTAACGGGGAACTTTTAGATCCGGTGAAAAAAGCTTTTACGGAACTGGCGAACTTGGAACAAACAATCCCATCGCTTGCCTATCAGGACTACGAGATTAGCGGAGCGCTCCTCCGGATTGCTTTGCGCTCTCAAGGAGCGGAGGGGCCGGTATCTCAGCTATCTCAAATGACCTATCTGCTCTCTCTATCAGAGCGCAACCCCTCGCTTCGATCGATGATCGCCCCTGATGAGAATCAGCAGATTGATTTCGATACGCCGCCTTTGAATCCGCCATCCTATGCCCATTTTGTTCAAGGCAAGCTCGTTCTCCCTCAATCCCAATCCGATCTGCCTATTTTTCTTCCCAAAAGCTATCGAGACAACGGAGTGCGCTCGGGAGATCGCGGCACTTTGAGTTTTTCGGCTCCATCGGCTGCATCCTCTCAAGAGCAGCGGATTTGGACTTATGTAGCGGGATTTTATGATCCGGGGATTTTAGCAATCGGCAATAAGTGCGTTTTAGTTCCCGTTGAGGCAATCCGGGCAATCGCCGCTGCGAACCAAACTTTTTCTCCTGACGGAACTCCAACCAATGGAATCTTTGTCTGGATCCATGATCTGTCGAAAGCATCCGTTGTTGCCTCAGAAATCAAAGATCGGTTCGAGAAGGCCGGCATTGCAGCCTATTGGGATGTCTCAACTTATGAAAATTTCGAATTCTCTAAAGATCTCATGCTTCAATTTCAAAGTGATCGGACTCTGCTATTGTTGATTGCCTCGATCATTCTCATTGTTGCGTGCTCCAATATTATTTCTCTTCTTGTTCTCCTCGTCAACGATAAGAAAAAAGAAATCGCAATCCTGCAGTCGATGGGAGCTTCATTCCGCAGCATCGCCTTTGTTTTTGCTTTTTGCGGAGTTGTGATGGGAACGCTTGGTTGTTTATGCGGAAGTCTTGCCGCCGTATTCACACTGCAGCATCTCGATCAGCTTGTCTCATTTTTAAGTCATTTACAAGGCAGAGCGGCCTTTAATCCCGCATTTTTTGGGCAATCGCTTCCAAATCAGCTCAACACGGAAGCTCTTTTGTTTGTATTGATTGCCACTCCTCTGCTCTCTCTTGCAGCAGGGTTGATTCCCGCAATCAAAGCCAGTCGAATCCATCCATCTTCCACCTTGAGATCCGAATGACGCCGGTATTGATTGCAAAGAATCTG
Source organism: Chlamydiales bacterium (assembly GCA_031972195.1). Classification (GTDB taxonomy): domain Bacteria; phylum Chlamydiota; class Chlamydiia; order Chlamydiales; family SM23-39; genus DALYFE01. The sequence goes on along the minus strand of DALYFE010000017.1, from coordinate 10,964 downwards.
AAAAAATCTTACACCTCCCCGCAACCGGTCGACGTTTTGTCAGACGTCTCATTAACCCTTCAGCCCGGAGAATCGGCTGCAATTTGCAGCAGGTCGGGAGAAGGGAAGACTACTTTGCTCCATATTTTAGGCACTCTTGAAAAGGCCGATAGCGGATATTTGGAAATCGATGGCATCCCTTGCAATGGATCCAATTCCGCATTGATTCGAAGGCGCTCGATTGGATTTATCTTTCAATCGTTTCATCTCTTGGAGGATTTTTCCGCGATTGAAAACGTTGTCATGCCTGCGAAAATCGATCGGCGCAACCTATCTAAAAATCATGGCATGGACCTTCTTGCATCTGTTGGCTTGTCCCATCGGGCCAATTTCCCCGTAAAATTGCTTTCCGGAGGAGAAAGGCAGCGCGTAGCAATTGCCCGCGCTCTTTGCAATGATCCGAATCTTATTCTGGCAGACGAACCCACAGGGAATCTCGATGCCACGAGTGCAGAGGCGATCGGCGCTCTGCTCTTGTCTCTTGTACGAGAAAGAAATAAAAGCCTGATTATCGCAACGCACGACACTAGCTTCGCTTCTTTTTGCTCGCGCCGTTTCCTCTTGGCATCCGGCTGCCTTGCAGATATTTCCTCAATGGGATAATCTCGGCAGTTTAAACTAAATTTATGCTAAAGCGATTTTTTGACATTGGATTCAGCCTGCTTGTCCTCATCTTGGGCTTCCCAATTTTTTTTCTTTGCGCCGTAGCTATTAAATGTTCTTCGCCCGGATCCATTTTTTATGCACACCCGCGCATCGGACGCAATGGAAAACCATTTCATTGCTTAAAATTCAGAACGATGCACAACGACGCAGATTTAAAACTCAAAGCGCTGCTTGAAAGCGATCCCACTCTTCTTCAGGAATGGAAACTCTACTATAAGCTGAAAGCAGATCCCCGTATTACTTCTTTTGGAAAATGGCTTCGCAAAACTTCTCTCGATGAGCTTCCTCAATTTCTGAACGTCCTTAAAGGAGACATGAGTGTTGTAGGTCCTCGCCCGCTTACGCAAGATGAAATCGCCAATTACCTGAAAGAAAAAGCACCCAAAATTCTTTCGATGCGCCCCGGACTGACTACTTTATGGATTGTTGAAGGACGCAACAAGTTCACTCTTAAAGAAAGAGTAAAACTCGAAGAATTTTACGTAGATCATCAATCCTTCCAGCTTGATGTTTGGTTGATTTTTCAAACTTTATTAAAAATGATATTTCCAAAAGGTGCTTATTAATGAAACTAGTTATAGTTGGTACAGGATATGTTGGACTCGTTACAGGGACTTGCTTTGCCGAAATGGGACATTCCGTAAGCTGTCTCGATATTGACGCTGAAAAAATTGCAAATCTGAAACAAGGCATTCTGCCCATCTATGAACCGGGTTTGGAAGAACTTGTCCGAAAAAATGTCCAAAATAACCGCCTCCAATTTTTCTCTAACTACTCAAATGCATCCGGCGCCGACGCCTATTTCATCAAGCCGTTCAGCCCC
>DALYFE010000017.1:6311-9426 GCA_031972195.1 Chlamydiales bacterium | reverse complement strand
ATTTCATTGCCGTTCCAACTCCTTCAAGAAACGATGGATCATGCGACTTATCTTATGTAGAGGCTGCAGCGCGTCAAATCGCTGAGTGCATCGATCGTTATTGTGTGATCGTGAATAAATCGACGGTCCCTGTCGGAACTGCAGACCTTGTGAACAAAGTGGTTCAAGATGTATTGGCAAAAAAACAGACACAGGTCTTATTCGACGTTGTATCCAATCCGGAATTTCTCAAAGAAGGCGCGGCGGTGGAAGATTGTCTAAAGCCGGATCGAGTCGTGATTGGATCGACAAGTCCCAAAGCGATGGAAATCCTCAAGGAAATCTATCGTTCTTTCTCTCTTCGGGATGATCAAATTCTTTGCATGGATACCAAGTCTGCCGAAATGACAAAATATGCGGCCAATGCCATGTTGGCAACCCGTATCTCTTTCATGAACGAGATTGCAGATATTTGCAAAAAAACCGGAGCGAACATCAACAATGTGCGCATGGGCATCGGTTCGGATTCCCGGATTGGGCCCCGATTCTTAAATCCCGGAGTCGGCTACGGAGGTTCCTGCTTCCCGAAAGATATCCGCGCACTCATTGACATTGGGAAAAAAGCCGGCGTAGAACCTCTGCTGCTTACAGCAACTGACTTAGTCAACCAAAGACAAAAAGAGCTCTTAGGAAATCAGATTGCCCAATATTTTTCCTCGCGAGGAGGCCTGGCCGGAAAAACCATTGCGATCTGGGGACTTGCATTCAAACCCGACACGGACGACATGCGGGAGGCCCCCTCTCTGACTGTAATCCCTGATCTTTTAAAACAAGGCGCTACTGTAAAAGTTTTTGATCCCATCGCAATGGAAAGAGCGAAAAAGCAGATTGAAGCGTCTGATCGAATTATTTGGTCTTCGGATCCTTATGATGCAGCAGCGGGAACGGATGCAATCGCTCTTCTGACGGAATGGAAGTTATTTCAAAGGCTCGATTTCGATGTCATTCAAAAATCCATGAAAGGGATCGCCCTTTTCGATGGCCGCAACCAGTATAACCCAAAAATCATGCAGCAACAGGGATTCGATTATATATCGATTGGAGTTCCCGACTATCTGCAAAAGGAATGTTCATGCAAGACGCAATTCTCGTAACAGGAGGCGCAGGATACATTGGCAGCCATGTTTGCAAGGCTCTTGCTAAAGAAGGCTTTTTACCCATTGCATATGACAACCTCTCAACGGGCCATGCCTATGCTGTGAAGTGGGGCCCTTTTGTTCATGCTGACTTAAATGATCAAGAAAAACTGCATGAGACCTTTAAAAAATTTCAGCCGAAGGCGGTTCTTCATTTCGCAGCATCTGCCTTAGTTGTCGAATCGATGAACAATCCGGGGAAATACTACCGGAACAATGTAGGAAGTTCCATTGCTCTGCTCGAAGCAATGCGCGATCATGGAGTCTCCTATCTGGTTTTTTCCAGCACTTGCGCCACCTATGGCAGTCCTCAATTCGTCCCGCTTACAGAGCTTCATCCTCAGATGCCGATCAATCCTTATGGAAAGTCAAAACTGATGGTAGAACAAGCAATTGCCGATTTTGAAGCGGCGCATGGCCTTCGTTCAGCGATCCTCAGGTATTTTAATGTTGCAGGCGCCGATCCCGATATGGAAATTGGAGAAAATCATGAACCGGAAACCCACTTGATCCCATCGGTCATCCACGCTGCATTGGGAATTAAAGAAGAAATCGTCGTTTATGGAACAGATTTTCCATCCCGCGACGGCAGCGCAGTCCGCGACTATATCCACGTCTCCGATCTAGCGCAAGCCCATGTGCAAGCGCTCAAGTATTTAATGCAGGAAAACAAAAGCTTATGCGTCAATCTGGGAACAGGCACCGGATATTCCGTTTTGGAGATCATCGATGCAGTCCACAGGTTTTGCGGAAAATCGCTACCGGTTCGATTGGAAAGACGCCGTATTGGAGAGCCGTCCAATTTGACTGCCGACAGTTCTTTGGCAAAACAGCTTCTCCAATGGACTCCCCGCTTCTCCGACCTTCCATCTCTCATCGAGTCGGCTTGGAAATGGCATCAGTTTCTTTCTGAAAATGCTCCGCTGCTTCAGACTACGCTAAAATTCAAGTAGCCAATGCTGACCTTTTCTTTTTCTTTGGCAACGATTGCTCTGTTTTTACAAAGCGTTTGTTTTTCCGGGGTCCCGATCAATCCTTATGCTCCCTGGATTGCTTTAGTTTGTTTAAACGATCCTTTGCAAAAAGATTTCTGGAGACCATTATGGTTAAGCGCAGCTTCAGGTTTCGCAGTCGACCTTCTCTCCGATCATCCGTTGGGCCTTTATCCGATTGCCTATACGGTTACAGCGACTCTTTTACTGCGACTGAGAAAGCCCTTCTCAAAGAAAAATCCTCTTCACTTAGGTCTGTTTTCTTCTCTAGCCTCTCTCATTGCCTCAACGTTCCAAATATTTTTTCTTTTTCTATTCGATCGAGGCATCCACTTTTCACTAAGCGAAGTGCTGCTCCAACTGGCCGGAACATCGATCTTTGATGGAATCTATGCAATCGTTTGGTTTGCCGGCCCTCTTTATGCAATTGCACAAGTTCGCCAATTTTACCCTACGAGACAATCTCTGAATTAACGTTAGAACCTAAAAACTCGACGAAACGTTAAATCAGATATTCCCTCTTATGGGAAAGAACTTGTGATTGTAAGCAGCCTCTACTTTCTTGGATAAGATGTCTTTGGCCGCCTCCTTTAGCTTCTCTTATGTTTATCCCAAAAATACTTGGCGCTGATCCTTGTCTAAATTTCCAATCCTCTTAACTGATTAGTTGTTACCAAATTGATAATCAACGACATAAGGCTTTGTAATGGTGTGTTTATAAAAATGAAACAAAAACAGTAAATTATTTACTATTATTGTTTATTTGGTTATAATTTTTACTGAATACAATAATAAATAAAATGAGGTTTTATGCCGTCTTCATCGGATATTTCAGCTCGAAGTCATTCTTTTCAAGGTATGCAAGTAGGCCAAGAAGGGCTAGAGCATACAAATCAAACTAAAGAAGGCTCCGCTTTTTCTTTTTCGATGATTTCTACGAGAACGAAA
>DALYFE010000017.1:3098-6301 GCA_031972195.1 Chlamydiales bacterium | reverse complement strand
TTTAGGAAACACTTTATAATCATGGATATAATCCTTTTTTTATCTGCCAATCCTTGGATCGCGCTTGGACTTGCAGCGGCCGTGGGGGCAACCCTTCCTTTTTCCTGGCCCATAGCTGTTCTATTGACCGGAGTTCTCTCTTTTGTTTTTTTTGCTATGGCTGTATCTAGCGTCAACCTTGACTCAGACGATGACTCAAACTCTGGCGCAGGGTCTAAATCTCCTATTCCATTTCCCCAAGACGATAGAATGAAAGAAAAGGCGCGCGCAGCCAGTAAGCTACATCCATTCTCTCAAGAAGAGAAAGAGGATTATGCAAAGAAAAGGACAGAGGCGGCTAACACAAATGATGGGGGTTTATCTTTCGCCTCTGAATTAGGGGAAAAGGTTTCGATAAAAGCAGGTTCAAAACCTGACGGAACTTTCACATTTTACAGAATAGATAGCGATAGATGTGCTGAATAAGTAGTTCATGTCGCAGAGTCTCTTTAAATCGCAGAATCCCTTCTCTTCGGAAGGGCGTTCCTTCATCTCAAAACTCAAGCTAGTAGTAATAGTTGATAGCAAAAACCCCGGTCTGAAATGCGGAAGCATTGCGTCCGGCAACAGAAAACCACACCCCGCCAATGACTCCGATCTGGGAATTCCAGTTATATTCAATCCCGGGAGCGATGCTGTATTGAATGAAAGCCGGAGAGCCGAGAGGAGCCGGAATGTTCCCCGGCAATTTTCCGGCAAAACCACTGTAGTGGGTGCTTCCCCCAAAAAAACCGATCAAATCAAGAGAAAATGCCCAAGTTTGAGCAAGCGTGATCTCCATTCCTAAATCGGCAAAAAAGGTTTGAGCAGGAAAAAAGCGAGCGCGCGTTCCATACCCTCCGCCATAAACATTGAATCCCCTTAGCTGAACGGGAGCCGGAAGGTTATACTCAAAAAATAGCCGCCAACTGAAATAATGGACTTTGTACAGATGGTAGAGTTTTCCAAAAACAACTCCAATTCCAGAGTTCCACGATCCCAGTCCTCCGGAATCAGTCCCTTTGGCCTTGGGATCTAAATTTTTATATTTACCGATCGGAACAATTTCTCTGAGGACCAGTTTTACGTTGGGAATTAAATTGTTGGGATCGGCTCTGTAAAGCTGAAGGTCGATAACGACCGGCAAGTCGCCTAGCGCCCAATGCGCCGAATGCTGCGTATAATTCCATAGAACGGTTGGACTGAATTGAAAATCCATCCATCCGGTGATCCCAATTTGAATAGGACATTGCAAATAGTTGTTCCAGTCTGTCGGGATGCTTTGCTGCTTCCAGTCGCTGTCATAGACTCCCGTATTTGCATCGATAAAAAAATAGGGCTCAACATTCATATCCCCCGGCGCAACAGTGATGCTCGATGGAGCAATCAAAGGTCCTGTCAGCCAGGGAAGCTCAATGCCTTCTTGTTCATCCAGTTTCGTTTCCGGATAGACAGCTTTTTCACCAAAGCATAAACAGGGAAACAGAAGCAAAAAAGTCCACAGTCTCATACATGGGATCATATCGAATTTTATTGACGCTTTTCAATGAATTCTTTCATATTACTATTTTTATGATACACCCCTTTCATTTTCTACTTTTCGCTGCATTGCAAACTTGTCAAATTGACCTAGGCGAGCATACTTTGATCGTGGAAGTGGCTGATACAGCCGCATCGCAGTCCAAAGGATTGATGGGACGCGATCAGCTGGAAGAGGGAAAGGGCATGTTATTTGTCTTCAAAACTCCCTCAATTCTTTCCTTTTGGATGAAAAATACGAAGATCCCTCTTTCGATTGGATTTTTCGACGAAACAAAGCAGCTTATAGAAACATTTGATATGAATCCCCCTCCTCCTAATGCGAAGCGGTTGCCATCGTTCCAAAGTTCTAAAGAAGCCTCTTATGCATTAGAAGTGCCTCAATCTTGGTTTCAAACTCATAATATCCGTCCAGGAATGAAATTTTCTTTTCACGATCCCTCCAATGCGATAGAATAGATAAATACAAATGGAGAAAAACAATGCATAAAAAACACAAGCGCCCCTGGGGTGTATTCGCAGCAATTGTTCTTGCGATTCTTTTCGGTTCTTACATGGGCAAAGACGCCTCGATCTTCGGCGTATCTTTCTATTCGATCTTCGACACCCTTGGAATTATTTTTCTCAATGCTTTAACCCTTGTTGTGGTCCCCCTTGTCTCTTCTTCAATCATCACCGGAATCGCAAGGATCGGGGGCGAAGAGTCGTTTAAGCGGCTTGGCGGAAAAATGTTTACCTTCTATTTAGGGACCAGCTTGCTCGCTATTCTAATCGGTCTGTTTTTCGTAAATCTCATTGGTCCCGGCCACTCTCACGTCATCCCCCCTATGAGTCAAGTCGAATCCGAACAGCTCGGCCAGCTCAAAGATCGCGTGATCAATCAAGAAGGCCAAACCCTTGTCAACGTCCTTATTTCCATTGTGCCTTCAAATATTCTCAATGCGCTCAGCCATGGGGAAATGCTCGGGTTGATTTTCTTTAGTATTATTTTTGGATACGTTCTCACGAAAATCGAACCGCACAATTCAAATATATTAAAAGGATTTTTCCAGGGAATCTTTCAGGCGATGATCCACTTTACCCATATCATCATGAAATTTCTTCCCTACGGAGTCTTTTGCCTTGTGGCCAAAGTATTTATGACATCAGGCCTTCTCTCCCTTCAATCCGTCGGCCTCTTCTTTTTGACGGTCATCTTGGGATTGGCCACGTTTATGCTCATCGGACTTCCTTGTCTCTTAAAATGGGTGGGCAAGGTATCTCCCATTCGTCATTTCAGAGCGATGGGGCCCGCGCTGATCACTGCGTTTTCAACAAGCTCTTCCTCTGCAACACTTCCGATTACAATTGATTGCGTAGAAAAACGAGCCGGTGTTTCCAATAAGATTTGCAGCTTGGTCGTTCCTTTGGGAACTTCGATCAACATGTCGGGATCTGCTCTTTATGAATGCGTAGCTGCCATGTTTGTCGCCCAAGCCTATGGAATCGATATCTCTTATTCCACACAGTTTTTAGTCGTTCTTATGGCTTTGATCACTTCGATTGGAGTGGCCGGAATTCCATCTGCCAGCCTTGTAGCGATTTTGGTCATCCTTCGTGTGATTGGACTTCCCGCTGAAGGGGTGGGTCTATTCATTGCCGTCGAT
>DALYFE010000017.1:0-3088 GCA_031972195.1 Chlamydiales bacterium | reverse complement strand
GTGCCGAACTACGGTCAATGTCTTTAGCGATAGCTGCTGCGCAGTGCTTGTGGCTCGATCTGAAGGAGAACACAACGTATTGTCAGGCGATACAATCGAGGAACTATGAACGGTACTGTAAAATGGTTTAACCAGGATAAAGGGTTTGGCTTTATTGCCCCGGATGATGGAGGCCGCGATATTTATGTGCAGGCATCAAATATAGAGGCTCCTCATGATTCTTTGTCTGACGGGCAAAGAGTCGAGTTTGAGGTGGTTCTCGGCCGTAAAGGTCCTGAAGCCGTCAAGGTAAAGCCTGCCTAATACCAATCGATGATTGGTATAACCATCTCTTAAATAAGATGGAATAGGTCTCTTAACAGAGCAATGACCACCTCGATCACGATCAAGATGATGATCGTCATCTCTAGACGCGAGGATTGCTGGTGGTTCAGCTCATTGCCGAGAATCTCAAACAATTCATGCAATAAATTTAGCCGGCGGTTTAACACCTCTACCCGTTTTGTTACATCGAGATAATGAATCGTTCTTCGGTAAAACGGCTCCACTTCGGAGTGCTCCCAAAAAAATTCAGGAGTATCGAGGATTTCTGCATGAAGATTAATGTGGTTGCGCTCTAAAAAAATTTCCCCCATTTTTTGAGAAGTTTCTTTTCTCGAAAGAGGGATTTTTCCTTTTCTCGCTAAATTTTTTGGCAAATATTTGGTTTCTTCGACAGTCTTGGCAATCACCTCTTCAAACACAGTTAGCTTGACGGATTGTCCGATCGCATAAGATACAGCCAATTTTGTAACCGGATCTTTTTTTTGCAAAATGATTTCATCTTCCGCAATCCTCATTTTGTCCCCATAGATAAAACTAAATTCATCTACTTCGGGCTTAGAAATCGACTCTTGTTCGAATTTTTTCAAAATAGAAAGATTGCTTTTTTCTTCCTGTTCGGAAAATCCCCAGAAAATCGCAACTCCATAGGGAAAATAAAAGACATCCCTCTTAATCCCTTTGTCGTCCTTTGGCTGCGTATGAATGACATCCCGGTACATCTGGGATGTTCCAATCGTTTGAAGAAACAAAAAGAGCCGGGGTATATCATATCTGGCAGATGTGCAGTAAGCAGTGCAACGCATATTTTTCAGACATATCAAACATCCAGATTTTTTTACAAATTATTTTCTGTAATTGACTTACGAATGTTATGCACTATAAAATCACATGCTATGTTTGTTTTTCTGATTTATTTTTTTGGACTTATTTCCGGATGCGCAGCATTTGCTCAAACTGAAGAAATTGCGAGCGTCAGTCTTTCCGATCCTTCTCTCTATGCATCATCCGATTGCGCCGAATGGAAATTACCCGAACGGTTTCCTCTTATGGAGCCTGTTACAAATAAAATCGGTTGGGATATTAACATGTCTCCCTATGCCGGAGGCGAAGACCTTCTCTTTGCAAATCGTTCGCTTGAAAAACTCGAGACCTATTTTTTAAGCAAACAACCCCTCGCATATTCAAGAGGAACTTACGCTCGGTTTTGGCGTCTTAGCGAGCTTGTGGCTATATGGCTTCCGGTAAATTATTTCGTCATGCTCGTTCAGCATGAAGTATTCGGACATGGCTATCGGATTCGGGATCTCAATAAACATGAGCAAGCCAAAGTGATCGGATATGAATTTTCCTGGCCCCCTCCTTATGGACATGGAGGAGCCGCCACTTCTTTTGCAACTGCCTATGATTTTACTACAACCGGCGAATCGACAGTCGCCAGCGCCGGAGTCGAAGGCACTTCGATTTTAGCGCTTTTAACGAAATTAAAGTGGCTTGAGTCTAAAAAAATCGACCCAAGAGAATCGGTATTATATCTCCTATGCGAACAAGATCTGACTCTCTATATAGGAACTCTCAAAGATAAATCAATCCGGGACCTCCAGGGACACGATATCAACGACTATGTCAAAGCTCTCAATTACACCTATCCGGACCATCTGTTAAGCAGAGGACGCCTCCGTTCCCTTTCCTGGATCAATCTCGCAGATCCTTTTACCTTTTATGCGGTTTATTCCTGGTTCCAGTATCTCTCTTCCGGAGAAGAGACTAAAATCCCAATGATCCTCTCTCGATATCTTCCGGGGTTTAGGCTGGGACTGACTCCATTTGGACCCCAGGTATTTTTCGAAAATTTTATCCTCCTGAAGGAAAAACCCATCTACGCCTATTTCTCCGGAGGACACCATGCTGACAATACCTATCTGGGGACCGGGGTTTATGTGCCAAAGGCCTGGACTGTTTCAAATTGGTCGTTTGGAATGCGCATTGATCTGTGGCGCCAGCCTAAATTATTGCTAAATCCAGGCAATAGACCTATTGAGGATGTCAATTTTAACAAAAAACCGTTAACTTTCAATTCCCTTTATTCCAGCGCCGAACGCCATTCTATGCGTTCAGGGGCTTGTGGATCCTTGATCGTTGGATACAAAAGAATGAATAACTCAGGGTATGAAATCGAGCTAGGTTATAAATCGAGAGGATTTCTTCCGGGATATTCCCTCTATGCAGCTCCAACCGTTCGCTTCAACTGTTTAGTGACCTTTTAGTCTCATTTCGGCATATGTTGAACAAGGATCGGTAGATCTTGGGATGCATCATCTTTTATGAGATTTAAATTAAACATCTTATGCCTTTTCCTCTACTTGGCGCACCCTTTAACTGCACTGGTTGTTCGCGAAGAAAAAGAGTGGTTAAAACTTCTGGGCGTTGAGCGCTATCGGGTAATGAGGCAAAAAGGAACGGAAAAAGCATTTACGGGCGCGTATTTAAAAGAGCAAAAGCCAGGTATTTACGTTTGTTTTGCCTGCGAACACCCTCTTTTCCATTCCGAGGACAGATATGAAGAGCCCGGAAGCGGCTGGCTTGCGTTTTCTCAGCCAATTGAGAAAAAGAGTGTTTTTTATCAGGAAGATTGGGATCTTCCCTTCAAACGGTACCAAGTCCTTTGCCGCAATTGTGAATCCCATTTAGGGCACGTCTTCCACGACGGTCCTCCTCCCAAGCACCTCCGTTTTACCATCAATTCCATCGCGCTTAAGAAAATTCC
>DALYFE010000016.1:12046-18983 GCA_031972195.1 Chlamydiales bacterium | reverse complement strand
TTTCCCAAAAATGACGCATGGGCAGAGACGGTGCAAGAGAGAAAGAGAACCAGGAATCGAATAGCGTATGGCTTTAAAACAACTTTCACTAAATTTTAACGATCAAAATCTCAAATCGCCGGAAATGGTCACGGCATCTTCATCAACGAGCCGCCCCTCTATATTGAGCATAAAATATTTGCCGCTTGAAATTGAGCAGCCGATAAAGATACCAACAGGGGTTCTTGTCCGGAAATGATCCGTTCCCGATCCATTTCCGGCAATAGGAATGGGCATCAGGCCGATCTTTGCTTCGGTTCCGGAATACTTAACTCCGAAATAGGGGGTGAAGAGATCAATCCGATATGACAAATCGATATCAGCTTGCCACTGCCTCCAGCGAAGATGAGTTCTTGAAACAACTACCGGAACTGCATTTGTGGTAAGCCAGGAAGGCTTATAGTTACAATAGGAATAGCGTCCGCCAACGCCCAAAGCAAGCTTCCCCCATTCCAATAAAATTCCTCGGCCCCCAAGCGCCCACAAATAATGATAAAGAGTCTCCACCTCAATCCTGGTGATCGAGTCGCCGTGGTTAAACCGCCAATCCGCAGCTACGCGAGAAGAGCCGAACACTCCGAATAAATCAAGGCGGTCCAAAACATTCAATGTCACCGTTGCAGAATTTGTGTACTGCTGAAATGTATCTACGCGGCCCGATCCTTCCTGCGTCTGCTGCAGCCGTCCGTCGCCGACAAAATCGCCCTCATATCCTATTCGAAGATCGATCCAGCAATCGCTTGGAATCACGAAACCATCTTGAATCAATCCGGGGGCCGCTGTGTTGCCAACCGGAGCCGCTTGCAGGCAATTAGACCCAATCAACGCCAGAAAAAGAAGAGCTGCTTTTTTCATAAAAAATCCTAAACCTTCACCCTAAGCCTAAAAGGATTGCAAACTCGACGATGCTCTAATACAACGGCAGAGTCTAGGTTATGCAAGAAGTCCAATGCGGCATCTCCCTCTCTAAGGAGAAGGCTTCTAGGGATTTTCTACCCACGCTATCATGCCCGATAGCGAAACATTTAAAGGGTTTTTAGAGAAACTTGTCTCAGCCTGCCCAACAGTACTGATGATGTTAGCAAAAAGGTGAAATTCATCCTAGGGCTAAGAGACTGTCTTCGAAGAACTCCCTGCTAGCGCTTCACAATAAAGCGCCGATAAAAAACAGTAAAACCCAGTTCGTTCTCGATTGAAATTCCCTTTGCCAAGTAAACTGCAAAAACACACTTTTTTAACAGACCCGTCCCTATGCGCGCTTTAGGCATTCAAATCGATCAACCTTTTATACGAGCTGCCTATTTGGAAAAAAACGGCTCGGCAATCACACTCCATGCGCTCAAGTCCGCCCCTGTCTCGGACCCGGAAAATGTAAAAGAGCTTTACATCAACAAATTCAAGGGAAGGATTTCCTCGGGCCTATCTTCTCAAAATCTTCTAATCCGCAAAGTTCAGCTCAATGTGTCTGATAGCCGATATATCAATGAGGCGCTTGCACTACAGGCGGAAGAGGCCTCTCATGCAAATCCAAACGATACCTTATCAATTCCTCATGCAATTAAGAAAAACGGGAAAAAAGTCGAAGCCGATTTATGCACCGCTTCCCGCGAAGCGATCCGAGAACTGCTGGACGCATTGAAGACACTTCAAATAACCCCTGACTGCATATCCTCCAATAGCCTGGCCCTTATCCATTATGTTCGATGGAAGATCCCTTCTTTGGCCAATGCTTTTTTAATCGATCTGGGGGCCAACGAATGGACATGCGTCTGGATGGAGGATGGGGAATTAAAAAAAGCCCACGCTTTAAAAGGAGGGACCGAAGCCCTTCTGGCCGCTCTTTGGAGCGATCGAAAAAAAACTTTGCTTCCCAAGGAAGTCGATGGGGTGGCAAAACAAATCGATCTCATGCAACTCAAGCCAAATTTGAATCCGCATCTTTCAGAAACTCTAAATGGTTTGCGGCAAGAATTGGCAAAAACAATCTATTCTTTTTATCGCATTTCCAATAAACGGCCTGTTATTTTCACCGGACGCACTGACGCATTCGGCCGCTTATGCAATTTTCTTGAAGAGAGCTTTTTGGATGCAATCAGCTCCGATGAACCTCCGGTGGTTCAGAATGAAGAAGAGAAAAAATTTGCCATCCCCATCGGCTTGGCGCTGGAACAAATGCAGTCGCCGCTCCAATTGCTGCAGCAGGAATTTTTTCCGGCAAAAAATTGGAGAAAAGCAGGCCTCTATGCACTCATTCTAATATTCACATCCTGCTTGATGAGCGCCGGATTATGGCTTTTGGGAATGACTGCCCTCGAAAGAAAAAAACAAGAGCTGTTCTCTTCAATTTACCCATCGGTGCAGCGCTGGAATATCCAAGATCCTGAGACGGAATTTCTCAATGACGAAACAATCCGGCAATGGACAGCAACAGTTCAATCCTTCGAAAAAGAATCGCGCTATATTGCACAAGCTCCAAGAGTCGCCCAACTGCTTTCCTGGATCAGCACGCATCCTCTTTTAACGGCTCTCAAAGAAGAGGGCGATCCGATTGAAATCACAAATTTTCACTACCAGCTTGTCGATTATCCGAAAATCGGACTCGCCAAAAATCAATACCGGGCGAAGGCAGAATTAGAATTTCAACTAAAAAATCCCATGAATGCGAGAAAATTTCACGATGCGCTTTTTTCTGAAAACCGCATTATCGACGCTTCCCATCCGATTGAATGGGAAAGCGTCGGAGACGGATACCGCGCAAGCTTTTTCCTGAAAAACGATCGGAGCCCTTATGTTCCTTGAGTTTTGCGGCAAGACTGCCTATTCCCGGATCAGCCCGCTCTTCTTTTACGCCTTCTTGCTCTTGCCCATTCTTGGAACGGGAGCCTATTTGTTTTTGCAATATTCCGATCTGCAAGAACTGGAGGAACAGTGCGCTATCACAATGCAGAAAGAAGAAGGGGCGTTTAAAAAAAAGAACAGGGCGGAGCTTTTTGAAAACAGGTACGCAAACGCTGATCTTTTTTTTCTAAACCGCCATATTGAATCCCTCTCATTTTTAGAAAAAGAGCAAGAAGATTTGTTATTGAGGCTGAACCATCCGGCAATGACAAAAAAGCAAACCTTGCAGGAGAGACTCCACTTTCTGCAAAATTCCAACCACCTCTTATTTACCGAAAGCTGCGTCCGATCTTCCTCAAAAATTAAAGAGACTGAAGAAAAGCAGCGCAAATCAGTTCAAATGAACGAGACAGACATTGCACGCTTATGCGCGATTGTCGAAGACATTCCAATAAAATCTTTCGTTCCTATTCCTAATATGCCTCAACTTCTTTTTCTGGATTTTAGAATGAAAAAAATAAAAACTCCGTTATATTCTAATGTGTATGAAGTAGAAACTGAACTTCTTAAAAGAGAATGGGTCCGCCAATGAAAGCCTTGTCCGTTGCATTTTTAGCATTTGTCGCTCTCTCCGGATGCTCCCGGCATACCGAGCCTTCCGAAATGCTCGTTGCAATCCAAATTCAAGATCGGAATGGCATTACGGAAACGATCAGCATCCCGGAGAGGCTCTACACTTACGAACAAACGGACTTCCTCAACTCCCAGCCTTATAAAAAAGTTTTACGGGTGTACAAAAAAGAAGGAAAGAACCGGTCCGTTATCACCGCTTATCATCCAAATGGATCAATCTCTGAATATTTGGAAGCGGAAGATATGAGGGCGCATGGCGCTTTTCGGGAATGGTTTTCGAGCGGACAAATAAAAATCGAGGCCACCGTCATTGGGGGAACGGCAGACATCACTCCGGCTGCGAAAAAAGATTGGCTGTTCCACGGAGTATGCCATGTGTGGAACGAACAAGGAAATTTGGCGGCAGCGATTCCCTATGAAAAAGGTCTTCTGCAGGGGATTAGCACGACCTATTTCCATCAGGATCAATTCACAAGCAGACTTCCTATGTCAGAAACCTGGAGGAAGGAGAGTGCACTGAATTCTATCCAAATGGAAATCTCAAATCAAAACAGCATTACCTAAAAGGACTAAAGTCGGGATCGGGCATTGGTTTTTTTGAAAACGGACAGACCGCCTATACAGAAGAATATACAGAAGGACTCGTTCTCCAGGGCGCCTATAATAATCTTCAAGGAGAACAAATTGCGTCCATACAAGACGGCAGAGGCATCCAAGCCCTTTATCATAACAACTCCATCTCTTTTTTGTTGGAAATGCATCAAGGGGCTCCGGACGGCCCGGTCAGAAAATTTACTCCGCAAGGGGAGCTGCTTGCCTCCTACTTCATTAAAAACGGAAGAAAACAGGGAGAGGAAATAGAGTACTATCTCCCTTCTGAAACAGGCGAAAAGGGGCTGAAGCCGAAATTATCAATTCATTGGGACCAGGATTTTATCCATGGGATCATAAAAACTTGGTATCCCAACGGACAGCTTCAAAGCCAACGAGAATATTGCCGCAATGAAAAACTAGGCCCCTCTTGCAGCTGGTATAAAAACGGCTCTTTGATGCTTGTCGAAGAGTATGAAGAGGGAAAGCTCATCAAAGGCGTCTACTACAAAAAAGGGCAAAATGAGCCGATTTCCACGATCATTAATGGAAACGGCCTGGCTTATCTATACGATGAAAACGGCATATTCATGAAAAAAATCACTTATGCCGGCGGCAAGCCCGTCCTCCCTGAGGACTAATGATCATTTGGTTTTTTCAATTGTAGAAGCAGGAGCCTCTTGCTTCGATTCAGGTTTTGGACGACAAAAATGATTGCCCGGGCAATCATTTGCCTTGCATAAGGCCCCCGGCGACACCTGAGTGCACATTGAATAGTATCCTTCCGACGGGCATTGCCAAATCACGGTATAGGGAGTGAGCGATACATTGGGAGTGCCCGGCTTCGTATATGTTGTGCTGGAAAGACTGGTTGTAAAATTCTTCTGCTGGCCCGGCTGCACTGAAAACTGTCCGAGAAACGTTCCGTCCGATGCTTGGATCACCGCAGTTAAAATAAAGGAAGAATCATTGACCAGCATCACGGAACCCGAATTTGTTCCGGCCCAACCAATAAATGGCAATAGTAGACATACAAGCAACTTCATTGTTTTTCTCCAAAATAAGCTTCCCGCAAGTCAAGCTGTCCCATAAGAGATAGGCCAACTCCCTCGAATCCTTCTCGCTTTAGGTAATTCAAAGCGAAATGATAAATGGGGATAATGGGCATTTCTTGCATCAGGATCGTCTCGGCTTCGCGTAAAAGCGCTCGTCTTTCACTCTTTTCCTTACATAAGCCAGAACGATCTAAAAGATCAATATAAGCAAGATTTTCCCACTCCGTGTTATTTGTGCTGCCGCTCCTATATTTAAAAACATCTAAAAATGTAATCGGGTCATTAAAATCTGCGCTCCAAGATCCTGCTGCAATCTGAAATTCTTTTTTAGAAACCCTCTGATAATAGACCCTTGGCTCCACAGCCTCCAGCTCCACTTCAATTCCAAGCGTCTCCTTCCATTGGTTTTGGATCGCTTGAGCAATCGCTACATTCCTCTCATTATTTAAATAGCTGATGACAATCGGCCCTTCCCAATGACATTGGTTCAATGCACAATTCGCAGCCTCTTGATTTTCAAAAAAATATCCCTCCGAGTTCAGCTCCATGCCGGGAGGCACCAAACTACGCGCAGGCAATTGGCCTCCTTGTAAAACATGGGCAACGATTGCCTCCCTGTCTAATGCCAAGGAAAGCGCTCTTCGAAAATTATGATCCGAAAGGGGGTTCTTTTTCCCTCCTACCGTCTCCGCTGTATTCAAACGATAGAAGTAAGTAGCCAAAAAGGGAGCGCTGCATATTTGATTCTTCAGTCCGGCGCATGCATCCGGAGAAATAGAAGAAAGAGGCGATCCCGCCCAATCAAGCCCTCCGTCTTGGTACATCCGCAAAGCGGTATCGGCAGGCGCAATGAATAATTCTACCCCGGACAATTTTACCTTTTCTTGTTCCCAAAAATACGGGTTTTTTTTCAGGACGATCTGATCGGAATGTTTCCAGGAAGCCAGCATAAAGGGCCCGTTGGAAACAAAGGATTGCGGATTCAAATGCCAACTTGCAGACTCTGCCGCTATTTTTGAATGGACAGGAAAAAAAGAGCTCATAGAGACCAGTTCTAGAAAATGAGGAACCGGCGCCTCTAAATCAACAATCAATGTTTGCGGATCTTGAGCAAAAACACCCACCATATCCACCGGAACTTCGCCAAGCTTAGCTTTGCGCGCATTCTTGATTGGATAAAGCTGATAGGCAATGTCAGTGGCAAACTGAGGATCAAGAATGGCCTTCCACGCCCTTTCAAAATCCAGGGCAGTGACAAAATCTCCATTAGACCAGCGCGCTTTTCGCAGATGAAATGTATAGCGGAGCCCTTCTTCAGAACGACCCACCCGGCAAGCCGTTCCAAGCTCAGCCTGGCCCAAAGCGCCGATCCGGGTCAATCCTTCAAACAACATTCGAGTGACATTGACGCTGTCTAAATCCCTTGCCTGTCTGGGATCGAGAGACGTGGGATCTGAACAAAGACTCAGTCTTGCCGCATCTCCAGACTCTGCTGGTTTTTTGCCGCATCCTGTACAAAAAAGAGCCGTATACGAAATACATATTAAGAGAAAAGATCTGACATGAATACGTTTTTTCAATCCCGCAGGTTCCATGCTCGTTGAAGTCTTCACCCCCGCCCCCGTTTTAAATATTCCCAACTTTAATTTTGCATTTGGGGGAACAAATGGAAAGGAAATTCCGCTCAACGAGAAGGGGCTTCCCTATTGCTTCGAGTTCATTGCTTTAAAGGGAATGGTTTTCCAAGTAGAGGAACGAACCTTTAAGCGTTTTGGCTCAAT
>DALYFE010000016.1:5556-11985 GCA_031972195.1 Chlamydiales bacterium | reverse complement strand
GGTTCACCAGACTGAAAAATGAGCCAATTGTTCCAAAAAGCTTGCCAAAACCTCTAGACAAAGAGAAAGTGCTGAACAAGATGAAAGAGAAAATCGGCGCGCCCTATGTGTGGGGAGGGAACTGGAGCCATGGGATTCCGGAATTACTCACTTATTACCCCCCTAAGGGAGAAATTGATGAGGCGACTCGAATCCTTTGGACCATGCAAGGAGTCGATTGTTCCGGGCTGCTTTATGAAGCCTCGGAAGGAGCGACTCCGAGAAACACTTCAGAATTGCTGTCCTTTGGAAATCCGGTGCCCATCGGAGAGCCCATGCGTCCGCTTGATATGATCCTGTATCCGGGACATGTAATTTTTGTTCTCGACGAGACCACCACCATCGAAAGCAAACATCCATTCGGTGTTATTTATAGAAACCTTGAAGAACGGCTCAAAGAAATAAATAAAGAACGAAATAGAATAAATAAATGGACTCCCGAATCAGATCGAAAAACAAATTACGTCGTATTAAGACTTCCGTAATCGACTTATAACAAGGTAGTTAAAAAAAATCATTGCCTATAGATACAAAAAATCATATTAGGAAATTAAAACACCTTATTTTAAGTCGGAGAACAAAAATGAATCTATTGTATCAAACAAAGCCATGGGTGATCATGTCGCTGTTGGTTACCGCCTCCATATTTGGAAATTCCCAAAATGGATGCGCTCCCAAAAAAGCAGAACAAGCCCAATGCCCGCAAAAAAAAGTTGAACCAACACCATGCCCGCCAGTCTGCCAACCCATAGAGCCTATTTGCCAGCCGCAACTATGCAAACCCGCAAAATGCGGAAGGGTTCAGGAACCTCAGCCTCCAATTATTGCAGCTTACAACGCTCCGGCGGAAATTAATATCGGCTTCCAGGGAGAATGGGACTTTTTTGCCTCCGGCAGCTTCCTCTACTGGCAAAGAATTCAAGACGATATGCGTGTGGCAACAAAGAGCTCCATCCCTCTAGTAGATTTGCCCGATAGCGGAATTCACGGAGAAACAGTCGATATGGACTCCGACTTCCAGCCGGGATTTAAAATTGGGCTGGGGATGAATTTCCGAAATGATGACTGGGTAGGTTATATTGAATACACCAGAGTTCACGGAGAGGATGAAACATCGAAGTTTGTTTCGAGCACAAATCCAAGACTCTTCAATAGCTGGGGAGATATTGCGCCCGGCACAAATACCGGCGGGGGAACTTTTATCGAGTTCAACAACCCAAGCTTTGTTTTCAATTCAGTAAAAGCTGAATTCGGATGCAATCAAGACTTTATCGATCCTCAGTTAGAGCGCGTTTATTACGTAGGAAAGGAACTGGTTTTCCACTCAGTTTTTGGGGGACGAATCGCGTTAATCTCAGAAAAACTCGATCTTGACTATTCTTATAATGGAGCCTTGATCGATCCTCTCTTTGCAAACAAACTGGCTCTCCCTGGCAAGATGGACGTAATTAGCAGAAGCACTTCTTGGGCGATCGGTCCTAGACTTGGGATAGAAATGGACTGGATGGTCAGCCATAAACTGCGCCTGTTCGGAAGCGGCTTTGCCGACGTTTTATATACTCGGTATAAAGTGCAAACCAAAACTGCTCTACGTCCATTTGTAGACTATAATGCCTTCACAGCAGGAACCAACCTATTCAATATCAACCGCGACGAATTCGGCGCCATTAGAGCCCACGTGGATTTCGAAGCAGGATTGGGTTGGGGAACTTATTTGGATTATAATTCCTGGCACATCGACTTGTCAGCGTCTTATGGATTCCAGGTGTTCTTCAATCAAAACGTTCTTCGCCTGCCTACATACTCGCCAAGCAACTTGTATGTGCAAGGCTTAACGTTTACAGCAAGACTGGACTACTAAGTTTTGACGGGCCGAGTTCTCCGCTCGGCCCTCTTATTCAGTAAAAGGAGTGTTTATGTTGCAACCATATCCTCGCTTCTTTCTAAGCCAGCCCGTCATTTACTTTGGAGATAGACAAAACTCCAACGACCATAATGAACAAGAAAATTCCGATTTCGAAATTCGATTCGATCTCAATTCTTCGATCTCTTCCCAAAACAATATCGGCCTGTTTATCGACTGGTACGATTTGCCTGAAATGGGAGATTTCCATTGAGGAAAAGAATTTTTTTCGGATTTTTTCTTGATAAAATTTATCTTTGCGGTTAAAAGTTGTATAAGAACAAAGAATTGCTTTTACAGCGTGTGAACATTCTTCGAAATGACCTCGCTTTGAGAGCCAAACTGGATCTTGCTCAGAGAGTAGGTCAAAACGTTGGCATGCTATCTGAGCGAGATTCTGAAAAGATGAGAAAAAATCCTAGCGAAAGCTAAAAACTTCTTCCAAAATGGAGAGAAAAAATGAATCTATCGAGTAAAACAATGCCATGGATGGTAGCCTCTCTCTTAGCGGCTACTACCGTATTCGGCCAAAACCAAAATAATTCATGCCAGCCGCCAAAAGCTCCGCCGGTATGCCAGCCAGTTAAGCCAACTTGCCAACCGCAAGTATGCAAGCCTGCAAAACCTGCAGTTTGCGGAATTGTTCAAGAGCCTCAAATGCCTACAATTGCTGCTTACAATGCACCTGCTGAAATCAACATCGGCATGCAAGGCGAGTACGATTTCTTCGTAACAGGAACTTTCATTTACTGGCAGCCTCTCCTAGACAACTTTTCTGTAGGCATTCAAGATTCATTGACGCTTGCAGATTTAACTGTAAGTGGATTGGGCGCTCGCACAAACACTGTAGACATGGATTTTGATTACAAGCCTGGCTTTAAAGTAGGTTTGGGAATGAATCTCCAGCATGATGACTGGGTAGGATATGCCGAGTACACAAGAATCCATGGAAAACATGATGTGTCCTCTTCTTCAGACAGCGCAAACCCAACTATTTTTGCAACTCAAGGCCATCCATTGTTCCTGCAAGGCGTGGGCCAGGTATATAGCAACCTCCACTCAAAATATACCTGCAACCTCGATTTCATCGACGGTCAAATGGAAAGAGTTTACTACGTAGGCCAATACCTCGTATTCCATTCTTCTTTTGGTGCTCGAGGCGGTTGGATTCTACAAAACCAGCATACTCGCTACAACGGCGTTACAAATGGCACAATTGTTGCTGGACTTCCGTTTTCAGCAAATGCTGAAACAAATGTTTATAACCGAGTTCACTCTTGGGCAATTGGACCAAAAACTGGTCTGAAAATGGATTGGATCTTCGGAGATGGCTTCCGCTTCTACGGAAACACTTTTGCTGACCTGTTGTACACAAAATATAAAGTACAAGGAAAAACAGTTGCTATCGTAAGAGGAACTAATGCTCTTGGTCTGACTGCAGGACAATTCCTTGCCGGTACTTCAAGAGATAAAGTTGCAGCTCTCAGAACCCACTTGGATATCGAGATGGGCTTCGGCTGGGGAACATATCTGGATAACAACGGATGGCATATCGACTTCGCAGTTGGATATGACTTCCAAGTGTTCTTCAACCAGAACATGTTCGTTCAATTTCCAAGTTCCGCCTCTCCTGGCATGAACTTCGAGCAAATTGGAAACCTCTACATGCAAGGTTTGAACGTAACAGCAAGACTCGACTTCTAATAGTCAGTCCTACGTTATGTTGAGAAAGACAACAGGCCGGAATTTTTCCGGCCTGTTTTTTTTTGTTCCTCGCCGATCCTTGACTAAATTTTGTAGTTACACTTAACATCGTAGACGTTTCTTGAGAAAAAAATCCAAAATCTATCGTCCAAAACATGGAGACCAATACGATGAATACACTGAAATCCACAGCATCCTGGGTGATCGCATCCCTGCTTGCTACTACAACCTTATTCAGCCAGGATAATCTGGTTGGTCAAAATAATCGGCCCCGCTGCAAAAGCTTCGAACAAGGACAAAGACTTGCACACAGTCAAATGATGCCGGGATACAATGCGCTTGCCCGCGTTGATGTACGAGGATCCTGGGATCTTTTTGTAGAAGGCAGTTTCATCTACTGGCAACTGTCTCAAGACAACATGGAAGCAGCTTTTGTAAACAGCCTTGACAATAGCCTCTATACTGCAAATGCTCCTGTCAAAATCAAAGGAAACTACGTTGCCATGGATTTTGACTATAAGCCTGGGTTCAAAGTCGGCATAGGCATGAATTTCGATTTGGACAATTGGGATACCTACTCGGAATACACAAGAATTCATGCTTCCAACCACACTTCCACGAATGGAGTGGAAGCTGCTCCCGGAGTTTTGGCTCCTATTTTCTCTCTTTGGGGGAACAGAGCCATCCAAGGAACGAATGCCTATAACGACATCTCCGAAAAATGGAATTGCCATCTCGATATCGCCGATATCGATTTAGGACGAACCTATTATGTCGGCACATCGCTGACATTCCGCTCCGCGTTTGGCGCAAGAGCTGCTTGGATCTTGCAAAACGTGCATGTTCATGAAGTCAATAACAGCTTCAGCAATGCAGTAGCTCCGGTAGAAGTGCCTGGAGTAAAAGACACCTACAACAGAAGCCATTCCTGGGCGATCGGTCCTAAAGTTGAACTCAATACCAACTGGATCATGGGACACGGCTTCCGCTTCTTCGGAAATAGCAGCGCGGATCTCTTGTATACAAAATACAAAGTGCAAACAAAAACAGCATTCATTGCAACCAGCGCTGTCGCCACTACGCCTGTTGCTATTACACCGGGCATGACTGAATTCTTTGTCGGCAAAGAAAGAGTCTCTGCGCTAAGACCGCATCTAGATCTCGAAATGGGCTTTGGCTGGGGATCTTACTTTGATAACAACAACTGGCATATTGATTTCTCTGCAGCCTATGGATTCCAAGTATTCTTCAATCAAAATATGTTCCCGCATTTTGATGGATCCGGCGCTGTAGCGCAACAACAGCTCGGAACAGGCAACCTGTATGCACAAGGTTTGACTGCAACAGCCAGACTTGATTTCTAATTGATAGAAGTCAAAAAACGGGCCCAAGCCAGGCCGGGAATCTCCCCGCCTGGCTTTTTTTTTAGACCTCTAAAGAGGTCTATTCCCTAAATTGATCGATTAGATTTGCCACAAGACCCGTCCAACCATTTTGATGCGACGCGCCAAGACCGCGCCCATTATCTCCATGAAAATGCTCATAGAATAACAGGTGCTCCAAGAAATGGGGGTCTGTCTGCAGTTTTTCTGCATCTCCATAACAAGGCCTGCGGCCATTTGCATCCTTCTTAAACAGGTTTAAAAGCCTTTCAGCGAACGATTCTGCCATGAAGGCTAATGTGACCGGTTTTTCTCCGGGAACGCGAATCTGCAGGGTATCTCCAAATGCACGGCTTAAACACTTCAACGTTTCTATCAATAGATAGTTTGCCGGAAACCAAATAGGGCCCCTCCAATTGGAATTGCCCCCTTTAATTTTTGCAAGGGATTCTCCTGGCTCATAGGAAAGAGTCTGGTCATATAGACTGGCAGGATGCTTCTCATGGTATTTCGAAAGACTTCTTAGCCCATATTCAGATCGGAATTCTTCAGGATTCCAAAGATATCCTAAAAATCGCTCCATCTCTTTGGCATCCAAAAGTCCAAACAAATGCTTCGATCCTGAAGTATGGGGGATTTTCTGAATGCATTTATCCGTTAGGTTCGAACGTTTTGCCACCATCCATTCATAAGACGAATAAAAATTAGGGAAGCTTTTCAGCTCTTCTTCATCCCACACGTCGCTTGCAAAAAAAGGAATGATCCCTGTCAAAGAACGAATTCGAATTTGATCGGAACTTCCATCGGGATGGCGCAAATAGCTATAGAAAAATCCATCCTTTTCACACCACATATCGTAGTGGCGCCAATAGCCTTTGCGCATGGCTGCTGTTACGAAAACAAAGTGTTGGAAAAACTTAATCCCAAGCCCTTCATAAATGGGATTTTTTTTGGCCAATGTCAGAGAAATTCTCATCAAGTTCAGACACAAAATGGAAATCCATCCCGATCCATCGGCTTGATCAAGAAGATACCCTTCAGGAAGCTTTTGCGACCTATCCGAAAAGCCGATGTTGTCCATCCCTAAGAATCCACCCTCAAAGATGTTGTTTCCCAAGCTATCGACTTTGTTAATCCACCAAGAAAAATTCAAAAGCAGCTTATGGAAGCATTTTTCCAGGTAGGAATAGTCCTCTTTGCCGAACTTTTTCTTTTCATATTCGTAAATCTGCAAAACCGCCCAAGCTTGCACAGGGGGATTGACATCGCTGAACTCCCATTCATAAGCAGGGATTGCGCCATTAGGATGTTGAAATTGATCGAATAGCAAAAGCCAAAGCTGCTGCTTTGCAAATTCAATATCGATCAACGAGAAGGTGAGCGCTTGAAATGTTAAATCCC
>DALYFE010000016.1:0-5546 GCA_031972195.1 Chlamydiales bacterium | reverse complement strand
CGCCATGTCGTATCGAAAATGTGCGCATCGATACGACATGGCGCCAGTGGGTATTGCGAATATGCTTATGCTCTTCGGGCGGCGGTTTTTTTGGATTATCCCCCTGGATCCAAGCACCCACATCATAGTGGTAGTGCTGCTTGTTCCAAATCATTCCCGCCAATGCCTGTCTTTGAATCTTTTTTTCTTCTTCAGATGCTTTTGGAGGGTGCACCGATGCATAAAAAAGATCGGCTTCCTTAATCCGTTTTTCAAAAATCGCCTCAATATCCTCTATTGGACGGTCCATTTTTTGATTCGTCAGCCGAAGAAGAATCTTGCAGCTCTTTCCTGCAGGAATTGCTTTAAACTCATAGTGAAAGGCAGCCTTTGTCCCTTTTTTTTGAGGAGCTACCGCACCCGTTTCCTTATGAACCAAATAGCGGTCGAATGCATCTTTAACAAAGGGCACCTCGTTAGGAGTTCCCCATAAGGACTGGAAGTTCGTGTCATTATTCGTGAACAATGTTTCGCATTTAGAGTCTGCATAAAGATAGCGAGGCCCTAACCGATAGTCGAAAAGAAGGTTTCTTGGAGATGCGAGCGCAGCATCATCGGCAACCAGGCAATAGTCGCCATCGAGTTTAATGATGGGTTCTGCAGCACGCTTTTCTCCCCAGGCCCACTGATTGCGAAACCAAATCTGCGGCAAAATGTGCAAGGGAGCGGCTTTAGGCCCTCGATTGATGGCTTCAATCCGAATGCAAAGATCATCCGGAGAGGCCTTCGCATATTCAATGAAAATATCAAAATAGCGATTCTCATTAAAAATGCCGGTATCGACCAACTCATACTCTCGATCGGCAACCCCTCGTTTTCCATTTTCTTCGACAAGATGATCGTATGGATAGGCAAGCTGCGGATATTTATACAGATACTTAAGATAGCTATGGCTGGGCGTTGCATCGAGATGATAATAGAGCTCTTTGACGTCCTCTCCATGATTGCCCTCATGGGGATTGAGCCCGAAAAGCCGCTCTTTCAAAATAGGATCGGCTCCATTCCAAAAAACAGGAGCAAATAAAAGAACCTGAAATCGATCGGATATTCCGGCAATCGCATCCTCGCAGCGCCGAAAGGCCCTTTTTCTTGCATGTTCATGAGGAAAATAATTCCACGCATCGCCATCAACATAGGGACCCCATCTTTCCCATGGAGCCACAGCTCCAATGGAAAGCTGCTTTCCGGGAGTGCTCGCATCATCTTCCATTCGTTTGCGTTCAGCATTGATCATTTTTCAGCACACTCCGCCGCGCCCAGTAGCGCAGCATCATCATTTAAAACCACCCAAACGGGAATCGATTCAAGAAACCCATGAAAGCGCCCCTTATCTAAAAATGAACGAAGGAAAGGGCCCTTCTTGAGTTTTTCCAAAATGCGGGGAGCAATTCCGCCGCCAATATAAAGCCCTGCCAAAGAAGAGCACTTCAGAGCGAGATTTCCCGCCTCGGCCCCATAAAACGAAATAAACCAATCGAGCGTCAATACGCAGGCCTCGTCTTTATTTTTAACGCCATGTTCTGAAATTACTTTGGCAAACTCCGGATTTTTCATCTCTTTCTCCATTTCTGCAGAACAGGAAACCCTTCGAGTCTCCACTAAAAATTGAAAAATCGAACAAAGACCTGAGCCGGAGAGCACTCTTTCATAAGAAACGTGGCCGAATTTTTTTTCCAAATAGCAAAAAAGCTCCCATTCGTCTTGATTTCTTGCTGCAAAATCCGCATGGCCCCCTTCGCACGCAAAAGGATGATGCTCTTTTCCATCCCAGAATAGTCCTGCCTCTCCAAGACCTGTTCCCGCAGCAATCAGAGCCCTATTTCCCGTCTGGGCAGGCTCTCCCTTCTGCAACAAGCA
Organism: Chlamydiales bacterium; assembly: GCA_031972195.1. Lineage (GTDB taxonomy): Bacteria > Chlamydiota > Chlamydiia > Chlamydiales > SM23-39 > DALYFE01. Next base: position 3,650 of record DALYFE010000016.1, on the reverse strand, counting down.
CAGCTCTTCTTTTTTCAAAACCTTCAGTCCATAAGCGTTGGCCTCAAGATCATTGATCAAACGAACCGTCGGAACTTTAAGTTTTTGGCTCAAAGAGGCTGCATCGACAATCCAGGGAAGGTTCGTCGTTTTGCACCGGCCGTTGCGGACAGGCCCTGCAATGCCAAAACATGCCTTCGATATCGTTTTTTTCTCTTCGCGGAGAAATTCCTCAACAACTGCTTCCAGCCCCGGGTATTCAGGACTTCGAAACTTCTTCTCAACGATTTTTTTTCCATGCTCAAATAGGGCAAGCCTTGTATGCGTTCCCCCAATATCTCCTGCCAAGATCATCGATTCCTCTGTCTTTCCAAGCACAACACACAATTAACAGAGAAAAGAATTTATATACACATAAGAAGCTGTCGCAAAAGTTTTGCGGCAGACCATCATCTTCTTGACGAGAAGGCCGATTGCTTCCATTCTTAAGAGAAAAAACAAACGGGGGTTTTATGTCTCAGCAACAATTAGTCGACGCCGGAAAAAAGAAGGCGCTTGAACTTGCGATTTCACACATCCAAAAACAATTTGGAGACGGTGCAATCATGGCGCTTGGAAAACATGCATCGGCTCAAGGAGTCAGCGTCATTAAAACCGGAGCGATCGCGCTCGATGTTGCCCTTGGCATTGGAGGCGTTCCCAGAGGCCGGATCATCGAAATTTACGGACCCGAGTCTTCAGGAAAATCAACCCTTGCAACCCACATTGTTGCAAACGCTCAAAAAGCTGGAGGACTTGCCGCCTACATCGATGCTGAACACGCCCTGGATCCCTCTTATGCTGCAAAAATCGGCGTCAACATTGACGATCTCATGATTTCCCAGCCGGATAATGGAGAAGAAGCGCTCAACATCGCTGAAATGCTCGCCCGCTCGAACGCAGTCGATGTCATCGTCGTAGATTCCGTTGCCGCACTCGTTCCGAAATCAGAACTCGAAGGAGAAATCGGCGATCAACACATGGGACTTCAGGCCAGAATGATGTCGCAGGCTTTGAGAAAGCTCACCGCTACTTTATCTCGAAGCAATACTTGCGCGATCTTCATCAACCAAATTCGGGAAAAAATCGGCGTGATGTTCGGCAACCCGGAAACCACCACGGGGGGAAGAGCGTTAAAATTCTATGCATCGATCCGTATGGACATTCGCCGTATCGCCGGCATTAAAGGTCCGGAAAACACCAACGATATCGGATCGAGAGTCCGCGTCAAAGTCGCAAAAAATAAATGCGCTCCTCCATTTCAGTCTGCTGAATTCGATATCATTTTCAATGAAGGGATCTCTCATATTGGATCTTTGATCGACGTAGGCGTTGAATCGGGGATCATCGATAAAAAGGGGACATGGTTCAGCTACCAGACCCATCGTTTGGGACAAGGAAGAGAAGCTGCTCGGGAAGAGCTAAAAAACAACCCAAAGCTTGCCGAAGAAATTGAAAAAGCCATCCACGCAAAAATCGCTTCAGGATCTGCTCTCGCCAAGAAGCCTGCAGTCGACGCGGCCGCTCCTACCTAAAAACTCAAATAACTCTTGAAAGGGCTCCGTCCAAAGACCGAGCCCTTTCAGGCTCTCTTTAAACTCAACCATTGCCTTTTCAAAAAAAGTCCGGGCTAAATCCTTTCCCAAAACTCTTGCAAGATTTACAGAGCCGCTATGAGATGCGTCCTGGTCGTTATCTTCCATGTCATCTGCAATTTGAAACGCTAGCCCCAACTGGATAGCGCAAGACTGAATTGCCTTGATCGACGAGGCGCTGCCCCCGCCAAAAAGCCACCCAAACATAAAGGAAACTTCAAACAAGGTCACTGTTTTTTTATAGATCACCTGCTTTACAGTTTCTAAATTCAAAGTAGGTGGATATAAATCCAAAAATTGCCCCGCTGTAGCTCCGTGGATCCCAGAAGAATGGGTAGCACTCTCTAATGCCAACCTGCAAACACGATCGCAAAATTCAGGGGGATAAAGACCAGATTTTCGCATTGCAGAAGCGCTAAGGTGAATCCTTTCAAAGGCTGAAGTAATTAAAGCATAACTAGCAAGCAAAGCTATTGTTTCTCCGTAAACCTTGTGTAGAGAGGGCTTATCTCTTCTCTCGTCATCGTTATCCATACAAGGAAGATCATCAGCAATTAACGAAGCTGTATGAAAAAACTCCACAGAAAGTGCTGCATCCATTATAGGAAGCCCCCTTCCTAAAGCTTCAGAAATCATTAAAACAATCAGAGGGCGAAATCTTTTTCCTCCATTGGTAAGAGCATATTCGCAAGCATCTCTAAGTTTATTTTTTTCTCCTAAACTAGAAATACTTTTTGCGATCTCTTTTTCTACTTTGTCTCTATAAGAAAAGAAATGAGACCCAGCAATACATCCAGTTTTTTTCATAAAATACCTCTTTCCACTTCTTGCTTTAACTTTCTCGAAGATCCGGAAGCAATGCTTCCTTGGATATGCATACATGGATAGCATACCACATCTTGTCCGATCAAAGTTCCAGGACTCGTTACGCTATTGCATCCAATTTGCGAACGATCTCCTAGTATAACCCCTAATTTTCTAAGTCCTGTCATCACTTTTTTTTCGTCTATCCATACCCCAACCTCTCCTTGATCCAGACGAAAGTTAGCACATTTGACCCCAGCTCCTAAATTACTCATCTCACCAAGGATGCTATCTCCCACATAATTGAAATGTGCTGCATGAGCACCCTTTAACAGAATGCTATTTTTAACCTCTGTACAGTGACCAACCACCACTCCTTCTTCCAGAAAAACATTCCCTCTTAAATAAGCTCCTTGTCGAATCTCACAGTTATTTCCAATATAAGCTGGACCTCTGATGTAGGATCCGGGTTCTATGATTGCTCCTTCTCCTATAAAAATTAACTCGGGGTTTTCTAAAAAAACACTGTCAGGAAGTCTTATTTCTATTTTTCCAAGCTCTAGGGTTTTTAAAAACGTAGGCAGGTGTTTTAATGCATCCCATACTAAAGAGATACCTTGAAATACTGGTGAGGAAGCGTTAGAAAAATAATATTTTGGATCTATCATAAACTCTCTCAAAGGAATCCAATTAAGATAGCTGCTTGAAGGACGAAAAACAAGCTCTTTATTTCTTAAGAAGAGATATTAATATATATATATCGTCTTCTTCGTACGTTGTGGAAGTGTTTATAACTAACCTGTTTTTCATAGAGAAAAACCTTTGTTCATAACTTGTTCATGAGGGAGTTGGATCTTGTTCAAAACTTGTGTTCATTCCATTTATCAACAAGTTATCGAACGTATATCGACATGTTATGAACCAGAGTTTCCACATGAGATTTTTTTTGAGAATTTCTGAAAAAAATTCAATTGGTACGATTGGTGTATTAAAATTTTCTTTTATTTGATTTTTTTTTTTATTTTTCTATCTGTTTAGAAATGTGTTTTTTAAAATTGAATTGAAATTTTTTTCACATCATTGTTGGTTTGTAGAGCGTGGAGTTTGTTATGACTGATAAAAAATCAAAAGTTTCTGGGGACCATTCTGGGCAAAGAAAAATGCGTCCTTATAAAGAGCGTCACGAACAGATTGAACTGGAAGAAGTTGTGCCAAATACGGCTGATTATGGTA
>DALYFE010000015.1:17057-19325 GCA_031972195.1 Chlamydiales bacterium | reverse complement strand
CGGGCTCAGGAACATTCGGACTTGGGGGAATCCAGGCCAGTCCCGTATCGCGGTAACTCATCGTTCTCTTCCAGCCTTTCATCGGAATGACCTGCAGCTTACACCCTATGTTGTATTCTCCATTGAAAAACTGAGCCAGCTCGCCAATGGTCATCCCGTGGCAATAAGGGACATTCACATATCCAATATAAGAGCGCCAAGCATCCTCCAACAAAGGGCCGTCTACGGTAATTCCATTGATTGGATTGGGACGATCGAACACGACCACCTCAATTCCCAATTTCGCAGCCTCTTCCATCATATAAAATAGCGTAGTCGGGTACGTATAAGCTCTCACTCCCGTACATTGAATATCATAGACAATCGCATCGAGCCCTTTCAGCATCTCTGCGGAAGGACGTCTTGTTTTCCCATGAAGACTATGAACCGGAATGCCCCCTTCTTTTCCATCCGGCACAGATTCCCAAGCATATTGCTGCCCCTTAATTCCATGTTCAGGAGAAAAAATCGCCGAGACTGAAATTTCTGGAGACATCTCTAAAAATCGAGAAAGGGTTGAACACATCTTTGAATCAACACTCGTTTGATTCACGATCAATCCGATTTTTTTTCCCTTGAATTTCCCGGCATGCTGTTCAAAAAATTGATCGACCCCGGGAGAAACAGAGGCGCTTACAAGCGATATCCAAGCAACCAATAAAAAAAATTCTATCCTCATACCTCTATGATACCAAAGAATTCAATCCATATGCTATAGGTAAATATATGAAGGAAGGAAAAGAAGTTCCTTTGAAGCAAAAAACGGACAATTTTTATGGCATCCTCACATTTTAGCGAAGCTACCGAGATTTTAAATCGCGTTAAAGGACGACCTCTTTCGATTGCCGAAAGAAAAAAACTCTCCTTGGAATTAGCTGCGCTTATGCTGCATGAAGCCTCCAATACAATGACCTCTGAGGAAAAAAAGATTCAAGAACAACTATCCCGGCTTATGCGCGATGCGAAAGGAAAAGCTTTCACAACTGCGATGACCGACGAGTGTTTCCGCAGCCATAAAAATCGACGGATCGCCGACCAAATGATCTATCTGCTCCACCAGATCGGAGTGCCTCAATACCTCGATTTGATCAAACGAGCGGAATTGTTCGTCTTTAAATCTCTTCCTATCTCCATTGCACAACTCTTAGTCCCTATTGCAACCCATACGTTAAGAAAAGAGACCTCGCGCGTAATTCTTCCGGGAGAAACATCTCTTTTAAACAAGCATCTTGAATCGAGAAAAAAACAAGGCGTACAGCTTAACCTCAACCATCTTGGGGAAGCAATCTTAAGCGAACCGGAAGCAAAACACCGCATGCAAATCTATTGCGAGGATTTGAAGCATCCTCAAATCGATTACATGTCTGTCAAAATCTCAACAATTTTCAGCCAAATCAACATGATCGATTTCGACGGATCGGCAAATATCCTCGCAGACCGTCTCAAGGTGTTATATCGCGCCGCAATAAAACATGCAATCGTGCGCCCGGACGGAACCAAAAAAGCAAAATTCGTGAACTTGGACATGGAGGAATACAGAGACCTCCATCTCACCGTTGCCGTATTTAAACAAGTATTGGACGAAGAGGAATTTTTCGATTACCCGGCCGGGATCGTACTGCAAGCGTACTTGCCCGATTCCCATAATATCCAAAAAGAACTCACTGAATGGGCAAAAAAACGGGTAGCCAAAGGCGGCGCTCCGATTAAAATCCGAATTGTAAAAGGCGCCAACCTGGCAATGGAGCAATTCGAAGCCTCTTTAAGAGGTTGGCCGCAGGCCCCCTACACAAGCAAACTGGAAGTAGATGCCAACTACAAACGGATGGTGATCTATGGATGCATCCCGGAAAATGCCCGCGCAGTACGCCTAGGAGTTGCAAGCCACAACCTGTTTGATATCGCGTTCGCAATGCTTCTCAGATTGGAAAATGAAGTAGAATCCCATGTTGAGTTCGAAATGCTCGAAGGGATGGCTGACCATATCCGGCGCGTTGTCCAAAAATTAACAGGCGGGATGCTCCTCTACTGCCCTGTAGCTACAAAAGCAGAATTTCAACACGCGATCGCCTACCTCATCCGCCGTCTCGATGAAAACACAGGCCCTGAAAACTTTTTACGCCACGCATTTGGACTGAAACCGGGAACTGACGTCTGGGATAGCCAAACGCTTCTCTTTTCACAAAGCTGCGATGAGATTGAAACAGCCAGCCTAAACCCAAGACGCCA
>DALYFE010000015.1:15757-17047 GCA_031972195.1 Chlamydiales bacterium | reverse complement strand
AAATCCGCCTCATCGCTCCTCAGCCGCTCGACGTTTCAGCTCCCTTCGAAAATGAACCGGATACCGATTTTTCTTTGCCGCAAAACAGACGCTGGGCAGAAGAACTTTCAAAAAGCTGGCAACACCGCCGGATCGATCCGCTTCCCCTCGTAATTGCCGGCAAAGAACTCTTTGATAATGCCGATGGAGTAGGCCACAGTCCATCGAATCCAAAAAGCGTTCTCTTCTACTATGCAAAAGCGCAGAAGCATCACATCGAACAGGCCCTCGTTTGCGCAAAAAAACATGAAAAAGAATGGGCCAGTACATCAATTGCCCATCGCAGCCGTATTTTCGCCAAGGCAGCCCAGCTCTTTAGAGAACGAAGGGGAGAATTAACCGGGGCAATGATGGCTGAGGGAGGGAAAACAATTCCCGAATCCGACCCCGAAATTTCTGAAGCGATCGACTTTGCAGAATACTATTTCCGCCAAATGGAAAAAATGGCCGCAATCAAAGATCTGAAATGGGAACCCAAAGGAACCGTGCTTGTTGCATCGCCATGGAACTTTCCCTGCTCGATTCCTGCGGGAGGAGTTCTTGCTGCCCTCGTCACAGGCAACTGCGTTCTTTTCAAGCCGGCATCCGATACCGTTTTCATCGGCTGGCTTGTCGCCAATGCCCTTTGGGATGCCGGCGTTCCAAAAGAAGTGCTTCAATTTGTTCCCTGCTCAGGATCTGAAGTGGGAGATGAACTCATCCGCGATCCTAGAATCAATTGCGTAATCCTCACCGGAGGAACGGATACCGCGCGCCATTTCCTGAAAATACGTCCGGGGCTTGATCTGGCAGCAGAAACAGGCGGCAAAAACGCAATCATCGTTACAGCGCTTGCAGATCGAGATCTGGCAATCAAGGACCTGGTCCAATCAGCATTCGGCCATGCAGGTCAAAAATGTTCTGCGGCATCATTAGCAATTCTTGAAGCTGAGGTCTACGACGATCCTCAATTCCGAAAAACACTTGCCCAGGCAGCCGCGAGCTGGAAGGTAGGACTCCCCTGGGATCCCGCAACTAGAATGAACCCCGTCATCCATGAGCCGCGCGGAGTGCTGAAGCGAGCGCTGACAACATTAGAACCCAAAGAGGAATGGCTTCTCGAACCAAAACAAGACCCGGAAAATCCATGCCTTTGGAGTCCCGGCATTAAATGGAATGTCCAACCGGGAAGTTTTACGCATATGACCGAACTTTTCGGCCCTGTGCTCGCTGTTCTCCGAGCTGACAATTTACAACATGCAATTCAACTTG
>DALYFE010000015.1:13698-15747 GCA_031972195.1 Chlamydiales bacterium | reverse complement strand
TTCGGACTGACTTCAGGACTGCAAAGCCTCGATGATCGAGAACAAGCCATTTGGCTCGAACAAATTGAAGCGGGCAATTTATACATCAATCGAACGATTACCGGTGCAATTGTAAGACGCCAACCATTCGGCGGAACAAAAGCATCCAATTTCGGCAACGGATCAAAAGCCGGAGGACCAAATTATCTGCGCGAGTTCATGAACGTATCGCAAGTAGGGCTTCCTCAGGAAAAACTCCCTGTCAATGAGTGGGTCAATAATCTAACGGCCTTTTTAGAAAAACTCGACCTATCCGCAGAACAACTAGGAACATGGACTGCAAGCGTTGCCAATTATGCCTATTGGTGGAGACGCCTGCATCAAGATAGGGATCCTACAAAAGTTGTCGGAGAAGACAACTACTTGCGCTATGTTCCTCGCAAAGGGACCATCCTGCGCCTAGAGCGCCACTCGAATCCGCTCGACGCGCTCCGCATCTGCGCTGCCGCCCTTACCTGCGGCGCAGGCTTGGAAATTAGCTGGGCCCACCATGAATCCAAATCCGCCGCGTTTAACTGGCTTGAGCTTGTCCCGATCCTTCCGGTCGTTGAAGAAAGCGATGAAGAATTTTTAGGACGCGTCCGAGCAGGTAAAATGCATCGCATCCGTCTCATCGAACCTGCCTCCGCTGTCCTTCATCAAGCAGCCGCAAGCGCCGATGTTCACATCATCGATGTCCCCGTTCTTGCCAACGGCAGATACGAATTGCTCCATTTCTTAAGAGAAGTTGCCATCAGCATCGATTACCATCGCTATGGCAACCTCGGCATGCGCGAAGGAGAGCTCCGGAAACCGATTTTGTAATCAGGAACTCCATAAAAAGCGACGAAACATGGTTTAAAAGTGAGTTAGGAGAATTTTTCTTCTGCAAAAGCTTGCGGCAAATAGTCAATAAGATCGCGTGCAATGAGCCCATAGGACGTTTTTTCTTGAGCTGCGATCTCTCCTGCAACGCCATGAAAATAGGCTCCGGCCGCCGCAGCCTCATAGCAATCGAATCCTTGGGCCAGCAAAGCAGCGATCATTCCTGTTAGCACATCTCCGGAACCTGCCGTCGCCATCCCCGGATCTCCCCGAGTTAAAATAAGAGGGGGCTTTCCATGGGCAAAAAGAAAACTGGGAGCCCCTTTCAACAACAAAACAACTCTCTTTCTTTCGACAAATTTCTGACATCGGGCTAAAAACTCTTCTTCCGCGGGAGCGCTTTTCAATCCCAAAAGGCGAAGCATTTCCCCTCGATGAGGAGTCAATACAGCATCTGGCGGAAAGAGCATCCCTTTTTGCAAAGCATCCGCATCCAGAACCGCCGGCTGCTTAAGCTTTTTAATCCATCCTAAATTCTTTTTCCCAAGTCCGGGTCCCGCAAATACAGCGCTTGCCCGCTTTAATTCTTGCGCCTGCAGCTTAGTATTCCATGGCCGGCAAATGAGCTCCATAGGAGCCTCTCCAATCTCTCCTTCATGAAATATCTGAACAATTCCGGCGCCTGAGCGCAATGCTGCCAGCCCCGCAATTTTTGGAGCGCCCCGCATGGCGCTCGAACCTGAAAATCCCACAACATAGCCCGCCTCATATTTATGACGGGAACGCACAATCGGAGGAAGGCGCATTGCCAAAGGATTTGGCAAATAAGCAATGGGTTCGGCTTGCATGTAAAATTTATGAGGCAATCCAAAATCTTCAATCACGAGAGTGCCAACATGATTCCATCCCTCTCGCAAAAAACAGCCGATCTTCCCCATCCCTAGCGACACAGTCAAAGTCGCACGGATCGCAACGGAAGCCACTTCTCCTGTGGCGCCATTCAATCCGGAAGGCAGGTCGATCGCTAAGATAGGCTGACACGTTTCATTAGCCAGGCGAATGGCTGTCTCAACAATCCCTTCAACCTCGCCCTTAAATCCGGTTCCGAGCATCCCATCAATGATCCATCCATCATCAAAGGAAATCTCTTCTCCGTCCCAAACGGAAACTATTTTTCCCCGCTTTGAAAATCTCTCTTGAAATTTC
>DALYFE010000015.1:8321-13688 GCA_031972195.1 Chlamydiales bacterium | reverse complement strand
GGAAAATCCTTCATCGAGAAGCGTCAAGCCTGCAGCGTATGCATCAGCTCCCTTATTGCCTTTGCCAACCAGAAGGGTTGCCTTTTTTTCAGGAAATGAGAGGATCGATAGCGCGACTTTTCGGCCGGCTTCCCGAACGAACGCCTCTTCGCTTGAGCCCTCTTTTACAGCAAGCGCGTCGATCCGCGCCATCTCAGCAGGCGTTACGACTTTGATCCCGGGCAAAGGAATGGTGGAGATCGGCAATCTGGCAGTTCTTGGCATATCTATTTGGATACGCTCGTCTTGTCATTTTGTCAATCGGCCCACTTCTAAAATCTTTCTATCAAGAAAGGACAGGAGGTTTTTTGGCTACTCCGTAAAATACCTGAAGATTTTCTTCAAGTCTGTTCTCTATGACAAGTTCTGACGCTTTTCTTAATACATTGTCTCGCAATTGTACTTGTTGTTCGGAAGAAAGTTGTTCTAGCTTGGCTCTTGTTCCATGGTTCCACAGGCTATTATACCATTCTTCAACGCTCTCATGGACGAATGTTTTCGTTTCTTCTCGAATTTGGACATCGGAGTAATCCGCATTCTCCAACAGCCCTTGCAATGTCGGTCCGTCCCAAATAGGAGTCGCTGCAAGACCTTGAGGGCGAATAAATCGATGGATCTCATTGTTCACACAATCATCTAAGTTTGAGTCATTCCCCCATATTGAAACAACGAGACTCCCTTCCGGTTTTAAAACTCTTTTAAACTCTGCCAGAGCTTTTGAAAGGGATGGCAGAAAAAAAATTGCAAAACCACAAAATACGAAATCAAACGTATTGTCAGAGAAAGACAAATTTTCTGCATCCATCTGAATTATTTTTACACAATCGATCTCTCTTTCTATAAGTTCGCGAGAAGTTTCTTTAACCATTTCCTTACTAATATCGATGCCAGTAAGACTTCCCTCATGACTGATCATTTCTGTTAAAGGAAATAAGACAGCGCCTCTTCCTGTTGCTACATCAAGAACTCGATGGTGAGGATGAACCTTCACTTGTTCCGCTAAACGCTTGCCAAAATAACTAAAAAAGGAGGAACTTTTTTCTCCATACTTGGAAGCGGCCTTATCAAATATTGCATTCACCCATTGCTTATGATCTTTCATGTCCTTAACAAGATTATCGATTGTTGAATTGCAAGCAACGCGATTTATTTACAAATGCTCTTCTTTGATAGCTCTTTGGAGAAGAGCTTTTACTGCGACGCGAGGGTCAAGCCCATCGTAGATGATCGAATAAGCAGCTTCGGTGATTGGAACCGGAATTTGATGCTTGAGCCCTAACTCTCGAGCCGCAACGCAAGTATAAATTCCTTCAACTGCCATTCCAATTTTTTGACGGGCTCCTTCCGGAGAAAACCCCTCTGCAATCAGCTTGCCAAACCGATAATTGCGGCTATGCTGCGACATGCAAGTCACTGCAAGATCGCCCAGTCCTGACAAACCATTGAGCGTTTCAGGAAGACATTGTTTGGCAGCGGAAAGCTTGCGCATTTCATGAAGGCCTCGAGTCAAGAGAGCAGCCTTTGCGTTATCGCCGCTGCCCAACCCATCAGAAATCCCGCAAGCAATTGCGATGATATTCTTCAAGGCGCCTCCAAATGCCACTCCTGTGACATCTCCATTCGGATAAATTCTAAATGTCGGGGTAATAAACAATTCATGGATCAGCCGCATTACCTCAGGATCGTATGCGGAGCAGACAATCGAAGTTGGCAAATGATCGATCACCTCTTCAGCATGGCTCGGGCCGCTCAAAATGCCGACAAGAGGACTTTGCTCAACGCCAAAAATTTGAGAAATCACTTCGGGAAGAAGCAATCCGGTACCCTGCTCGATGCCTTTCGAAGTGAGGATTACAGGAACTTCTATTTGAGAAAGTTTTTCGAAAACCGGACGGATCCCTGATGCAGTGACACTTTCAATGAGAACTTCCGCTCCTTGAACCGTCTCTTGCAAATCGCTTGTAAACCGCATGGATGGCGCGGCCTTAGATCCCGGCAATTTGGGATGCACACGTGTTTCCTGCAGCAGTTTTGCAAAATCAGGATCCCGCGCCCAAACGACTACTTCATGTCCTTTGTTTGCAAGCAAGGTAGATAAGGCGAAACCCCAGGTTCCGGCCCCTAAGTATCCAATTTTCTTTTTCACGCCTCGGATTATACCACGTCCCGAAATTCCTTTCCTTTTAAACTTTTTTCTACCACGTTATTAAACAGAAAGCTTGATCTGATCAAGACTTTTCATCGTCTTGAGCGGAGCGTAGATTTGCGAGCGCGGATAACAAAGAGCTCTTGCAGAGCGGCTTAAAGGGAGCACATCAAAAAGAAATCTCTCCCCCTTCCAGGAAAACCGCCCCCTAGTCTGCTTCCAAACCCAGTGCAGGGGAAGCTCTTCTTGAGCCATCTGTTTCATAAAAGAAAATTTGACCCCCATCATCCCGGCGTATCGATACGGATAACTGCTTAAAGGATTAATTTCAGTATACTCGATCACCTCGAGCCTGCCGCATCGTTCAACAAGAGCTCCCATTGATGGATCTGCTTCTTCTTCTTGAATACACTTAATCCCAACCTCTGCATTCTCAGAGATCATATATGAAAAAAGAGAAGGGTCCATTGGATCTGCCAAAATATTATCGACAGGAACAATAGAGATCCATTCAACTCCTTTCCGTTCAAAAAGAGCGCTGACCCCAGATTCTGCAAAGGCTTTAAACACACTTCCATTTCCATCGGGAACAAAAATGCCAAGGGGCTTTTTTTGTTCGTCGAGAAGAGAAAGAGATCCTTGCTGAAAAAAATGAATATCCAAGCCAAATCGCAACTGCCGTTCAAAAAACGCCACAGTGATTTTATGATTCAAAGCAGAAGTCATGATTGCCACCGGAACTTCTTTAGGGATTTTTTCACAAACCCATTGGAACAAAGGCTTGCCATCGATGGGGAACAATCCCTTAGGACCTGAAAAACCAAGACGGCTTCCCATCCCTCCGGCAAGAATAATGACTCCGACTTTTCCTCTCTGAACTGATAATGTATCTCTAGCTTTGGGACAATCCCTCAATGGCTCTGCAGGGAAAATCCGGTGTACGATGTCCTGCGCTGACACAGATTTCAAATCGCGATGCTCTCCCAGCATAGGCGTATGAACCAGTTGCTGATTGGGGGATGCTACATTTTGTTTCAAAATTCCATGATTGGGATCTGCCCAAAGAGAGACAACCTGAATGGGAAAACTTGCATCGAGATAATACACCATCGATAAGATCCCGGAATCGGGCAAAATCACCGCCTTGCAGCAATTTTTAACGACAGATAAAAGCTCGAACAAGTTTGTTTTTCCTCTTAAATCGATCACGTTTGCATGTGAAAATTTTGGCTCTGATCCATATCCAAAAAGAAGCACCTTCACTTTGCCTAACTGTTCGAGCCGATCAAAAAGCTGATTCCATCTCTCATAAGTCCAGTTGCGCCATAATCCATATTGGGATTCGGCAATCGGCTGAACTCCGATGTAAATAAAATCGGAAGAAAACTCAGGCAGTACATTTTTCCAAAGAACGTCATGTGCAGGATTCCACTGCAAACGAGGAGTCAAAAACCCTCTTTGCCAACGAACCCAATCCGTAGGACTTGGCTTCTCCAAGATCAAATCAAATGCACTAGCGTCGATACCAAGAGAAGACAGGGTCTCTTTGACTGAATAAGGCTGGCCCCGCTTCCAATTTGGAGCTGCGATAATCCGAATGTCTTGCAACATCGAAAAACCATCGCACAAATTCTCCCGGGTCAAAACTGTAATATTTGCATTGGGGACTTTTTCTCGAATGCGATGGATAATTGCATAAAGACCCAAAGCAATGTCGCCAAGGCCTCGATTCCACGCAATCAAGATGCCGGTTCCCCCTTTTTTGGCGGTTTTCTTCAACATCCAATCGAGCGGATTTGGCAAAAGCAGACGAGAAATCGTCCTAAACACGTTTGCGCCTTAATAATTTACGGGCAGAGAAAGCCACCTCTTCCACACTGATTTCCTTCATGCATGGAAAATCAATCGGACAGACCCTCTTAAAACAGGGAGAACAGGGAACATGCTTATTCACTACACTTTCCTTTTGTCGATAAGGTCCTGTTTTTTCCTCATCAGTCGATCCAAATAACGCAATCAACGGAGTTCCGAAGGCATCGGCAACGTGCATCGGACCGCTATCATTCGTAATTAAAAGATCGCAGTCCTTGATAATGCAGGCAAGCTCGCGCAAAGAGGTCACTCCGGCGAGATTGATCACATTGGGCGGCAGTCCCTTGCAAATTTCTTTGACTAACCCCAACGTCGAAGAATCGCCAAAAAACACAACAAATCCTTCAGTCAAAAGATCGACCGCCAAAGCGCGAAAACGCTCGGGGGGCCAACATTTGGCCGACCCGTAGGCAGCTCCGGGATTGATGCCAATCAACCTCTTCCCTTTGCTATATCCTCTTTGGTATAGGAGCTCTTTGGACTCAGAGACCTCCGTCTCCGTCACAAAAAGACGAGGGCAAGTTTTTGAACGCTCAACACCTAGCGGTTCGAGCAGTCTTTTATACAAATCCACTTGATGCATTTTCTCTTTAGGACGAGGCACCGGATCCGTCAGCAATAATCTTCTAAAATGATCCGGATAGCCAATCCTTCTCGGAATTTTTCCAAGCCTGCACCACCAGGCGGAAGAAAATGAGTTCGTCAAGAGAATGACCGTATCAAATTTTCCCTGTTCAATCTTTGCGATGATATCCCTTGGCTCTCTTCTCAAAAATTTGTTCTCCGGCTTTGTAAAACAAAAGAGCTCGTCAATCGATGCATCTTCTTTAAGAAGTTCGCAAATCGGCCTGCGGCACATCGCCGTGATCGAAGCATTCGGGAATGCATTTCGCAGATCCGTCAAAACAGGGGTCGCCATCACCAGATCTCCAATCCAGTTAGGCATCCTGACCAAAATCGTCTTAGGAGGCACTGTCATATCCCACTAATATATACCGGTTCCCCTAGAAACGTACAGAAAATTTGAGCGAGCAGCTCAGCCTATGAGGATCTCTGCCCTAAGAGGACTTAAAATGAATTTATTTATCCATATACCGAGAGTGACTGAAGAACTCTTCAATCACGAACGGTATAAAGACCATCCCCAAAAAAACACAACATAATTAATCCACTTTTAAACATAAAAATACAAACAAAACACAATATAATTATATAATATAATGAAAACCAAAACACGGCACATTATGAACCCAATTTATCCAAGAAATACCACATCCTCTAATTGGCTCCAGTCAAACTGGGACAACGTG
>DALYFE010000015.1:4207-8284 GCA_031972195.1 Chlamydiales bacterium | reverse complement strand
CTTCGTCTCCGGCAATCTTTTTACCGATGGCAGCAGCTCTCGCTCTGCCTGCCGTATCCGGAGAATATACAAACACCTCGCTAATAGAATACTCTCCAACGAATACGACCGCTAATGAAGTCGGATTTGTTCAAGATGCAGTAATGATCACAGCCATGGGACTGCAGACATTTTTTCTCATCGGAGGGCTTCTTGCCGCTGACATCCATGTCAATAAAACCTCTCTACAGCAGATCAGCCCAAGGATGCAAGATCCTGGTCTATTCGATGAAATAAGCGAAGAACCCAGCCTTCCCTCCCGGAGAGCAGAACCTTCTCCCCTCAAGAAGAAAGAGGCTCTTCAATTAGACAAAGAGTCGATTGTTGAAGAAACCAATCCGCCGGAGCCCATCTCTATTATTGATGCAACCACATTCCAACAAGCAAAGGCGGGGTCTATTGCGTTATTTGCACACGTAACTCGATTCACCCATCTTGCAATTGCAATGGGACAAGAGTTTCTCGATCTTAAAAAGTCAGGCACTAATATCACGCATGCTGCCATCGTGTCGGGGAAACAAGACGATCAATCTATTTCTTTATACGAAATTCCCAATGCAGATTCCCGCATTTCAAACATAGCCTATAAACTTGAAGATTTTAAACAAAATGAACAGGCCCTATTCTTAGATCCCAGCCTTGCGCTGCCCGAAGAAGAAAGAACCACATTTACCGAATATCTTCTCCAAATATCTAAACGGTTTATCGACTACGCAGACAAAATCCGGGGAGATTATAACATCCAAGGCCTACTAAGACTTGGCATAGAGCAGGCGGCATTCTCAACCTCCGACTGGATCTCTTTATTGGATGACCTTTTAGAATACGAAATCCTGGCAGAATGCGAAAAATCCACATACGTTCCAAAACAAATAAAATACTTCTGCAGTGAATTCGTATTAAAAAAATACAATTAGCCAGACTCATCCAGAAGTGCCCGGAACTTTACGAACAAATCAAATCAGCGATAAGATTCACCCCTCCTGCCACTAGCGAAGAAAGAAAACAACTAGTGGAACGACTCTATCAAGATTCAGCGAAAAACGGGACATTCGACCAACTCCTGCAAGACCCTTTCTTTTTTATACCCTCCCGCAGCGTAACGCCTGCACATTTCATGCAATTTGCCGAAACCCATCAAATCCCCATCCATCGCATCACAAATCCGGAAGGCGAAGTAGAAGAGACTTTGGAGGCCGGCATATCCCGGTGGCTGCAAAAATCCCTTTCAGGCCAGTCCATCTCTCCTCCCACTCCCATGCAATGCAATATGCCGGAAGAAATAGAAAATCATCTTCGAGCACTGGAACTAAAACATCTCCATCAAGAACCGATTGATTCAAATGATCATTCCCTGGAATGTTTGGCAAGCTTTTTACTAAAGCAGGCGGAATATCGCGGATACAGCAAAGAAACTCTTCTGTGCTTTTTGATGGAAATTATAAAAGGTCCGCTGCCGGAACTTCCATCCCGTATTGGCGCCTGCATAGAAAATACCTTTACTTGGGGAGAACAAATCAAGCTAGCTCTTGCATCTCTTGCCATCGACCATAGTATCGACCGCCTTATTGAGACAGGGCAATTGAAACATTTCTTCGATACGCTTTTAACTGAAGGCGTTTCCAAGGATCATCCGCTCTCCCAACAGCGCCTGATCCAACTGCTTTTCCCAACAAATGACTGTTCTCTGTTTGATATCAATTGCCTGGAAAACCTGTTAGCGATCGAGTATATGAAACGAGGCCTTTCCGATGCAGACCTTTACAAATACGGACCCTTGGGCATTTTAGGCATGGAAGATATCTTCAAAGCTCTTGGCATGGATTACCACTCTCCAATCGATCGCATAAAATCCTTTGCGATGCAATATGCATCTGAAAAAGCAAAAAACCCTCTGCCATTCATCGAGAGACTTCTTTAAATCGGCAACATCTTTTGCCGATTTAATAGTGCTTTAAAATTCTATTGATAGAATTTTAAAGCACTATAGAATCATCCACTGTAGCCTCTTAGAGGCCGGCCGCAATATTCCGCGCTCCATAAAACAATTGCTTTTTAGCACAGCCTCTGCCAGATTTAAAAATACCTAAGCTTATAATTTCATCAATCCATGGACATTATTCTCGGCATCGATCCAGGAACGCGCATCACCGGCTATGGAGTCATTCGCGCGCCAAGCGAACCGATTGACTTTGGCTGCATCCGCCCGCCTGCCACACTCTTGCTTGCACAGCGCTATAAAATTCTATTCGACGGATTTGAGACGCTCATCGAGCGTTATGCTCCAACAGCCATTGCAGTAGAATCCCAATTTGTTTTAAAAAATCCTCAAAGCGCTATCAAACTTGGAATGGCAAAAGGAATGGTCTTATTGGCCGCCGCGAGGAAAAATATTCCTGTTTATGAGTATGCGCCTAAAAAAGCCAAACAGGCAGTTGTAGGCAAAGGGCAAGCGAGTAAATTGCAAGTCCAAAAAATGATCCAAATGCTCTTAAAACTTCCCCAACTCCCACAGCCCGAAGATGCAGCCGATGCGCTCGCATTGGCCATCTGCTGTGCACACAACCTAAGGTCCCCATGTACGAAGCCATTCAAGGTACCCTAAAATACAAAGAACCGCTAAAAGCCATCGTCGAAACCTCCGGCATTTCTTATCGACTAACAATTCCGCTCAATACCTATACAAGACTTCCCTCTCCGGAATCAAAAGTACATCTCTTCCTGTCTCATGTTGTTCGCGAGGATTCTCAAACTCTTTACGCTTTTTTCGATAAAGAAGAACGAGATCTTTTTGAAATTCTCATCGGCCTTTCCGGAGTCGGCCCGAAAACAGCTGTTGCCATCGTAGGCCATATGGAAATCAGAGCGTTTCATCAAGCGATTATCTCCGCCGACATTCGCCTTTTGAGCAAAATCCCCGGAATTGGAAAGAAAACTGCGGAAAGATTGGTCATTGAAATGAAGGACAAGCTCAAAGGAAAAGCAAAACCGGAATCACTAGCATCTTGTTTGATTGCAGATGCAATGAACGCACTCATGAATTTGGGATACAATCCGCTTCATGCCCAACAAGCAGTACAGGCTGCGCTTGAAGAAAAAAAGGACGAAAGCGACTTAGGGAAACTCATCACTTCCGCCCTTCAAAAAATCTAAGAAGCTGTCTTTTTAATTATAAAAATAAAAATTTTTTAATTAATTCCCATTTGATCTGATTTTTGGTAAAATGGGAGCCGCTATGCACTTTACCTATCGTTCGATTCAAAAAAATGATGTGATCGCGGCCGTTGCTACTCCGCCGGGCCAAGGGGCCATCTCAGTCATTCGCCTCTCGGGAGCCTCCGCTTTCGATATCGCAGACGAGGTATTCAGCGGCGCTGTAAAAACCTTTGCCAGCCATACAGCCCATTACGGAAAAATTTTAGCCAAAGACGGCACTCCCATCGACCACGTTCTTCTTCTCGTCATGAAAACTCCCCGATCCTATACGGGAGAAAACACCGTAGAAATTTCTTGTCACGGGGGCAGCCTCATGACGCGGCGCATCCTGGAAAGGCTCTATGAGGCAGGGGCCAGGCCTGCAGAGCCGGGAGAATTTTCTCTGCGCGCTTATTTGAACGGCAAGATCGATTTAGCGCAGGCAGAGGCAGTACAGCAACTCATCGCGGCAAAAAGCGAACAAGCCATGAGCTCTGCTGAAAAGCAATTGGAAGGCGCTCTCTCGGAAAAAATCGCCTTCTTTCAAAAAGACTTAACTGAAATCGCAGCAATTCTCGAAGCGTGTGTCGACTTCCCGGAAGAAGGGCTTGAATTTGAAACCGCAGAAGAAATCCTGCAGCAGCTCAATACAATTTGCGAAGAGATGGAACTGCTTAAAAACACTTTTCACGATGGCAGAACAATCCATGAAGGGATCTCTCTTTGTCTTCTCGGATCGCCGAATGTCGGAAAATCCTCTCTCATGAATGCTCTTTTAGGAAAGGACAGGGCTATTGTCACACCGATTCCGGGCACGACGCGCGATGTGGTGTCGCAGACGAT
>DALYFE010000015.1:0-4197 GCA_031972195.1 Chlamydiales bacterium | reverse complement strand
GCGAGATGTTCTGGAAGAGGACTTGCGCCTTGGAGGACTCCATTTCCGCCTGATCGATACCGCAGGCATCCGAGAAACTGACGAAGTCGTTGAAAAAGAAGGCATTGTCCGATCGCAAAAAGCCATGCAAGACGCTGACCTGGTACTGCTCCTGCTTGATGCAAGCCGCCCTCTCACGGAAAATGATAAAGCCCTTTTAAAGATTGCGCCGAGCGGAAAAACAGTCGTTGTTTGGAACAAAATCGATATAGGAACAATCGATACAAAAATCTCTATGGTCGGCATTTCGGCGAAAGAAAAGCTCGGCCTCGATCTGCTTCGCACGGCCATCGAGCAAGTGGTCTGGAAAAGCGGCCCTCCGTCGAAAGAAGAGGTGTTGATTACGACGCTGCGCCATTATCAGGCATTATCTGACGCCATTGGTTTTTGCAAGACCGTGATTAAAGATTTGGAACACGGGGTCTCTCCTGAATGCACTGCCTCGGACATGCGGGCATGCCTTAGCGCGCTTGGGACCATCATCGGGGTAAACGTCACGGAAGAAATTCTCTCCGCAATTTTCTCAAAGTTCTGCCTTGGAAAATAAGGCCTCCTGCATAATCCAAAATCAAAAAGTTACAATGAAAAAACAAGAACGGGCTGATCGGATCGGAGAAATCCTCGATACGCTCTTCCCAAATCCAACAATCCCCCTCAAGCACAAAGACCCCTACACTCTGTTGATTGCAGTGCTCCTGTCCGCTCAATGCACCGATGAACGGGTCAATCAAATTACACCAAAACTATTTACACTGGCAGATACGCCTCAAAAAATGGCAAGGCTCGATCCAAAAAAAATCGAAACGATCATCCGCCCCTGCGGACTTGGCTCCACAAAATCGCGCGCAATCCAAAAGCTATCGGAAGATCTGATCATAAAACATCAAGGGCTCGTCCCCGCTTCATTCGACGCTCTTGAGGAATTGCCGGGAGTTGGCCATAAAACCGCCTCCGTAGTGATGGCTCAGGCGTTCAATATTCCTGCCTTTCCTGTCGACACCCATATCCTTCGGTGCGCCCATCGCTGGAAATTAAGCAAAGGGAAAACGCCTGAGCAAGTAGAGTCTGATTTAAAAATGTTATTCCCAAAATCCACGTGGATTAAACGGCATCTTCAAATCATCTATTTTGCAAGAACATACTGTCCCGCTCGAGGACACAATCAAAAATCATGTCCTATTTGCAATTTGTAAATCAATTCGATATGATCCGATTTAATGAACATCCCCTTTTATAACGAGCAAGTCCGCCTTCTCTTTGAAGCCGCATCTTGGCGGAACGAATGGCTCGATCAACTCTTTAACGCGCTCTACTACTTTGATACTCCCTATTTTTTAATGATCCTCATTCCCTTCGTCTGGGTAGGATTTTCTTACAAGTGGGGCATGCGCCTGGCCTTTGCCCTTATCGTAAACGGACTTGTTAATTTCCACCTCAAGCACCTCTTCAACTTGCCTCGTCCCATTGTCGATTACCCGGATCTTGCAATGTTTCCTCTTACCTCGCCCGGAATGCCAAGCGGAGCTGCGCAGCTAGTTGTTTTGCTCAGCGGACTTCTCATCATGGCATGGAAAAGCAGATGGGCTTGGGCAATCGCCGTAATTGCCATTCCTTTGATCAGTTTTTCCCGTTTATATCTGGGAATTCACTATCCTATGGACATCTTGGGCGGATGGATTGTTGGGCTTGCCTTGGTCTTTGCCTTTGTCAAAGGGATTGACCCATTAGAAAATTACCTGGTCAAACAAGGCCGTGGATTTTGCCTGATTATATGCTGCGTGATTGGCTTTTGTTATATTTACCTTCTACCTATTCAACCGATCTACCAACTCATGGGAGCCTGGCTCGGCTTCGGGATCGGCGCTTATCTCTCTTTGCAATATAAGCTCTATCTCCCTCTGCCTAAAGCAATTTTGCCGCGCATTTATCGAGGAGCCGTCTCTGCGCTTTCTTTATTCATCATCTATGTACTGCTCAAGCCCCAAGCGATCCCTTTTCTCATCGGATTTGCCGCATCGCTATGGATTAGTCTGGGAGCCGGCCCCTTTTGCCGCTTTCTTTTGCCGGCAACCTCATCGCCTTCAAAGAAGAGCTCTTCCAAAAGATCCTCCAAATAACGCCCTTGTCTCAAATCCATTTTCAGAATTCGCGATCAAGTCCGCATCGAAAACTATACGGCGGGCCTCAAATAGAAGAACCAAACAAGATCCCCCGAATGAAAAATAGCCTTTTTCCTCTCCTTTCTCTACCTGAATATTCGGTGTATAAGTCTGATGAATGGATCCTACGAAGGTCGCTCCCACTTCAACATACAAAATAGTCCCAAAGCGCTCAGTTTCAATCTCCGTAATCATCCGTTTGTTCTCTGCAAGAATGCCCAATTTTTTACGCAAAGCAATTGGATTCACAGAAAAAAGAGGTCCATTGATTTCGCGCGCAGAACAAGGGACTCCTTTGCAAGGAAAATGAAACCGGTGATAGTCGGTGGGGCATAACCGGGCGATTAACATGGCGCCGTCTTCGAAGCGCCGCGCCATTGCAGAGTCCTGCAAAAACGAGGGCAAATCAAATTGCTGGCCCTTCACATAAAATCCACTCGTTTGCTGCAAATCAGGAAACACTAAATAGCGGCCGTCCGCAGGCAGCGCCGCAACATCTTCTCCCTGAGCGATCGGCCGCCTTTCCTTTTTTAATTTTCGAATAAAAAAATCGTTGAACGAAGCAAATGAGGAGGAAGCAAACTCGCTTGCATCAATCCCGTAGGCGGCAATAAATGGGGCGACCTTCCGAGCGCTTGCAGGCCTTGTTTGCAAAAACCCATACCACCTAGACATCCAGGAAACGCGCGATATGATCGGCAAAACAAAAAAAGAAAATAATTGAGCAAACCGAGATTCCCCATACAAAAGGGCTAATGCCCAACGTCCATAAATTTGTTCTATTTCTATTTTTCCGGTCTGCCGGTCGATATATTTGATTTCCATTAGAGGAGAGACTAAATGATTAGTAGAGTTTTTTTCAATGACCGTCAATTTTTACATTCTTAACATAAAACTAAATTGAAATCTTGATTTATACATTAGAAAAACTTCACCTTGTAGGAAAAGCCACAACCTACTAAACTTTATTCAACTATTAAAGGTGATTGGGTTTATGTTCGGTCTTCTCAAAAAATTTTTCGGAACCTATCAATCTCGTCTTCTAAAACGCTACTGGCGCCTTGTTCCTCAGATCAATTCCTGGGAAGAAAAATTTCAATCCCTCACCGACGAGGAAATTCGAGTAAAAACCCTCGAGTTCAAAGAAAGACTTGCTAAGGGAGAGTCTCTCGAATCCCTTCTGCCGGAGGCCTTTGGCGCTGTCAAAAACGTCTGCAGACGCCTCTGCGGCACCGAAGTCCATGTATCAGGCTACCAACAGCAATGGGACATGATCCCCTACGACGTTCAGCTCCTGGGCGGGATCGCTATGTTTTACGGATCGATCGCCGAAATGCAAACAGGCGAAGGGAAAACGCTCACCGCCTCAATGCCTCTTTATCTCCACGCAATCACGGGAAAACCGGTTCATCTCGTCACAGTCAACGACTACTTGGCAAAACGAGACTGCGAATGGATCGGATCGATTTTCCGCAAATTGGGCCTTACAGTCGCTTATCTAACAAATGACGTCCCTCCTCACTTGCGCAAAGCCACTTATGCATCGGATATCGTGTATGGGACTGCTTCCGAATTCGGCTTCGATTATCTAAGAGACAATTCCATGTCGATGCACAAAAGCGAGCAGGTGCAGCGCGGCCATTACTTCGCTATGGTCGATGAAATCGACTCTATCCTCATCGATGAAGCAAGAACTCCATTAATTATCTCCGGACCCGTTCCTGAAAGCCGCCAAATGTATGACGAGCTCAAAGAAGGCGTCGCCCACCTCGTTCGAATCCAGCGAGATTTTTGCAACCGTTTGGCAACAGAGGCCAGAAAAACCCTCGACACTCTTGGATTGCTCGAAGAAACAACGGAACAAAAAAAACTCACAAAAGAAGAAGCCGCCCAACAGCAAGACGCATTCAAAAAACTCTGGCTTCTCAACAAAGGGACTCCTCATAACAAGATTTTAAAGCGCATCAAAGAAAATCCGGATCTGCGCGCTCAGATCGAC
>DALYFE010000014.1:2896-19553 GCA_031972195.1 Chlamydiales bacterium | reverse complement strand
GAATGGAATTGTCAAGGACAGCTCGATTGGTATCTTTTGCAATATCCTCTTCATGCAGGATTGCACCACATGGTTCGGGATTTAAATCGATATGCAAAGGAAAATCAGGCGCTTTGGGGCTGCGATTTTGGCTGGGAAGGGTATGAGTGGATCGATTTTTCCGATGCTGATCGAAGCATCATTTCTTATTTAAGAAAGAGCCAAGGAGCCTGTGTGGTTTGCGTGCATCACTTTACTCCGGAAGTGCATTCTGATTATCGAATTAAGCTGGCAAAAGTAAAATCTATTCGGGAAGTTTTTAATAGCGATGCGTTGGAATATGGCGGCTCGAATCAAAAAAATGAAGAGATCCGCATTGATCAGGAGGCGTTTTATATTACTGTAGCTCCTTTGGCAACAATGCTTTTTGAGGTGGAATTTTGAACCGACATAAATATCTAGAGCTGATAGATGAGCTCATTGAGCATGATAAGCATTATTACGATGAGGCAAAGCCTGTCATTTCAGATTTGGAATACGATCGAAAGATGCGGGCGCTTATTGATTATGAAAAACTTCATCCCGATCAGATTCATCCGAATTCTCCGGCTCAAAGAATTGCAGAGACCCCTACTGCAGGCTTTGTGCAAAGAGCCCATATAGCTCCCATGATGTCCTTGGGAAATACATATTCTGAAGCGGAAATTGGAGATTTTATTAAGCGGGTTCATAAGCTCCTTGAGAAAAAAGATGTTGTATTTTGCTGTGAATTGAAAATGGATGGCACAGCCATTTCATTGCGGTATGAAAAGGGGAGGCTGGTCCATGCCCTCACCCGAGGCAATGGACGGATGGGAGATGATGTAACTGCCAACATTAAGACGATTTCTTCTGTTCCCCTGACGCTTTCCGGAGATTTTCCTGAATTATTGGAGGTTCGAGGAGAGGTTTACATGCCTTTATCTGCTTTCCGGGGGTTGAATGCAGCTCGTGAAGAGGAAGGGCTCGAGCCGTTTGCCAATCCTCGGAATGCGGCAGCAGGTTCTTTAAAACTGCTCGACTCAAAAGAGGCGGCGAAAAGGAGGCTGCATTTAGTCTGTTACGGGGTGGCGGAAGAAACGGTATGCGCTTCTCAATTTAAGTTGCATGGACTTTTGAAAAAATGGGGATTTCCCACAGCGCATTCTGAGCATATTCACCTCTGTCATGATCTCGATCAAATTATGAATTTTGCAGAAAAAATTCACAAACAGCGTGAGGATCTTGCCTTTGAAATTGATGGGATTGTGATCAAAGTCGATGATCTCAGGCTGCATCAAATTCTGGGCGCTACCGGGAAGGTCCCTCGGTATGCGGTTGCTTATAAATTTGCTCCGGAGCAGGCTAAAACACGCATTGTAGATATTGTGATCCAGGTAGGAAGAACAGGAGTTTTGACTCCTGTTGCTGAATTAGAACCTGTTTCTCTCGCCGGCAGCACGATTTCAAGGGCAACGCTGCACAATCAAGATGAGATAGCGCGTAAAGATATTCGGGTAGGCGATTTGGCAACGATCGAAAAGGGAGGGGATGTAATCCCGAAAATCGTTGAGGTGGATCTTGGAAAACGGCCATCGGAAAGCAAGCCCTGGCATATGCCCAAGCATTGTCCTATTTGCCATGCGCCAGTCGTTAACCTTCCGGGAGAGGTGGCAGTCCGCTGCCCAAATACTGGATGTGCAGGCCAGCAAGTGCGCCGCATTCAATATTTTGCGTCCAAACATGCTATGGATATCGAGCATATGGGGGAGAAAGTAGTTGAGCAGCTTGTAGCAAAAGGACTGGTCAATCGGATTTCTGATTTGTACTTGCTAGATGAGCAGGCTTTAGAGCAGCTCGATGGGTTTAAAGAAAAATCAATCCACAATCTGCTTAAAAGTATTGATGCATCTAGAAAGTGTCCTCTTTCTCGTTTCATTATGGGCCTTGGCATTAAGTATGTTGGTACGGAAACCGCTGAACTTTTAGCAGAACAAGCAGGAGATATAGAAACGCTGATGCAGATGAAAGAAGATGATTTGCTAGCCATTGATGGGATCGGAGAGAAAACGGCCCATGCAATTGCCGATCATTTTCGCAATTCGGAACATGTAAAAGAAATTAAGCTTCTTCTCGCTCATAAGGTAGTTCCCCAGCATAGTAAGAAAAAGAAGATTGCAGGACATGACTTTTCCGGAAAAACATTTGTTTTGACCGGAGCTTTGCAAGAGTATAGCCGCGATGAAGCCTCCGCTTTGATTAAAGAGAGAGGAGGACGCATTGCCGGCTCTGTGAGTAAAAAAACAGACTACGTGTTAGTTGGAGAAGATCCAGGTTCCAAATATGATAAGGCCAGGGAGCTGGGAATTTCGATTCTTTCCGAAAAGCAGTTTAAATCAATGCTTTAATCGAAGTTCGATAAAACAGATCACTTTTTAGACTTATTACGATATTGGATCCATGCTTGGTCGATGCTTTTCTTTGCTTGTTCTTTTATATCAGTATCAGAAATTTGCGAGGCCATTTTTTCGGTAGTCTGTTCCAAATCCTCAGGCCAATAGCACCCTCGGCAATCCGAACTTTTCGAGGCGTCGTATTTTAGATTATATTTCGTCTTGGTTAGGAGGTGTTTGATTCTCACAAGCAAGCCAGCATCTAAAATTTGTTGTGCTTCTTTTTGTATAGAAGTTGATTGGATTGATGCAATAATCTTCTCAGCCTCTTCAAAGTTTTTATTCTGTGTAAGAGTTTTGACTTTCTCTAAAGTCATTTTCTCAAGGCCTTCTCTCGCAATACTACGAGTTGCTTTGTCTGCAATGTTTGCAAGATGAGTGTCTTTGTCTTGTTCAAGATTGTGATCCAAAATATATTTTGTCCATGCCTTGCCGATAGCGCTCTGAGCTTCTGTTTTTGTATGGGGATCAGCAATCAGCGCCAATTTGTTTTGTACCTCATCGTCATACTCTTGTGGCCAAGAGCAATAAGGGAAGCAATCTTTTCTATAATCGTTGTAATTTTTTCTTCCGAGGAGCGTTTGGATTTGGTTCAACAGTCCTCGATCATAATCAAGTCTTTGAATTGCGATTTCTTTGATGGCTTTTTCTTGTATAGAAGCAGAGTGAATATCCAATACACTTTTTGCTGCTCTTTCAAAGTGTCTCTCTTTTGCTAAAGAAAAAATCTGTTCAAGTAGAACCTGATCAATATGTCCGCGCACCCTTTCTTGGATTTCTGGATCTTGAATCTTGGAAAGATAGGGCTTCCCTTCATTGCCAAATTTTTTATCTAAAATATATTTTGCCCAGGCTTCATCAATAATATATTTTGCCCAGGCTTCATCAATAAAATGTTGGGCTTCTATTTTTGTGCCGGGATCGGCGATCAGTGCCAATTTGTTTTGTACCTCATCGTCATACTCCTGTGGCCAAGAGCAATAAGGGAAGCAATCTTTTCTATAATCGTTGTAATTTTTTCTTCCGAGGAGCGTTTGGATTTGGTTCAACAGTCCTCGATCATAATCAAGTCTTTGAATTGCGATTTCTTTGATGGCTTTTTCTTGTATAGAAGCAGAGTGAATATCCAATACACTTTTTGCTGCTCTTTCAAAGTGTCTCTCTTTTGCTAAAGAAAAAATCTGTTCAAGTAGAACCTGATCAATATGTCCGCGCACCCTTTCTTGGATTTCTGGATCTTGAATCTTGGAAAGATAGGGCTTCCCTTCATTGCCAAATTTTTTATCTAAAATATATTTTGCCCAGGCTTCATCAATAATATATTTTGCCCAGGCTTCATCAATAAAATGTTGGGCTTCTATTTTTGTGCCGGGATCGGCGATCAGTGCCAATTTGTTTTGTACCTCATCGTCATACTCCTGTGGCCAAGAGCAATAAGGGAAGCAATCTTTTCTATAATCGTTGTAATTTTTTCTTCCGAGGAGCGTTTGGATTTGGTGCAGTAGCTTTACATCGGTTGATCTGTCAACTGCGATATCTTTCGCAGGGGAAATCTCTATATCAATTGGAATTACTCTTTCTAGCATCCAACGTAAATAATCTAGTCGAAAGAATCTGGAAACGCCTGTTGTACATTCTTTTCCAATGATCGGAACTCCTGCCGTTTGTCCCATCCAATCTCCCTCTCGCCACGCTCCATCAGCAGGATCTTTATAGGAAAATTCATTGTCTTTCCATCCATCTTGTGTGCGGATAAAACATCCATGGCGCCTAAAAGTATTCAGGGCAATTTCTCGTCCCTGGTATTGATTTCTATAATTTACAACTTTCACTATTCTATTTAAAAAAGATGGATTTTCTGAGAGAACTCTTGCAAAGGCCTCTTGCTCATGAAGAACATCTTGTGTTTTACAAGTCCCCAGCGTTTGACAATGGGGGCTATCAGAAGCAACGTCGTTTCTCTTATTCCATAACTCTTCAATAAACTCTTTACTGTTTTGGTCTTTGCGAACGATAAGAACCCCTGTATTCACAGATCGATCTCGGTTTCCCCCTGTCCATTGGACAACATCTCTCGCGATAATGATGCTCGCATCATCTCCTTCCCTCAATAAATCAATCGCTTCATATGGATTGATATTCATATTAGTAATTGGCATATCATCATCTGCTAGAACATACCATTCCTCTTTTCCGGAAGAAGGTTGTTCTAACCATGTCTTTAAAACGGCCACTTTATTCCAGTAAGGGACGCAAGTTAAGCCTTGGCACTGTCCTTGTAGTAAATTTTCTGTGACGACTTTTCCATCAAGGCTCCAATATTTGGCATATTTTTGCTGGTTGTCACTAACAAGTTTGGAAAGAGCATCTCGATCAAGATTCCCCGCAATATATGTCGTTCCAAAGGTGATGTGTCGTGTTTTTTGTGCTTTCATCGCAGAGGCTTCTCGTTGTAATCCTCTTTTAAAATAGGAAAAAGTTTGCTCTTCTAACAATACTTCGATTTTTTGCTTGCGACTATCTGCCTGATAGGCCTTATACCATATCTCATCTTCCGAGGAGATCTCTCTTTTTTTCCATAGAGCCGTTCGCAAGTTTTCGCTTTTTTGATAGCTCTCGAGATCAGAAGGAGGTAATTGCTTCAAAGCATTATTTCTAGAAAGCTCTGCAAGAAAAGGGAGTTTAGAAAAGATAAACTGAGACATTTCAGCGATGGAATGTTCTGGACCTAATTCTTTTAATACAAGAGCCAACATCTTTCCTTGTCTTATAAGAGGTTCTGCAAGGCCTTCTTCTCGGATCACTGAGGCCACTTGTTCCGGATTTAATGCTTGAATCCAAGTAAGAATTTCTGGTGTCAAATGTTCTTCGGCTCTTCCATGAGTGAAAAGCCCTATCCGGGGTGTTTTTCGAAATGTTCCCGGTAGAATCATATCCATATCAATCGGAATCAAATGAGGCTTTCCCTCTGCATCTTTCGTCACAAGAAGATTGCCGGGATGCCGGTCTTCATTATATAACAGAAGATCAAGAAGTGCGATTTTTTGAAATTCTTCTAAGGGAACTTGATCAAGAATGGGGTTGTTTTCTATTTTGTAGGCTTTTGTAAGGTCTTGTGGAAAGTCAGGATGAAACTCGACTAAGGGAGTTGCATCTGCAATAAATTGTTGAACATAAACTGTTTTTCTTTGTACCCCCGCAGAACGACCTGCTTTTTCTGCTTCTACACTAAAAAACTGATCGCTTTCCATTGCATCGATATATCCTGGTGGTTGACAAGCCTTGGATCCAAAATCTAATCTTCTTGCTGCAAATTGTCTTTTTTCAGGATTTCCTGGATAGTAATTCAATTGATACTGATCTTCTTCTGAAAGATCATCCTTTCTACGGGCTGCTTCTTTGTTTTGAGGGCCTCTATTCCTCTCATCTACAGGTTTTACAATAGCCAATCTTTCTTGATTTGTACCGTATGCAATATAAGCTCCGCTCGATGTTCCTTCCATGGGGGAGAGGTGTCCCTTTTGTATATCATCCCTTAACGTAGACATAAGAGTTTCTTGTAGACCATAATCGCAGGAGGGGGGAGATAGCTTTAAGCTTGTCCATTTCTTTGCAACGGACGTCTCTTCCTGATATAAAAGGTCTTCTTCTCCTATGGTCTGAATCCCGCCTGGAAACACTTGCGGGGTGATGCTGCGAGCTCCTTGGAAATATAGGGACACAAGGAAGATCGCTCCCAGGGCTGTTGTTTGAAAAGAATGAGTTGCTAAGGTTCTCTCGGTGGGCCCTGCTAGATAGGAAAAGTCACGAATAATAGGATGAACAAGGTTGTTTGACATAATTAATATAATTTTCGTTTATTAATTTAAAATTATAAAGCAACTTATAGTTTAATTAAAGTTCAATGAAATTGTTTATATGATTTGATGGATAACGCTCAGAAGATTGTTGTTTGAAAATCGGCTAAAATAATCTCAAAACTCGAAGAAACGAAAGTTCGTAGACAGTCTCGGGCAATGAAATAAACAAAAACTATTTTATTAATTTGCGAAGTATTTAATGTTTGAATGGGCAGATCGGTTTTAAGTCACTGTTCTTCTAGGACAGGGTCAAGCGAGCTATCTAATAACCTGCGGCAAAGAATTTGCCGCCCATTACCGGAGCGGAGAATCTCTCCTCTTTAGGGGAGAGTTCTTCAAATTATAAAAAATTATTACTCATTAATATTGAATAATTTGTTATATGTTTATAGTGGTGTTGAATGGACGACTCAATCAAAATAATTCACAAAAGCGATATATTTAAGACCACCAGCTTTTCAGTCTCTTTCGGTTTCGATTGAAGTGTCCTTCAAAAGAAGAGCCATCTTTTCTTCGAGTAATTTGATCCGAGCAAAATATTCCTGGATTTTTCGAAGGCGCGCTTCCTGGCGGTGATATTCATGAATAGGGATTGCCGGGCTGCCTCGGTAGGCGCCGCTTTTGAGTGATTTGCTGACACCGCTTTGGCTGGAGACCATCACCCTGTCTTCCAGTTCGACATGGCCTACAACACCAACTTGGCCTCCGAATATGACGTGTTTGCCGGTTTTGGAGGATCCTGCAATTCCGGTTTGAGCTGCCATCATGTTGTATTCGCCAATTTCAACATTGTGTGCGATTTGGCAAAGATTATCGATTTTTGATCCTCGGCGGACAATGGTTTCTTTAAAACGGGAACGGTCAATTGTTGTGTTAGCCCCCACTTCTACATCATCTTCGAGAACCACGATGCCAAGCTGTTCGAGTTTTTGATAGCGTCCTTGGGGGTCAGGAATGAATCCGAAGCCGCAGGAACCGATCACTGCGCCCGGCTGAAGAATTACGCGGTTGCCCACCTTGCATTGCTCTCGGATCACTGAAGAAGGGTGGAGATAGCATTGAGCGCCAATGCGCGCTTCATATCCGATGGATACATGGGAGCCCACAACAGTTCCTTCGCCGATGAAAACATCTCGATCGATGACTGCATAGGGTCCAATCGTTACATTATTTTGAATCGTTGCAGTTTCATGGATCACTGCTGTTGGATGAATCCCCTGAAATCCAGATTTTCCCTGAGGAAGGAGTAATTGCGCAACTTGTTGGAAAACCAGGGATGGATTGTCGGAAACCAGATAATTTTTAGTTTCGTCCAGGGAAATGTCGGGAGCTACACAGATAGCTCCCGCATAAGATTTTTTCATCATCTCTCGATAGCGTGAATTAGCAAGAAAGGAGAGATCTGAAGATCCTGCCTCTTCAAGAGTATTGACTCCGCTAATTGATGCGTCAGGATTCCCAAAGAGTTTGGATCCTGTTTGTTTTGCTAATTCAGCTAAAATAAAGATGGGCATTAGCCAGCCTGAGGCAGAGTTAAATCATCAACGCCGTCCAAGGAATCATCGTCATAATTTGAAATCTGATCCGCTTTGCTTGTTTCCGAATCAAAAGATTTGTCCATTTCCAGGATGACGAGATCGGTAACATCAAGGTCAGGACGGATATAGAAGCAGGCTTCGCGATTCATTACGTAGTCGAGGTTTTTCCCTTTTGCAATTTTTTCTGAGGCAGCTGCGATGGTAGAGCTGATTTTCTGAATCATTTGATAATTTGCATGATTCAAAACTTGATAAAATTGCTGTTGGTAGCGGCCCAAATCTTCTTGTAGAGCTTGGTGGCGCATTTTGAGTTCTTCTTCTGCTTTAGGAGACAATCCATCCAAATAGTCAGTATCTTCGAATTTTGCAGAGAGCTCTCTGAGTTCTTTTTCTACATTTTCGATCATGGAAGACATTTGCTTCCGAAGATTTTCCATATTCTCTTGTTCTTTTTTCCCAGCTTTTGATTCTGTAACGCAGTTTGCAAAATTCACTACGCCAATGATTGAATTATCAGCTGCTTTAGCAGATCCGGTAAGGACTGCCAGAAGAGCTACGCTTGAGAAGAATAATTTGTTCATGATTTCTCCTTATGTATTGTAAATGCTAAAACTGTCCGCCCATCGAAAAGAAGACTTTTTGCCATTTATGATTGTGGCGATCTTTTCGGACAAGAGGAATTCCCCAACCCACCATGATCGGAGCTCGGTTTCCTAAGTCGACCCGGAATCCAACGCCTGTAGTAGGACGGATATGATTTGCTGCAAAGGCATCAAAGGAAACGCTTCCTACATCAAAAAAGGCAAAGACGTCGAACATGCGAAGGATTTCTTGATTGAGCTCTAAAGAAAGCATGCTCGAAGACAAGCCTCCTTTCGGAGTTCTCGTTGCTCTATTTGCGCCTGTCCAATCACGTACGTGGATGACCGGTCCAAGAAGAAACGGCTTGTAACCGCGAACTGTATTGTCTCCACCAAGAAAAAAACGTTCGCTGTAGGGTACGTGATCTCTATCAGTTTTTCCAAAAGGGATCATGTATTTGAAATCGGCGCGTAATTTCAGCGTGCCTCGTTTCCATAAGGACCAATAGAGTGTATTGATATAGCTGACTTTGAAAAATTGGTAACTGCCCCCAACTCCGGCAACTTCAGTTTCAAAAAGAGACCGCCATCCTCGATGAGGTTTGTTCGGATTGTCAGTTGAATCGTAGGTTACGTTTCCGCTGAATGCAGAGACAAGGCCTTTTTGATCTACAAGTTCCCTTTGCTTGTGGACAGATTCCTGAGCAATTGCCGAATCGTCCCAAGGATCGATTGATAGATGATCAAACGAATGGCGAATCCTTTGACGCATCCCTGTCGTCCAGAAAGTCGATAGAGGATAGTTTGCATAGACGGATCCCCCGTAAGTTTTTACAATCGCATCATGCTGGAGGTCGTTGCTGTAAGTTTGACTAAATTCAACCCCTAGACGCCAGAGGGTGTCGTTGACATAAGGGTTCATCCATGAGATGAGGATATTGTTTTGTTTTTTTCCTAATGTGCCGCGAACGTGGAAATACTCTCCGCCCCCTCGTAAATTCGAGAGCTGGCCAATGAGAGCTTTTCCAATTCCTGCGGCTCGGAAGTTCCGCTCTGTAAGATCCAATCCGCCGAAAACATCATCTACGGAACTAAATCCCATGAACAGACTGACGTTCCCCGTGCTTGTTTCTTCGACTTCAATATAGACATCGCGGTAGTTATTGTTGGGATCGGATTCATCGAGACTGCGAACCGCATAGACATTAACGCTTTTGAAATAACCAATCGCTTCCAGTCGATGCTGGGTGGCTTTTAATTTTCTGGAATCAAAGGTTTCTCCGGGAACAAGGTGCGATTCGCGAAGAATGACATTGTTCTGTGTATGGAAATTCCCAAAGATGTGAACCAGCCCAACTTTATACTGCTGTCCTTCCTCAATGAAATAATCAACATCGAAAACGGGCTCGTTTTCTCTGAGATTTGCTTCAAACTGGACGCTGGCATCGATATATCCCTTTTGTCCGTAAAGATCTTTGATCGCCTGGCTTGTCTCCCGCATTTTATCCGGAGAAAAGTTCGCTCCTTCAGCGCAAAGAGATTTTTTCGCGAGATCTTCCGTGGGCAAGAGGTTGTTCCCTTCGAATCGAACGGTTCCAAACTGGTAAAGAGGTCCCTTATCTGCATTGATCTCGATGATCAACTTACCGCTTTCTGGATCTTCAAAGCGGTTGATTTCCACTTTTGCATCGGCATAACCTTCATTGTGAAGATAATTCATCAAGGTCATTCGATCTTGTTCGAGCGCCTCATCTCGATAGATGCCGGTGCCGGATATCCAGCTAAGGAGAAAATTATACTTTTTCAGATACATTTGCTCTTGCAGAGCGCTTTGCTCATCTTTTGTTAATCCGGAAAAGATGATTTCTTTAATGTATCCAGGATTTCCTTCATGAACCTCGATGACAATATCGACTTCGTTTGTTTCGGGAATGGGGAGGATCGAATAGGAGATTTGCGACTCAAAGTAACCCTTTTTAAAATAGAACTCTTTGACTTTGTTGAACGCTTTGTTAAACGTTTGCCGGTTGAAGACGGTATTCGGCTTGACATCGAGTTCATCTTGCAAGGTGGATGTTTTAAACTGCTGATTGCCTTCCCATTGAATTTTGTGGATGACGGGCCTTGGTACGACGTGGATTTCGATGGAAACTTGCCCGTCTTTGAGCTTAATGGTGGGATCGACCCGATCGTATTCTTCGGAAAGGGTTTTGAGGTCGTTATCAAAAGTGAGTTGTGAAAAGCTGTCTCCCTCTTGCGTTTTCATCCTGGACCGAATGGGGGAAGAATCGACAGAATTATCTCCTCCGGATTCAACAATGATCTCGATATGAGAGACCTTTTTATCGTCGTAGAATTCAGCTCCAGAGAGCGGGGCTGTAAGTGATGCAAGAAGAAGAGAAAGCAGCACTTTCGATTTGATGAAGCGATCTGAGGGTTGTCTTTGCATATCGATACACATCCTTGAATCGCCGAATTATAGAAAACCTTAAACTAATAAGTCAAAAGCTTTGACGTCCCGAGAGGGCGCGCGCCAAAGTTCCTCCATCGATCTGTTCGAAATTGCTTCCAACCGGCATTCCGAACGCTAGACGGGATATGTTCAATGCAGGTCTTGATAGCACGTTTTTTAGATAAAGGGCTGTTGTGTCGCCTTCCAGAGTCGAATCGAATGCGATAATCGCCTCTGTGATCCCTTCTTTTTCGATGCGCGCTTCAATTTTGTCGAGGCGCAAAGTTGCCGCCTTTCGTCCGTCTAACGGCGACAGAAGATGTTCGATTACGTGATAAAGACCTTTATAGGATCTGGTGGATTCGATGGCGAAGACATCCCTTGGAGAAGAGACGATGCATAGCTGAGAAGAATTACGGTCTGTCTGTTCGCAGAAAAGACAGCGGCTTTGATTTGTGAGGCACCCGCAAATTGAGCAGAGGGGGATCCGGTTTTTGATTTCTTTCAAAGAAGTGCCGATGGCTTCAAGATCTTCTTTCGGCCATCCGAGCAGCTCGAAGGCAAACCGTTCTGCGGTGCGGGTTCCGACTCCTGAAAGTTTTTTTAGGTGTCCGATTAAAGTGAGTAAGTCATCCGGAAGTTTGGCCATTAGGTGTGTCAGGATATCAAAAAATGAATTGCTGGGAAACGGTTTTCTTTTAATGCTGTTTCAGATACACTTGAACCGCTCGTTTTGTAGTGTTTTGTTGAAATTTAGCGTTCAAAAAATGATTAGAAAAGCAAAAATTATTGGCACCGGATCTTACCTTCCTGAGAAGGTATTGACGAATCAGGATCTCGAACAGATGGTTGATACGTCGGATGAGTGGATCGTCTCACGGACAGGTATCCGGGAACGGCGATTGGCTCGCTCTGATGAGTATACTTCTTCGATGGGGGCAGAGGCTGCCCGCAAGGCGATCGCGGATGCGAATTTAAATGCGGATCAAATTGATTTTATTATTGTTGCAACGCTTACTCCGGATTATATTTTCCCAAGCACTGCTTGTCTGATTCAAGATGCAATTGGCGCTAAAAATGCGGGGGCGGTTGATGTACAGGCGGCTTGTACGGGATATCTCTACGCGCTTTCGGTAGCCAGGGCTTTGATCGTGTCCGGAACCTATAAAAATATTTTAATTGTCGCCTCGGAAAAACTCTCGTCCATCACAGACTATAAGGATCGGTCTACCTGTATTTTATTTGGCGACGGCGCTGCGGCTTGTGTAGTTTCCAGTGAGGGGCATGGGCTCTCTGTGGAATCCCTGAAACTTGGGGCCGATGGAGAGCAGGCGGAACTCTTAATGATGCCGGCAGGGGGATCCCGCAATCCGGCCTCGGCGGATTCTATTTCTGGTGGAATGCACTATATTAAGATGGCCGGCAACGAGGTCTTCAAGCACGCTGTCCGGCGAATGGAATCGGCTAGCAAAGATTGTCTTGAATCTGCCTCCATGAAAGAGCAAGATGTTGCTTGGATTATTCCGCATCAAGCAAATATTCGCATTTTAGATGCCATGGCAAAGCGCTTTGAGCATTTGCCGCAAGACCGTGTATTCAAGACTTTGCAAAAATACGGGAATACCTCAGCATCTTCTTTGGGAATCGCTCTCGACGAATGGAGGAGAGCGGGCCATGGAAAGTCTGGAGAGAATATTTTATTGACCGCCTTCGGCGGGGGATTTACGTGGGGAGCTGCGCTGTTGCATCATGACTAAAGAAAAAATTGCCTATCTTTTTCCTGGGCAGGGAGCCCAATATCCCGGGATGGGAAAAGAATTTGCCTCATCTTTTGCGATTGCTAAAGAAACATTTGAAGAAGCGGATGATCTTTTAGGAGAGAGCCTCTCTCAGGTCATATTTGAAGGGCCGGAAGATTTGCTCACCCAAACAAAATATAGTCAATTGGGGATTTTTGTTGTCAGTATGGCGATCCTGCGTACAATTGCGCAGCAAATGCCTGACATGAAACCGATTGTATGCGCGGGGCTTAGCTTGGGAGAGTACTCGGCTCTTTGCGCCTCCGGAAAATTGGGTTTTAAAGACACGCTATTGTTAGTCCGAGAGCGGGCGCACTTGATGAACCGCGCTTGCGAGACTACGGTTGGCGGTATGGCGGCCGTTTTAGGTCTTGATTCTGAAGAGATTGAAAAATCCCTTTTGGGGTGCTCCGGTATTTGGGTTGCAAATTATAATTGTCCCGGACAAACCGTGATTTCCGGAACAATCGATGGGATGGAAAGGGCCGCTGCGATTTTGAAGGAAAAAGGAGCTAAGCGAGTCATTCCTTTAACTGTCCATGGAGCTTTTCATAGCGGACTTATGCAGTCTGCTCAAGATGGGCTGGCTCCATTGATTGCTGCAGCTCCGATTTCGGAGAGCCCTATTGGCTTAGTTATGAATGTTCCGGGGACGCTTGTTGTTCCTGTTCCTCAAATCAAGGAGTGTCTGACCTGTCAGGTAACGCACTCAATTCGCTGGGAGCAGGGGATTCGTTCCATGGAGGGAGTCGATCTGTTTTTTGAGATTGGATGCGGCAAGACTCTGGCCGGATTGAATAAAAAAATTGGTACAGCTGGAGTTACCCGCTCAATTGAACGGCCTGTAGATTTGGAGCAAATTGGAGACTTATGCAGTTGTTAAGAGGAAAGTCGGCGATTGTTACCGGAGGCACTGCCGGAATTGGAAAGGCGATTGCTGCTTTATATGTTGAGCATGGAGCTGATGTAGCCATTTTTGGAACAAACCAGCAGCGTGCCGAACAAGCGCTTTCAGAATTAGAGGCGATCAAAGTCCATCCTGAGCAAAAAATTCTTTCCTTCATACTGGACGTTTCTAAAACTCAAGAGGTTGACCAGGCCGTGGGACAGTTGCTGGCTGCTTGGGGAAAAGTGGATGTTTTGGTTAATAATGCGGGCATTACACGAGACAATCTTTTAATGAAAATGAATGAAGAAGATTGGGACCGGGTTGTTGATGTTAATTTGAAATCTATTTATAACACTTGTAAGGTTCTGTGTCGTCCGATGATGAAGGCTCGCTCTGGTTCTATTATTAATATTTCATCGATCATTGGACTTACAGGGAATGCCGGCCAGGCTAATTATGCTGCATCAAAATCTGGAATGATTGGTTTTACAAAGTCCATTGCCAAAGAGTTGGCTTCCAGAGGCATTCGAGCAAATTGTGTGGCGCCGGGATATATTGAGACTCCTATGACTGATGTGCTTCCTGCTCCTGTTAAAGAGCAGATTCTCGTTAAAATTCCGTTAGGCCGTATTGGACAGCCTCGCGATGTGGCCCATGCGGCTTTATATTTAGCTTGCGATCTTTCAAGTTATGTCACCGGACAGGTGATTACGGTCGACGGCGGAATGGTTATGTAAAAAATTCATTTAACATTAGGAACGTTATGGCAATACAACAAGAAATCATCGATATCATTGTCGAGCAGCTCGGAGTAGATGCTGCTGATGTGACGCCGGAGAAATCCTTCGTCGAAGATCTCAACGCAGATTCATTAGATCTTACAGAGCTCATTATGACTTTTGAGGAGCGCTTTGGGTTCGAGATTTCAGAAGAAGATGCTGAAAAATTGAAAACAGTGTCTGATGCGATCGAGTACATTGAAAAACGCAAAGTCAATGCGTAAGTCTTAAGTTTCTAAAACCGGTCTTTTTCATATTTTTTTTGAAAAGGCCGGTATTTTTTTTTCTTTTTTTTCACTTTTATTTTTAAGGATTCTTATGCCGGGTGGTAATATTTCTTCGTTATTTTCTTCAACGCAGTGCAATAAAAAACGACCGTTGGAAGCAGCTTCTCAAGATGCAGATGCATCTACATCACGCAAGAAAAGAAAGATAAGCGATGTGGCTTCAGAGGCAATGGAAGGCATAAGCGACATGCATTCAGAGAGCTTTTCTGCTGATTTATCAAGAATTGGTTCTGTGCCATCATATACTTTTCATAGGCCTGTGCGGAAATTACCCTTGAAGCAATTGCAAAATCAAGAGATACCTTTGCAACAGGCTGTTGTTTGCCGTAATTTCGCAAAAAAAATTCTTCCGATTTATTCTGAATTGA
The DNA here is from genome assembly GCA_031972195.1 of Chlamydiales bacterium. Taxonomy (GTDB): domain Bacteria; phylum Chlamydiota; class Chlamydiia; order Chlamydiales; family SM23-39; genus DALYFE01. Next base: position 4,550 of record DALYFE010000014.1, on the reverse strand, counting down.
GCAAAGAGGCCCTGGAAAAAGCAGACGCTGCTTCCGATGAAAAAAGAGAAAGTTTTTATCTTAAAAGAGCTTGCAGGCATGAAGATAACTGTTCGAGGGCTGATCGGTTACAAAGAGGCGCTGATCTTAGGATCATGGAATTATCGCAATACGATCATATTAATCGACCGCCCAGACATTAATTTACTTTCGGTAGTCTAAGATTAGATGAAACCAATCGGCAAGAACAATCCCTGCTAGTGCATAATACATGTAGATCTTGTAATTCTTGCAGTAGGATAGAAATGTTTTTTCAGAAGGCAGCGTTTCGTAAATCAAATAAAACAGCAAAAGACCGATCCCGCAGAGCCACAGAATCCGAGTGGCTGTGCCAAACAACATAGAATGAGAAATTCCGCGATGTTTGAATATTTTGGAATAAAACCGAAAAGGGAGAGTGAGGAGTCCTCTCAATGAAAAAAGTTTGATTTGATGGATAAGATCTAAGTCCGGGTTCATGAAACAAGTGCTGTAAGAAAAAGCGGACGCAAAGGTTAACAAAAAAGCATTAGAAGGGGAGTAGAGATAGTAAATGCCGGCGATCGAGATGGGCAAGGCAAGCAGGAGATTGAACTTAACGTGGGTTTTGTAGTTTGACATTTTTTTCTCTATGCAGAGGAACACTATGCAATATTTAAAAAAAATGTTCCATGAAAAACAGTTGGATCGCTCTACAGCAGTTTAAAATCATATGGAGCGAATAGGCAAGACAGCTCCATCGAATCTCTTGAATAGAATCAAATTTTTTGGATAATTGGCCGTTGTTTCCTCGACTTTGTCTGACTTTGAGCCCAAAAGTGATACAAAGCCGAGGTGATAATGACCTATTTTAGAATTCTTCTATGCGGGGCTTTTGTTCTCTATGCGCAGAATGTTCCGTTTTTTCCTTTTTTAAATGCAAACGCATATACAACCCTTTTTCCTATCGACCCGGCTGAGAGGGGAAAGGCGATTTTGCAGCTGTTCAATGTTTATTCCAGCAATAGATTTCCCTTGCTTAAGAGCACTTCCGAATTTGCCCTGCAGACAACATTGAATGGATTCATCCCTTTCGTAAATGGAATTTTCCAAGCTCCTTCAGGAACGATGTTGATTGTTTCTTATAGAACTACGGCGACCGGGACTGCAGCGCAAAACATATATGTTGCGATCCCTGTTGAGCAAATCCAAGAGATTATCTATTCAGATAATACGATTACGAACACGAAATTCACATCCACCATTCCAAGCGATGTCCTTCCTTATTATTCGGTGAATCTTGGGCAGAGGGCCTCCGACATTCAAAATGTGGTCACTACATTCAATACGGTCAAGCCTTATCAAACATCTGTACAAAGAGTTAGCATCAAAACAACTCTTAACGGCTCATTATATTATGCCCCGTTTACCAATGGGACTATTCCCAATGTGCAAAGCGTTTCTGTCTTAGGGTCAGGAGAGGGGGCTTTGATGTTAATCACATATTGGGTAGATAATACGACGCAGATCTCAAGGTATATTATCGTTTCTCCGGAACAAGTAATTTCAGTCAATTATTGCCCTAGAAATTGCGGGACTTAAGAGACTGACCGAAAACCTCGGTTTTGTCTCCAGACAGCGAAGGCAATGACTGCTT
>DALYFE010000014.1:0-2879 GCA_031972195.1 Chlamydiales bacterium | reverse complement strand
GTCTCTGTCTCTTCTTTTGCGATTGAAACCTTCAGCTCTGAAATCCAAAACCTTGGAACGGTTCAATTCAACATACGATTCTATCCAAATCGTCTACGCAATTTCTATGGAGCTCTCAATTATCAGGGAGAATTCAGCTCTTCATTCCAATCGAACCAAGCGTCTTTGGAGATAAGCTTTTAAACGGTTGAATTTCTTAAAGATTTAAGATTTGGAAGCAGAGAAGGTGGATATCTTCATTCAGATCTTTTCTCTTCATCGCAAACCCTATTTCTTTTTGGATCATTGAGACAGTGGTTTCCAGTCCATCCTGAGCGAAAATTTTCAGTACTTTAGAGAGGAGGGCAACGATTTTGTCAGAATCTCGATAGAAAGTAGAAAAGCCTTTGTTATAAAGGAAGAAAAAGTCTCCGGATTCAACGTGAACGGGCAGCTCAGGCTTGTCCCTGTTCTGTACGAGAGGGGCTGGCGGGTTATCTATCCCGTCTTGGCAAGGAACTCGGCTTCCCTTCCCGGAGCGGAGAAGCTCTTCAATGGGAGCGGCGCTTGCTTTAAGAAATTTTTTCTCTTCTAAAGACCAGATGAGGGGGATCTGAGGTCCTTCCCATTTTAAAATGGACTCGTTTCGATCCAAAACAAGGGATGTGTGTTCCTGACTTGTTTTTGAATATTTATAGCGAGTCAGTAGCTGATACATTCCTTCAAATCCATCTTCTTCCGCTTCAGCTAAATGGATATGAAAATGCTTTGGATCCTCATGTTTTGGAAAATCGAGAAGCACGCCTTTAGGATTGTCGGAGAAAAATGTAATCGATTTGACTGCCACTGCATCAGATCTGCACTCATCAATGTTTTTTTGAAGCATGAGGTGCTGCAAAAGCATGGAACATTCGTATTCCCCATACGTTCTTTCTCTTAATAGAGAATTTTCTTTGAGCCGATTGATGTTTTCATGCAAACATTCGCTCATTGTATTGAGCGTGTTGGCTAATTGTGCAATTTCTTTAGGGCCTTGAACATGGATGGATTCTCCATATTGCCCTGCGGCGATCGCGAGCGCGGAATTATTCAGCTTTTGCACGGGGCGGGAAATTTTATGCGCAATGAAATAGAGAGTGGCTACCATGATCGAAATAGTAAATCCGGCGGAAAATATAATCAGAAGCAAACATTCTTGAAATTTTTTATCGATCAATTCGACGGAGATGTCTGCAGCCATAATTCCCGTAATGGTTCCTGCTTCATTGCGGATAGGTGCATAGCCGGTCATGACTTTCCCTGAGGGGCCCGTATAGATGGAACTGATGTGCACATTATGCGGAATTGAGGCGATTTCAGGAGAGTCGAGGGGGATTTCCCTAAGATTGCTGATTTCTAGTTCTTCTCGGATGATATCGAAATTTTTTAAGGCTGCAGCACTGATGACGGCAGCTCTGAGCCTTGTTTTGAATCCATCAAGAATTTCCCCGTGCCAGTTGTATGCAAGCAAAGAGGAAATTAAAGCAATGCTTCCAACCAAGGTGGGAAGAAGAAACAAAAGCAGGCGCGTTCTAATTTTCATCGATGGTGCCGACAGGGGAGTTGATGGGAATATGCCTGCAATAGAGATACGGACACAGAAGGGCATTCCGAGAGAATCGATAACAGGTGGCTGCGCGATAAGGTGAGAAAGAGGGCATCAGTTTTGCAGATGGCGGCATAGCCTCTGGGCTGTTCATTAAATAAAGACTCATCCCCAAAATAGTCTCCGTTTGACAGCTCGCATTGAGGTTTCATTCGCTCATCGCAGATTTGTACAATCCCTTTTTCAATGAGGTAGATCCGGTTTGCAACTTGTCCGGGAGTGAAAATTTTCTCCCCTGCATCATAATCATCCTCATGCAGTTTTTCAGCGATCGCCAAGAGCAATTCTAAGTCCAGATCGCTAAAGAGGCGCACTTTTTTCAAGAAAAAGGCTTTTTCAATTAAACTTTTCATATCAGGTCTCTAATAACTCATAAGCATATTGATGGAACGTTTCATCAGATTGTTTCATCTGTTCTCTTAGCTGTATACGCCAATTGGGCATTTGCAATTTGGCTTTCAGGCGAATTGCGACTACTTTATCGAATAGAGAAGGGGATTCATCGAGCTTTGCCAAAAGTTCGGACAAGCTCAATTTTGGATAGTCCCCGTGCCATTTCATGCAGGCGGCCATTTTTTCTTCCAGAGGAAGATCGTCGATTAAGGGAGCAATCAGTCGGAAAATTCTGGCATTGCATGTCTTTTCCACGCTCTCTACCGCATGAGAGTGGATTTTAGCGTTTCGGCTGTGTAAGGATCGAACAAGGATCTCCGGATCTTCCAGAGATCCTGCAGCTCCAAGCAAGTGAATGATAAAATCAATCACCGATTGGTATCCGACAAGAAGAGCGTGCTGCAGCATTTCCAGATCATAGAGCGGGTATTGGTTTTGGATGGTATGGCCAAAGTAGAAATAGAAATAGGCGCGTTCAATTTCAATATCGAGGATGTCAATGAGGTTTGCCTGGAGCTGAGGAAGAGCGAGCCGGCTTAGGATTTTTCCCGCCAAAATCCTTGCTCTTTCAGGAAGGGCAAGATCCTTAGTAAAGGTTAATAGAAGGGGGACAATTTTTAAGCCCATTTGGACTAAAATCGCTTCCGTGCAACGCCGTTCGCTCGGGCGGAAATGGATGCTTGCCAGTAGAATTTCTTTAATATTTGTCGAATCGGCAATCTTTCCTAATGTTTTAATGAGAGCTAAACGGAAGATATGGTCTCTGGCAGCTTCTAATTCTTCAATGAGGCGCGGCACGTGCCGGCTAAGCCGTTTATCTGCAAGCTTGGCGATGCATCGGGCAGCGGAACGTTTAACCAAA
>DALYFE010000013.1:19849-20158 GCA_031972195.1 Chlamydiales bacterium | reverse complement strand
ATCCGACTGCTGCCATCAAAAGCTTCTTGCCGCGTTTTTTTATCTGGATAATTCCGATCCCGCTATTCTTGCGGCCCTTTTATTGAAAAGTGTTGAATTGGCCGTAGGAAGAGAAAATAAAGCTTCCATTGTATCTGGTTGTAAAACAGACAGAAACGAGTATTCCTCATGGCATCATAATCAGCAGATACAAGATCCAGAACAACTCATTGAATTTACGCATGGGGGTGGAGAGAAATATATCAAAGATTTTTTAAATGGAAACCACAATGGCTATGCAAGGGAAGCGGGCGGAGAGGGAATTTTTGT
>DALYFE010000013.1:15867-19757 GCA_031972195.1 Chlamydiales bacterium | reverse complement strand
GCTAAGTGTTTGATGCAAGTGAATCATAATTCATATGAAGCAGTGATTTTTCCGGAATTTCTTTCCGAAATCAAAAATCTTCAGATAGATAGAATTGATCTGGCGGGGATGCGTTCGAAGGAATGGTTGGAAGATTTGCTGCCATTGCCGAAGTTCAGCTTCTCAGGAAAAAACGATTTTTCAAAGCTTTATACTGACCTCAAAGATCACTACGACATAGATGTTTTAAAGAAAATAGAAGAGTACATTAATGAGATCATGCCAAATTCCAGTCTTTTTTAAATAGGACGCTTAGGCTTTGGTTCTCTCTTCTTTAGGACAAGGGCAAGCGGGCTATGTAACGGCAAAGAATTTGTCCATTATTACCGGAGCGGAGAATCTATCCTATTTGAGGAGAGCTCGTTAAGAAATTTCAAGCAGGATTTTTGAGGTCGCCGTCCTTGTCTATATGTTTATCTTGATAGCAGATACGCGTTCATGCGAGGGGGGGCGAGCTTGTTTTATGAAAGTGCCGCGTGACCATTTCAGTCGGAAAAGCAAACACGTTCTTAAAACAACCTCTTGACCCTTTCTTCTTCCTGTTTGATAATGGGAAGATATCTATTTAGGGAGGAATATCATGAATTTTATTCACATTGCAGGGCATCTTGGAGCAGATCCTGAGGTTCGATTCACGTCAACCGGTAAGAAAGTAACAACTCTGCGTGTTGCCGCACGTGCGCGAAAAGGTCAAAATGATGAGACGATTTGGTACCGAGTGACGATTTGGGGAGACCAATATGATAAAATGGTTCCTTACCTAAAAAAAGGCAGTGCGGTTGTGATTGCCGGCGAATTACATAAGCCGGAAATATTTAATGATCGAGAGGGGAAACCTCAAATTTCTATGGAAGTGACTGCATCCTTTATCCAGTTTAGCCCGTTTGGGAAGCCCGGAAATCCCCAGCAGTCTCACGAAGGCGCAGGGCACCAGCATACAGGATCGGTCTCTGCAGCGCCGTCTCCTGCCTCCGGATTCAATCCATTTCCGGAATCAGCTCCAAATCCTTACATGCAAGGGTATCCTGCCGAGGCTCCCAGGGGTTCCACGCATGATGATGAGGTTCCGTTTTGAAAATCTCCATTGTTCAGGATTTTGCTAAAAGAGAAAAAGGGGATGTGCTGATCGTGCCTTGCTGGACAGGGCCGTCTCTTGCTTGCGAGAGAAGCTTTCCCGAGGCAGCCCAGGTTCTTTCATCAGGAGACTTTCTTGGCAAGGCAGGGGAAACTGCGTTGCTTTACGTCAATGGAATCAAAGAATCCAGGCTGCTTCTTTTAGGATTGGGAGATCAGCAATCCTTGTCGGTAGAGTCTTTGAGATGTTCTTATGCAAGCGCAGTCAAAGCTGTGCAGGCAAAAAAGCTGCGCAATGTACATTTGATCGTCCCTAAATTTTTAAAGTTTCCAATAGAGCATGCAATTCGCGGAATCTTTGAAGGTGTTTTCCTGGCAAATTATGTATTTGACCAATTGAAAGGAGATACTCCGAAAGAAAACCTGACTGTGTTAATAGACAATCTTTCGGTATCCGGCGTCGATAAAAAGGTGCAAAGGCAAATCGATCGCATTCATGCAATGGCATCCGCTGTTTATTTTGTTCGCGATTTGGTCAATGGAAATGCCGATGAGATCAGTCCTTCCCGCCTGGCGAAAGAAGCTCTTAAACTGGGGAAGGGAATTAAAACTACCGTACTGGATAGAAAACAGCTTGAATCCGAGGGAATGGGGCTGTTGCTTGCTGTAGGAAGAGCGGCAGTCGACGAACCTCGTTTGATTTGTTCTACTTATCGAGGCAATCCAAAATCAAAAGATACTGTTGTGTTGATTGGGAAGGGGATTACCTATGATACGGGCGGGCTTTGTTTAAAAACTCCTGATGGCATGCTGACCATGAAATCAGATATGGCAGGCGCCGCTACGGTATTGGCTGTTGTGAAATTGGCAGCAGAACTGGGTTTGAAGGTGAATGTAACGGCTTTGGCTCCGGTGGCTGAAAATGCAATTGGATCAAGAAGTTATAAACAGGGGGATGTTTATCGTTCTTGCTGCGGTAAGACGGTAGAAATTCTTAATACGGATGCAGAAGGGCGTCTTGTTTTAGCAGATGCGATTGCCTACGCAGTCAAATATCTAAAACCTTCTTCCATCATTGATATAGGGACATTGACCGGCGGCATTGTGGTTGCGCTTGGCGAAGAGATTGCGGGACTGTTTTCTAACGACGAGAAAATTGCTCGCGACTTCAGGGAAGCGTCCGATAGCACGGGCGAGATTGCCTGGAGGCTTCCTTTGCATGATTACAAAGAGTCTCTCCGTTCGGAGATTGCCGATTTGGGAAATATGGGAGGCAGAGAGGCAGGGTCTATGAAATGCGCTCTTTTCCTTCAAGAATTTACAAATGGAGTGCCTTGGGCCCATATCGATATGGCGGGACCTGCCTTCATCTCAAAGGCAAAAAAATATCATCCGGCGAAGGGAACTGGCTGGGGTGTGCGGCTACTCATTGATTTTTTAGAGCGTAAATGAAACGCTCGGTACTCGGTTCTCAAAAATTGATCGGATTTCTTCAAGAAGAGGTCAATGGAGCCTGTTCAGGAAAGATGCTGCGCAGAGCTCTTGAGGCCAATCTATGCAGAGTGAATGGAAGGATCGAACGATTCGGCTCTGCGCAACTGAAGAAGGGAGATGTGGTTGAATTAGCCTCTAATTGGCAATCGATTGCATCTCCTCCCTCTATTTCCCAATTTAAAGTGCTTTATGAAGATGATGCGTTGAGGATTGTCGATAAGCCGGCCGGATGGGTCTGCAGCGAGGAGAACTGTCTTCGCACATTCAAAAATTGCTTTTTGGTCCACCGCCTGGACAAAGATACGACCGGAGTTCTTGTTTTAGCGAAAAATAAAATTAGCCGCGACGCATGGATGGAGCAGTTTTCAAAAAGAGAAGTACACAAGCAGTACTTGGCAGTGGCTGATGGCATTCCTAGAGAAGATCATGGAGTGATAGAAAGTAGTCTTGTCAGAAAAAAAACGTTTCAAGGGCAGACCATTTGGGGTTCCGGGCATCGAGGTCTTCATGCGGTAACGCATTGGCGTGTTTTAGCGGCAGGAAAGAATTCTTCATTGCTGCTCTGCGAGCCGATCACGGGACGCACCCATCAGATCCGCGTCCATCTTGCAGAGATGGGACATCCTATTTTAATCGATCGGCAATATTCCGATCGATTCCGCTCTTCCTTATTTGTACGCCGGCCTCTTCTCCACGCATTTGGTTTGTCTGCAGAGACTTTGTCCGTCCGGTCTCCGGTGCCTCTTGACATGCGGCAGGCGCTGGATTCTCTAAGAATCAATGTGGGACATCTTTGTGAGTTTTTTGGTAAAGAAGAACATGATCGCAGCCGGGATGATTGTTATGATGACAAAGATGCTGAAAAAGTCAGAAAGAGTGCCGATTCTTCCCATTAGGCTGGCGATCATGCCTCCCATGAAATAGGCAAGTCCCACGCATACATACCACATTCCTACTGCCAATGCACTGTAGCGCTGCGGTACTAAGTTTGTGATCATAGACAGTCCGATAGGCGCGAGCAGCATTTCTCCAATTGCCATAAAGAAAAAGGAAATAATTACGTATTGATAGGGGACCATGGCCGATGTTGCGCCCTTTGGAATTCCGAGAGAGGCGATCGTCATAATCAGAAAACAAATCGCAATGAATACAAGGCTCAAGGCGGTCTTGCTGCTTGACGATGGATCCTTCTTTTTTTTCTGGAGCCATCCGTAGAGATAAGAGAGCGCCGGAGCTAAGAGAATAAGGAAGAAACTTTCGCTGGATAGAAACACTCCCTCAGG
>DALYFE010000013.1:4501-15833 GCA_031972195.1 Chlamydiales bacterium | reverse complement strand
ATGAACTTATGGGTAAAAATTTCCATCGAGGAATAGGCTTGATTGTAGGTGAGCCAGAAAATGATGGAAATCGCGCAAAAAATGAAAATGACTTTCATCCGATCTTTTTCTATACGGGTTAGCGGCTTTTGCCGTGATTTGAGATCTGCATGAAATGCCTTTAGAGCGCGATATGTTTCTTTATGGTGAATGAGATACCAGATCAATGGGAGAAGGCCTAGTAGTTGAACGATTCCGGCAACGGTGAATGCGAGGTTCCAGCTTGTCAGTTTTGCAATCGTACTTAATGAGGCCAGCGCTAAAAAGACTCCAATATTAATCGATGCGTAATAGATGGAAAATCCGGCCTCTCTGAGGTGAGGATATTTGTGGTAGGTAAATCCTAGCACTGTAAGAATGCTTGGGGTGAAAATTCCATACCCTAACGCAATCAAAAAGAGCGAAGGATAGAAAAGCATTGAAATTCCGCTCCCAATCATAAAACAGCCGGCGGCATTAAGAATCGCTCCTAGAAGGATTGGCGACTGATAGTTCCATCGATCGGCAATCCATCCACCCAATAGAGGGGAAAAAGCGGCAAATCCTGCAAAAATCCCATAAATTTGGGTGGCTTTTGCATTGGAAAACTGATAGTATTCGATGGTATATAGGACCAATAAGTTTCCAATCCCCCAGAAGGCAAATCGTTCGCATAACTCGGTTAAGGCGAGGATCCAAAGCGTTTTTGGATGTTTGGAAAAAGCATACCTACTAGTCATAAAGGCTCCTTTCTCTTTATGTATGATGATCCTTCATTCTCTTCAATACTGATTGTAAAGATTTCATCCTTGGGAGACATTATTCATACGTTTCCCGTACTTCATGAGTTGCATAGGCTCTTTCCGAATGCCTCGATTGATTGGGTGGTTTCTAAGGAACTGCAGTCTATTGTCGCTTCGCATCCCTTAGTTCGCAGAGCAATTCCTTTTAAAATTGATTCGGTTCAAGCATTTTTTTCTACGATCGGACGTGTTCGACAGGAATCTTACGATCTTCTATTTGATTTTCAGGGAAATTGCAAATCAGGACTCGTCACTTTTTTGGCCAAATCTAAGCATAAAGTTGGATTTGGTTTGCGCACCGCTCGCGAATGGCCCAATGTTCTCGCAACCAATCATCGATTTGAGATTTCCCGCGATTGCAACATCCGCTTGTTCAATCTACAGCTTGTGCAAAGATTTCTAGGCGGCGATCCGCCATCGGAAGAACTCCTTTCCGGTAAAGGTCGTCAATTTCCTTACGAGCTGTCTGTTCATGATGATCGGATCGCTCTGAAAATCAGTGAACCGGAAAAGTTGTCCGTTGAAAAAATCCTTGTCGGCAAGGAATCGGGCATGCGCATTATGGTGTGCCCCGGTTCAAAATGGCCTAATAAACGAGTTCCATTGAATACGTTGCGTGATTTTTTACAGCGCATCGCCCAAGCGCTGGATGCTTCCTTTTTTTTTATATGGGGCTCTTTGCCTGAGCGGGCAGACTGCGAATACTTAAGCGCCGTTGGGCGCTCTACCTTAGTTGATAAATTGGATATTCCTGTCTGGCAAACCTTGATCGAGCAAATGGATTTAATGATTGCGGTAGATTCCAGCGCATTGCACCTCTGTGGCACGACGTCTACTCCAAGCTTCAGTATTTTTGGGCCTACTTCGCCCTCCGTCTTTAAGCCTCTTGGAAACCGCCATCTCGCAATTCAGGGAAGATGTCCCTATGGACGTAGTTTTGAAAAGCAATGTCCTGTTTTGCGCACCTGTCCTACAGGAGCTTGCATGCATCATTTCGATGCAGAGACCCTGTTTTGCACATTTCACAAATGGTGGGAAGAAGAGATTCGGGAACCAATCTTATTGAAATAATCCCTCGAGAGGTACGTTTGGAAGATCTTCGACGATGGCCTGAGCGAGCGCCTTTCCAATCAAGCCATGATAGAGCATCCCTCTAGAGCCCAGTCCCGTAAATATCCAAGTTTTCTCATTCATTTTTTTTGCAATCGGTCGATAGCCTTTTGGTCTTGAGATGCGGACTCCGGCGCGAATTTCAACGATTTCAAAATCGCGGGCAGGCGGATAAAACTGCGCGGCTTGTTCTTTTAGCCGTGAGGCAATACTTAAATCGGGTTCGAGGTTTGTGTAAGCTCGTTCGTAGGTAGATCCTATCTGGCAAAGATCGGGATTTTCAGTAGGAGTGATGTGCCCTTGAGATACTAAGCTAAATGGGAGTCTTTCCGGCCAGCGGCAAATCAGAGTTTGCCCTTTTGTAGCCTCTAGAGGCAACTCTTTGCATAAATCAAAATCCATGGTTTCAAAGCCGGTAGTTAACACGACGCGGTCGAAAGAATCCAGGATATCGAGAGAGGTGATTTTTTCCTGAGCCCATTGGACGCCCGATGCGGTGCACGCTTTCCATAATCCTCTTAGATAGAGGCGTGAATACAGTGTGATTCCGTTAGCGATCCAAAGACCCGGGCCGAAACGAGGATGTTCGATCCAGTCGGCTTCCGATTTTCTGAAATCTTTTGTCTGTTGTTCGGTGATGGCGGGACGAAAGATGCCTGTCTTTTCAGCAACGGGCCTTTGCATGGCCCTTTCAGAGATAGAGATGAGAGACTCTGTTTCTTCCATTCCTTCCGCAGCGCGCCAGGACCGGACGGCGCGCCGTCCAACGAAAGGATGAAGCAATCCCGTAGAGACTCCGGAAGATCCTTCCCCAATGCCTTTTGCATCAAAAAGAGTCACATTCGTTGCGGGATTTTGGGAGAGATACCATGAGACGGCAAGGCCTGCAAGTCCGGCTCCAATCACTGCAATTCGCATGCCGCCCCCTATTCTTCCGAAGAACGGGATGGATGCCCGCCGCCTTGTAAAAGCTGATAACTTTCCGCTGAAAAGTTAAAAAAGAAGATAACGGTAGGAGAGAGGATTGCGCAAAATGGGAGCATGATAAAAAACCATTCAAGCGCTACCGATAAAGATCTTTCTGCAATCGAAAAGCTCACATTCGTCAACATTGCGGATAGCGAGAGGATTCCTCCTATGACGCTTGCAGGTAGGCATGCGATGAAAAATAGGACCAGACTGTCGAACATTTTTTTTGAAACAAGCTGTAAAACGCGCTTTGCCAAAGAGGTTTTTTGCAGCGATTGCAGCGCCGCTGCCGGTGCGACAAAAAACAATAAGCCTAAATTGAGGGCGCATAGGCAAAAAGAGCCAAAGATCAAAAGGAATGGTCCGAAGGAAAAAACAACGCTGAAAAAATCTCCCAAGTAAGGGATTTCTTTTAATAGGAAAAAAACTCCCAGAACAATCCACAGAAGTAAGTAGGCCAGTACAGGAAAGATTGCGAGATAGGATGTTCCGATGACCAGGTCGGCAGAAGAACTAATCAATTTTTTTACATCGAACGCCATCTGTTTTGCTTCATGATGGTGGATGCGGATCAACAGCACTCCAAGGGCCAAGAGCACTCCTGAAGACAGAAGGACGGGGAGGAAGATCAGGCTCATTGCGACCCATTCGTTCGCTTCAAAGGCCACTGCTTTGCAAAATACGATCAATAGACCGCACAGAATAAGTGCAGGGAGGGCTAGTGCCAGCTTTTTCTTGGAAAGAGAAAGGGCAGCAGCTCTGCTAAAGGCTTTTTCCAGATCCGACCAATGCATGGCGCCGAGCATACCGATTTGTCTCAAAAATGGCAACTGCTTATTTGTCGATCTTATTGTTTATTAGCAGGTTAAGTGTTTTTTTATTAAGACCGGCGAGTCGGTTTGTTGAACGGGCATCTTGAGTTAGGGCTAAAGAACCAGGACCATAAGCCGAGATGTCCGTTCATTTTTCTTGAATTCTAACCTGCGTTCCTAGAAAAATTGCTAGAAGGATGGGAAGGATTTTTCTTATTTTGTTCGTTTTGGTCGCGTCTATTTCCGGGGGCTACGGCGCTGCTCGATGGAAAGCGGTTGATTTTGTGAGAGCCCGGTTCTGCGCAATGAGCGCAGTGTCTGAAAATGCATCGTTTCGTCCGAATCCCTATCCTTTGAAAACTCTTCCGTTTGTGATTTTGATCATAGGCAAGAATAATGGAGCCTATCTTGAAAAAACCCTCGGTTCGGTTTTCTCGCAGTGTTATGACAATTTCCGGATAATTTATATCGATGATGCATCGGATGACGGCAGCGAATCTTTGGCAGCCAATTTGATTGAGAATTCTTCTTTAAGAAAAAAGATGCAGTTTGTGCGTTGCGAACAGGCTCGCGGGGTATTGCGAAATATTGTGGACTCAATCAAAGAATGCAGAGATGAAGAAATTGTGGTTGTTTTAAACGGAGAGGACTGTCTTTCCCATGAATGGGTCCTTCAGAGACTCAACCAATACTACGCAGATCCTGATTTATGGCTTGCCTATTCCCAGTGTATTGAATATCCCTCTTACAAGATCAGCTCATTTCGCCAATATACGCAAAATGGGAGAACTTCTCCGGTCCAATTCCCGAGATTTCAAACATTTTATGCGAAACTTTTTAAACAAATTGACGACGCCGACCTTCGCTATCAAGGAGAGTATATTCAGGGTGCAGCCGAGATCGGCTATATGCTTCCCATGCTTGAGATGGCGGAGGGTCATTGCCAATGCTTGTCCGATATTTTATATGTCGTGAATTCCCAAGGCAGCGAGCTTGATCGGGAATATCGGGCATTTTTTGAGAAATACATTCGTTCTTTGCAACCCTATCAAAGGATCGTTTCATTAAGATGAAATCTTTGTTTTTTTTGCTGATTACTTTTTTCGCGATTCTTTTTGGGTATCGCATGGGGGAAGACCCGGCTGTAAAAAAAAAGAGCGCTCCGAAGCTTAAGATTTCAGTCGATCCGAATCGAGATTGCCCTGTCATTGAATCGAAGCCTTTTGTGTTTGCAATCTATTCCTACCAACAGGCAGCTTGGTGCCAACGTGCTTTGCGCTCGATTTTTGAGCAGGAGTATGACAATTTCAGAGTCATTTTTTTTGATGACGGCTCTTCAGACGATACGTTTGAGAAGGTTCAGGCCTTTGCTTTGGAAAACAACCAGGAGCATCGGATTATATTGATCCGCAATGAAGAGAGGTTGGGTCCTGTCGCTTGTTTGTATCGAGCTGTCGATCAGTCGTTGGATGAAGAAATCGTTCTTCCCATGGATGGTAAAAATTGGCTGCTCCACGAGCAAGTATTGCGGCGCTTGAATGCAGTATACCAAAATCCGGATGTCTGGTTCACAGTGATGAACCCGATGCAATATCCAACATACGCAATGGGCCCTAATTTAAGCTCTGTTGGAGAAGAATTTTCTTTGCATGCATTTGTTTCATTTTATTCGGGACTCTTTAAACAAGTTCGTTTGGCGGACCTGATGCAAGACGGGCGTTTTGTAGAAGGAAGAGAGTCGTATTTTATGCCAATTGTCCAGATGTCCGGGGGAAGATATCGGATTTTAAATGAACCGCTTTTTATGGAAAACTTGGCTTGCCTATCCAGAGAAGTGCAATCCAAACCATTTACGTTATATAGTGCATTAAGTGCGTTCCCAAGGTCAAATCCCATGGGGGAATTGGTCGATATTATTTTATTTTCCTGTGATCGGCCGATGCAGTTATATGCTTGTTTGGAATCGATCCAGCGCTATTTGGTGGGCTATGGGCAAATTGCCGTGATTTGCCGGGCAAATGATTCAAGGCAAAGAGCCTGTTATCAACGAGTGCAGGAATCCTTCCCTGAAGTTCGGTTCTTGTTCCAGTCGACTAAACCAAGAAGAGATTTTAAACCGATTTTATTAAAAACTCTCTCTGAATCTCCTTCGAATTTCGTTCTGTTTGGAGTCGATGATCAGATTGTGACTGATTTTACGGATCTCAAGCAATGTACGGAAATGATGGAACGGACGGGCGCCTATGGATTTTATCTTCGGTTGGGGACGCATATTACTTATTGTTACCAAACAGGAAGGGATCAGTCTGTGCCTCAAAGTGTAATGCTCGGCCAGGGGGTGTTGGCCTGGAACATCAAAGTCGGGCACTCTGATTGGGAATTTCCTAATACGCTTGATATGACGTTATATCGCAAAAGCTACTTGCAAGCGCCTTTTGAAAAAATGCGCTACCGGCATCCAAACAGCCTTGAGTTTGCTTGGGCGAAAAACGTCCACCCCCAACAAGAAATCGGACTTTATTTTGAACATGCCAAAGTACTAAATATTCCGCTCAATATCGTCAGCAAAACGGGCAATCCTCATATGAATTGCCTGTCTATCGACGATCTTTTGGTAAAATTTGAGCAGGGCCTTAAAATTGACATCGATCCGCTTTATCGGTTCGATAACGCATCCCCGCATATTGAATACGAGCCGCAATTCAAATCTGCGGACTTATCCGAATAAAATCATTGGTTGAAATAACGATGCGATAGAACATTTGTAGTTTTCGTTGAAGGGGATGAAAAATGGGCTGAATACTCATTGTCGATAGGCATTAAAGTGCCCGATGGCGGGATGTGTTTGCCTAAATCTTGGCCCAAACCTTGAGTTAATTCAAAGGTTTCAACGAAATTTCTGGAAATATCGGTCTCTGGTGTTGGTGAATTTGGTCTGATTTCCATAATGCCTCTTTGCTTTCTAATTTACCGTTTAATCGTGGATATACTTGAATTGCTGAAGATTGTCTAATTTATTTTTTGCAATTTAGAGGTTTTTTCTGTAACAGGATCCTTCGGGTTCCGGTCGATGAGACGGTCTCCGAGTTTTGATCTAGGATTAGCTACTCTGCTTAAGAAGTTTCTTAATTCAGATATTGATTCGTTATTTGTTTTGTTTGTTATCATATTAATTTGCTTAGTTTCCGCTTACTTGATTTTATCATAAAATAATTTAATTAACAATTAAATTGCTTTTTATTTTTATATATAGCTTATTATCAGTATGTTGTGTTCTTCTTCGTCGAGACGGGGGCGTTGGGAGAAAAAAAGATAGATCAAAAACCCTTATCCGTTAAAAATAGGAGCATGTCGACCGTTTTTTGGAATTTTTTTTCTAGGGTATTCAGGCTTCTTTTGTCTCTAAGATATAGGATTCGGGTCAAAGGGCTTAAAGAATTGGAAGCTGCCGGACTTGACCGGGGGCTCCTTTTTTTACCAAACCATCCCGCCCACATGGATCCTTTATTCCTATTTCTGCTGCTTTGGCCGAAGTATCGGATGCGTCCGGTGGTGATTGAGTATATCTATCGGCTCCCTTTGTTAAAATTTGCAATGAAGATCGTTCGGGCGGTATCTATTCCGAACCTCGATACCTCTTTGAATCAGTTGAAGGTGAAAAAGGCAAATGCGGCGATTGAGGCGATTGCAGAGGGATTGAAGAAGGGAGAGAATTTTGTTCTTTATCCTGCAGGCCGGCTAAAGAGCTGCGGTAGAGAGATCATTGGGGGGTCTTCCGGGGCCCATGCGCTGGCCCAAGAATGTCCTGAGGCCCATATTATCTTAGTTCGCACGACGGGTCTTTGGGGAAGCAGCTTTTCCCGCGCATTGATTGGGCGTTCTCCGGATCTTCCGAAAACCCTCTGGAACGGCATAAAAACTCTGATTAAAAACGGGATTTTCTTTGCGCCCAGACGCGATATAGAGATCGAAATAACCGCCAATCTTCCGGGGCTTCCAAGACCCGGGACTCGTCTTGAGTTCAACCGCTATTTGGAGAATTGGTTTAATAGATATCCGACCGGAACTATTGGAAAATTTGTTGATAGCGAACCCTTGAAACTCGTTTCTTACAGTCGATGGAGTCCGGAATTTCCCACTGTTTTTGAGCCTAAGCAAAAAAAACAGGGATTGGGTCTGGAGATTTCAGATGAGACCCGTTCTAAAATATACGGAGAAATACGGCGTATCTTAAATCATCCGGGCATCAAAATTGCTCCTGAAATGAGCCTTGCGGCCGATTTGGGCATGGATTCTTTGAATACCGCTGATTTAGCCGCCTATTTGACCAAGCATTACGACGTAGATGAAATCCATCCGGAAGATATTGAGACGGTTGAAAATGTTTTAGAAATGGCTCAAGGTTCTCGCAGTTCGGAACATCCGGTCCATCAAGTCGGAGCTTTTTGTTGGCCTGAAGAAAAGAACCGGCCGGTTCCCATGGCGCCTGTTGGGAAAACTCTTCCCGAAGCGTTTCTTAAAGCGTGTGAGAGAATGGGATCCTTTACCGCTTGCGGCGATGATTTGATGGGAACGCTCAGCTATAAAAAAATGAAGCGGGCAGCGCTTGTTTTGAGTTTGTACTTTCAAAAAATTCCCGATACGCATGTGGCGGTTTTTCTTCCCGCTTCCGCAGGGACGTATCTGGTTATCCTGGCTCTTTTGTTTGCCGGGAAAACGCCTGTGATGCTCAATTGGACTTTGGGGCCTCGATATCTCAACGACATGATGCAGTTGAGCGGAGCCAAAGAGGTGATTAGTTCCTGGCGGTTCCTCGATCGATTGGCCCATGTCGAGTTTGGATCTTTGATGGATCAGATCCAACTATTGGAAGATATCCGGCAAAATCTTTCTCTCTCTAAAAAATTGAAAGGTTTATTTCTTTCCTTTTGTTCCGTTAAAGGGATCCTGCGAAAGCTCCGTCTTCAAAATCTCGACGAAAATGCCCATGCAGTCATTCTGTTTACGAGCGGCACTGAGGCTAGCCCCAAGGGAGTTCCTCTTTCGCACAAGAACATTATTGCCAACCAGCGTTCTGCAATGCAGTGTCTGGATTTCAGTGAAAACGATGTCTTGTACGGTATTCTCCCGCCGTTTCATTCGTTTGGGTTTTCCGTAGCCGGGCTGTTTCCCATTTGCGGAGGCATTCGAGTGGCATTTTATCCGGATCCAACCGATGGGTTTGCTTTGGCGGAAGGGATTGCAAGATGGAAAGTGACAATTTTTTGCAGCGCTCCAAGTTTTCTTAAAGGATTATTTTCTGCTGCTAAAGAGGAGCAGTTAAAAAGTGTTCGGCTCTTTGTGACCGGCGCCGAAAAAACGCCTCCTGAGCTGTTTCAACGAGTGGAAAAATTGAACACAGGGGCCAAAATCATTGAAGGGTATGGGATTACCGAATGTTCTCCGATCCTCACTCTCAGCCGAATGAATTTACCTCCTAAAGGGGTAGGGCAGCCTCTTCCTAATATTGAAATATGTACAATCCATCCGGAAACTCTCGATCTGTTGCCTGAAGGAACAGAGGGAGAGATCTGTGTGATCGGGCCCAATGTATTCAATGGATACTTGGGGTCGCAGCGCTCTCCATTTATTGATTTAGCCGGAAAACGCTGGTATCGGACCGGAGATATTGGATATTTGGATGCCGACCATAACTTGATTTTATCCGGCAGGCTCAAGCGTTTTACGAAACTGGGCGGCGAAATGATCAGTTTGGGGGCGATCGAAGAGATATTGATTCGAACCCTCATGAGCCGCGGAAAAATTTCCGGAGATTTGCCCGCTTTGGCCCTCATTGCCGATGAACGGGAAGAGGGGAAACCGAAGTTGATCGTATTCAGTACCATCTCTCTCGATAAAGAAGAAGCGAATGAAATTTTACGAGAGGCAGGATTTAGCCGGCTTGCAAAAATCTTTTCCGTAAAAAAGATTGAAGAGATTCCCATGATGGGAACAGGAAAAACGGATTATCGAAAGTTGCAGGGCTATGTCGCTGAAATTGTATAATACGGAAACCCGTCAAAAAGATCCTGTGATCGCCTCCGATGGCAAAAAGCTCCGAATGTATACTTGCGGGCCGACGATCTACGATTTTGCCCATATTGGTAATTTTAGAACGTATGTTTTTGAAGATTTGCTGAAGAGAGTGCTTCTGTTTTTCGGCTTTCAAGTCGAACAAGCAATGAATCTTACCGACGTGGATGACAAAACGATCCGAGGAGCCATTGCCAAAAAGATCAGTCTTAAGGAGTATACACAGCCCTATCGGATTGCCTTTTTTGAAGATTTGAAAATCTTAAATATTCTGCCTGCGGAACACTATCCTGCTGCAACGGATTATATTCCTGAAATGATTCGCCTGATTGAGATCCTTTTGGAAAAAGGATACGCCTACAAAAGCTCCAATGGCAGTGTTTATTTTCAAATCCGAAGTTTTCCCTCTTATGGAAGGCTCTCGCATTTGACCTTGGAAGATCTCCAGGCGAATGCAAGCGGAGATAATGATCTCGATGAGTATGACAAAGAAAACATTGCCGATTTCGTTTTATGGAAATCCTATGATCCATCCAGAGATGGCAATATTTTTTGGGATAGCCCTTTCGGGCCCGGCCGTCCCGGATGGCATATTGAATGTTCTGCAATGGCAATGAAAATCTTAGGGGATACAATTGATTTGCACTGCGGCGGTGTAGACAATATGTTTCCCCATCACGAAAACGAAATTGCGCAATCAGAGTGCTGCAGCGGCCATAGGTTCGTTCGGCATTGGCTCCATTCAGAGCATTTGCTTGTCGACCATAAGAAGATGTCAAAGTCTTTGGGGAATTTTTACACGCTCCGCGACTTATTAAACCGAGGCTACACAGGTCCCGAGGTCCGTTATATACTGCTCTCTACCCATTATCGAACGCAGCTCAACTTTACATTCGAGGGCTTAAGCGCTGCTCGGGCAAGTCTGCAGCGGATTGAAGACTTACTTCGAAGACTCAAAGAGATTGAAGAGGGAGCTGCAACGAATGCTGCGGACGGTCCTGTGGAACGGGCCCATCTTCGTTTTCAGACTGCTCTTTCTGATGACTTGAATATTTCTTCTGCGTTGGCAGCTATATTTGACTGCATTCGAGAGATCCATTTTCTCTGCGATGAGAAAAAAATTGGGAAACAAGATGCAGAGATGATCCTTGCCCGATTTGAGCTATGGGATTCAGTTTTAGGGTTATTTCCTGCCAATGGACAGCAGGAAATTCCGGAAGATCTATTGAAGATGTTATCTGAAAGAGAGGCGGCGAGGGCCTCTCGGAATTTTTCTTTAAGCGATCAGTTGCGCGATGCAATTCATGCCCGCGGATATTTAATTGAAGATACGCCCAAAGGGGCAAGATTGAAGAGGAAACCATGAAAAGTAGAACGGCTGATGAAAAATTTTTAATCGCTCTTTATAAAATTGCCTCCGAATCTGGCGATCCCCACAGCAATGTCGATTACCGCAAAGTGCTTCGCTATATTGCGCAAAAAGAGACTGCCGGAAAAACGATCATGAAGCATTTAGCTCAGGCGAATTTCATCAAAAAATTTGATGAT
>DALYFE010000013.1:0-4491 GCA_031972195.1 Chlamydiales bacterium | reverse complement strand
CATGGGATGAAAATCGCCCTTGAGATCGAAGCGTCTTAGAATTTTTTTAAAAACCAGTTCTTAACAGACTTTGTCGAAAATCTCGTTTTTCGGTCGCCGTATTATAGTGATTTCACCATTTTTGCTTTCGATAGTAGGGCGATTGCGCACGCAATGGTTCCATGAAGAGCCATGACTGTCGTGTTATCCCCAAAAGCAAAGGCTGCGATAAGAATGATCAATGCCAGCAGCCAATTGATTTGGCGTGCATGTTTCAAGAAATCTGAAAATGAGAGGACGCAGAGTACAGCAGTGAATGCTCCTAAAATAGGGTCTAGATCAAATAAGGCCCCTTCAATGCCAAGAAGAGAAGGCGTTGCCATGAGCAGAATCCCGCAAAGAGCGCAGAGCACAAGCTTCCAGTCAAAATGCATGCCGGAGATCGACGATTTGATGATGGTTGCAAAAGAACAGTCCATATTTGGAGTCGATTCATCGATTGTTTCGTGAGGACAAGGCCCTCCTTTAAAGATCACTGAGAGAAGAGGGCGGCTTTTGGATGCTTGTTTCAAATATTGAAGAGTTGCAGCGACCTCCCCAATTGCAAAGGGAATTGCAATGAGCATGCAGGCAGCAGTTGTTAAACAAAGGGTGCACCAGGTGCCTACTGCAATGGGCTGCAAAATAATGAGAAGGACGCTTACAAGGCTGACCGGAATGACGAGAATGCCAAAGACCAACACAAGCCACGGAGCTGATCTCCAGCGGGTTTGGCTGCCTTGGCAGGCGGAAAAAAATTCAATTGTGTAGGCGAGAGCTCCCAGGCCTGCATCGGATACGGGGAAAGCTTTCGAGACAGTGGATTCAAGCACTCCTTTGGTGCCAGGCGAGAAAAAAGGATCCCAGACAGTTTCGATATAGCCTAGTTGATAGGCTGCCAGATAGCGGGAAATTCCCCAGCAAATAAAGGCGAGGAATGCGATGGGAACTCGCTGCGTCCAAGAGGATGGATTATAGGACCAGCCGGGGGGAATGGTAGGCTTTGCAGAGGGAAATTCCCCGGGTAGAGGATGGATTGTGATGGCAAGAGTGATCAGCCACGCGCCAACAAATGTATCATTTAAGTAAGCGGCAGGTTCGGCTGCCCAGAAAAAAAGGGGAGATGCCTGGAGCCAAATGCCCATTGCAACAATTGCCCAAATCCATCTCGATTCTACATGCCTTCTACAGTGTTCTCCAAAAATGATCAGCAGAGCCCCGCAGAGAAAGTTATTCCAAATAAAGAGTGTTCCCTGGAATCCAAATGTTGCGGGAGCTGAGATCAGCCAAAGGCCGAGTAAGCTGATTGTAAAGAAAATACCTGGCGAGATTTGACCGTTTTTCACATAGACCTCTTATGTAAGAGAAATTACGGAAAGAGGTCTATTTGCCGCTATAGAAAAGATAAAAGTTATTTTCGATAATCGGGATTAACCATGATCTTCCGGACGCATCATTGGAAAGAAAAGAATGTCCCGGATCGAATCAGCCCCTGTAAAGAGCATGACTAATCGATCGATCCCAATGCCGACGCCTGCGGTTGGAGGCATTCCCTGGCAGATCGCTTCAATGAATTCTTCGTCAAGAGGCGATGCTTCAAGATCTCCCTTGTCCCGTTTTTCAGCTTGCTCTACGAGAAGCTGGCGCTGCAGTTCCGGATCATTGAGCTCCGTATAGGAATTGCACATTTCTCTGCCTAAAATAAAGCTTTCGAATCTCTCTACAAGACCTTGCTTTCTTAAGGCAGGGTCGCGGTGCAATTTACAAAGAGGAGTTGTTTCAATCGGATGGTCGATGATGTGGTGAGGTTGGATCAGATGTTTTTCGGCAAATTCCTCAAAGAACATGGAAATCAGGGCGCCTCTTGGAGAGCCGTGGACTCCTTTTGGATCGATGTGGGTTTCTTGAAGCAATCTGGCCCGCATTTCTTCATCGGTCATTTTATCGATGTCGAAGCCTCCATATGTTTTGATTGCCTCTTTCATAGACAATCTTTTCCATGGAGCTTTTAGATCAATTACAACGGCAGATCCTTCGTGTTCCTGGGTAAAGCGGACTTTGGTATCGCCAAAAATTTCGAGTGCAATGGTTTCGAAGAGATTCTCGGTAAATTCCATCATGTCGTGATAATCCCAGCCGGCTGCATAAGCTTCCAGCATGGTGAATTCCGGATTGTGGGTTTTGTCGATGCCTTCATTGCGGAAATTTTTGCCGATTTCATAGATGCGCTGCATCCCCCCGACAATCAGTTTTTTCAGGGAGATTTCTAAAGCGATCCTTAAATACATATCTTGATGCAAGGCATGTAGATGGGTAGTGAAAGGGCGGGCAGATGCGCCTCCATAAATATTTTGCAATACCGGAGTTTCCACTTCTTCAAAGCTCGCCTCTTCCATATAGTGGCGAATGCTTAAAAGAATTCGAGACCTCAAACGGAAGCGCTCCAACGATTCCGGGTGGGTAATGAGATCGAGCCATCGTTTGCGATAACGGACCCCTTTATCGGCAAGACCGCTGTGTTTGTCCGGAAGGGGAAGGAGGGATTTGCATAGCAACGTAAGCGTTTTGGCAAAAACGGTTAGCTCGCCTCTTTGTGTTTTGAACAAGTGTCCTTCAACGCCGATGATGTCGCCAAGATCTAATTTTTTCTCAATAAACTTATGATGGGACACCTCTTCCGTCGGAGTAAGGCCGGCTACTTGAGTGAGATCCCGATTGCACATGATCTGGATGCGGCCTGTCTCATCTTGAATATGGGCAAAGGCATTTTTCCCCATCGAGCGGAATAGGACGATCCGTCCTGAAATAAACACCTTTCTTGTATTGCCCGATGCGGCGTCGTCATGATGGCCCACATCATGCGTTTCGGCATCGATCGCCAGCTGAGCGCATTTTTGCGTCGTTGGATATTTCGGGGGATAAGGATCTACTCCTAGGGCTCTGATTTCCGAGAGTTTGCGGCTTCGGTTTTGAAATTCTTCGGTATGATGATATTGCGGCAGAGGGAAGGACATAGAATAGCTCTTGTGTAGTTTTTCTTAAGTTACTAGTTCTAGGTAGTTTTTGTCTATTGAGAATTTGGAGGTTCATTCAGAGGCTCTCATGCTAGTTCTTATTATTTCGAGGATTTCCTTAATTTATGAAGATAGGTTCGAAGGAGTTCTTTAGAATGAATGTGTTGGAATAAATTTATAAAAATATTTAAAGGGAACGTTACAAAAAATAAAGGGTATGGTAAGGGGTAAGAATACGGAACTTTTCCTAACATGCGAGGGTATTTCATGAAGAAATTGGATGGCGTAATGATGGTGCTGGTGATTCTCGGCGCCCTGAATTGGGGTTTAGTAGGTCTCTTTGCGTTTGATCTATTTGATTTCTTTTTAGAACAACCATGGCTTGACCGAGTAATGTATACAATTGTCGGTTTTGCAGGTTTTTTTAAAGTAATTTATTGGATGCGAGGCAACTGGAAAACGCGTTTTGAAGAAAACTAGAAGAAATTTCCTGCTGGAAATTTTGATGATTTATGAGGGTGTTTTATGAAAAAATTTGATGGTACGGCTTTTGTATTAGTGCTCATTGCAGCGTTGAATTGGGGTTTTGTTGCGGTATTTAATTTTGATTTGGTTGATGGGTTGTTTGAATCTCTCATCATGGATCGGATAACCTATGGAATTTTTGCCCTATCGGCAATTTACATCATAACAAGCTGGAATGGCATTAAAGCTCGTTGGATGCGGTCATAGAATTCAATTTTTGAACGGGCAGCTCGATCGCAACTGAGCTATTCAGGCCGCCTGCGGCAAGGGCCTAGCTAAGCTATTGGAGCGAAGAATCTCTCTTCTTTTAGAGGAGAGTTCTTCAAGTTTGTTCGTCTTTTTCTGTTTTTGTTAGAAGCTGTCTTAAAAAAATGTGTTCAGCGTATCTATATCGATTTTTATTTGCGATTTTATTTTAGGAATGGAATTTAATTTTCCTATTATCGTTTCGATTTTCTTTGTTTTAATGATAAATTGGAAGCGATACAAATCTTTGATTTTTGGGTGGCCTGACGGGGCAGGAGGAAACACCTGGACGTGGTCTGATGAGAAAGAAGAAATATGAGCGTAGACCAGTTCTGCCGATTGTTTTGCAATTTCGAGCTCCGGCGAGGAAAATAAACACTTAATCAAATGGGCAAACGGGGGGTAGCCAAATAGGCGCCTTTCGGCAATTTCAGCCTCATAAAAAGCGTTAAAGTCCTGGGATGCGGCAAGTTTAATGATTGGGTGCTCCGGAAAGAATGTTTGTAAAATCACCTCTCCGGGAAGTTCTGCGCGCCCTGCCCTGCCGGCTACTTGGGTAAAGAGCTGGAAAATGGACTCTCCCGAGCGAAAATCAGGGATGCTCAAGGCGGCGTCCGGATTCAAAACCCCTACTAAAGTCACAGCAGGGAAATGAAATCCTTTGGCGATCATTTGGGTTCCAATCAAG
>DALYFE010000012.1:15926-20852 GCA_031972195.1 Chlamydiales bacterium | reverse complement strand
AATAGATACTTGTCCTCTTGACAATAACGTTTTGTGAGCAAATCCGTAATGTGTTGGCATCGAGAAACTGGGTCGAGAGTTTCTTCACATATCCAAGAGGTCACGCAACCCTCTTCAGTACCAAAGGCTTGGTTGTTCATGGTTACGTTGATCCCATGTAACTTCATCCATTCTGTGAACAAGTCAGGGTTTAATTTTGGCTGCCTTTGAAAATAGGGGGACGGCGATGGCGATGGTAGCGGCGATGGTGAAGGAGACGGAGATGGAGAAGGTGGTGGTGGTAACTTGGAAGAAGTTCGGGAGGTACAATAAAAAGCGAGAGCTAAAATCGTTCCAGCGGCAGCCAGTGCAATTTTCCAATTTAATTTAGATTGAGTCTTAGTATTTTGATCATCAGAGTGGTTTGGTAATTTTTTATTGATTGCTGCAGATTGGTCGTGTTTATCAAATAATTTATATTTAAAATTGATTTGCATAATAAGTTTCCTTTTTCTTTAAAAAACAACGAAATTATGCGCTAGATTGGTGGTTTTGTTCAATTGTTATTATTTTTTAAACTTGAGTTTTTGGGTTTTTTTATTGTATAATTAACGGAATTAATAGGTAATTATACTATGGAATTATTTTCTATTACGCATCCAACGGCTCTGGTTGCGCGTGAAATTGAAGATCTAGTGGTCATTGGGAAAAATAGTAAAAATTTAATAGTGAATGGGGGCTGCGCTTTAGCAAGCAGAGCAATTAGCTTAACCATTTTTCCCATTTTTCTTGGCTTGGAGCTCATTTTTAAGAGAATTCCAAAATTAATCTTATCAATTGGAGACCAGGAAAACTTTAGCAAGAAAGCAGATAAAGTTTTGAAATATGTCCTTGGTTTGCTCTTTTTCCCTTTAGGTATCCATTCTCCTGAAGGCATTTCGGGTTTTTTCCTCAAAATGCCTCCAACTGCCGCAGTGCGTCCCTTTGGCGTAGAATATCAATACGGCAAAGAAGTGGATCGTATCCTCCTTCCGAAAAGCGTGAACGAGCTTCAGCGAATGGTCCTCAGAGCAAAACTTGAAAAAAAACAGGTTTCGATCCTGGGCGCAGGGATGAGTCAAGGGACGCAAACAGTGCCGAAAGATTCTCGCCAGGTTGTGATTGATACAAGGCATCTCAATAAAATTACGATTGCGAAAGACGGGAAAACGGTTTCGGTACAATCCGGTGCAACATGGGAAGCTGTTCAGCTCGAATTGAACCGCCATAGAAAATCAACAATCGTCAAACAAGCCTCAGATCCTTTCTCGATAGGCGGCTCGATCGGCATCAATTGCCATGGCTGGGCCCATGAAGCAGGGGCGATCTCTTCAACAGTGGCGGCTCTAGAGATCATCGATGCTCAAGGTTGTTTCAGAAAAATTACTCCCAAGGACGAGCTTTTCCGGTGCATGTTCGGAACTCTTGGCTATTTTGGAGTGATCGTGAGTGCGGATTTAAAGATAACTGACAATGATTTTATGATCGAAAAGACTGAAGAGATCGATGTCGATGAGTTCGGAGAATATTATAACACCAAGATTAAGGATAAAGGTTTTCCTCTTTTTGGAGGCCGCTTAGTATTAGACAATCTCGATGGAGATCCTTTGCGAAAGATATGCATGGTTCGTTACGAGCCTGAAGCCCCCTCTTCGCAGACAGGGGATTTAGTCCCTGAACTTAAAACAGGAACCCGCATACAGAGAATCGGGCTGAAGCTGATGTCTCATCTCTCGAATTATTCGGTCAAAAGGTTGACTCAATGGTTTTGGAATCAAGAGCGAGCTCAGATGTTCGAGGGAAGACGTTTGACGCGCAATGAGGCGCTTCATCCGCCGATCAATGCCTTTAAAATGCTTCATCACTCCAAACTTCATGCTCAATGGCTTCAAGAGTATTTTATTAAGGAAAAAAATCTTCCCAACTTCCTTCGATTTTTAGGCGCCGAGCTCAAGGCGAACGATGTTCGATTGATCAATGCGACGATCCGTCCTACGCCGCGCGATTCGATTTCTATTTTGCCCTATGCAGAACAAGACAGACACGCCGTGGTGATCTGTTTTTCTCAGGAAAAAACTGAGGCGTCGATTGAGAACACAAGAAAATGGATAGACAATGTCAACCGCTATCTGATTTCGCAAGGGGACATCTATTATCAAGCATATATGCCATTTGCTACTCGAAGGCAGTTTGAACAATGCTATGGAGAAAAAACCGTTAATAAGATGCGTGCACTGAAACAAAAGTATGATCCGGACAATCTTTTTGGAAATGCGCACACAGTTAAATATTACGATCGGGTAGAAAAATGAATCCAATTTCTTATCTCTCTCAAGCTCTGGAACAAAGCTTTGTTCCCATTGTGATCAGGAACACTCTCTCCAAGTTCCTCCCGGCTTTCGATATCTCGCCCATTCCATCCAATGCACGACATGTTTTTCAGACGACTGAAGAGATGAAGGCAGAGTTCGTAAAATTCCTCACTACAATTTTCTACAAGCTCGATGATAAGAAAGTGCTTCAAAAAATGGAGGAGATCCTTCGAGATCCGAATAAAACGGATAAACAAATTTACAAAGAACTGCTTCTCAATATTCGAGGAATGAAAAAGAGATTCGCTCCGCTACTTGAACTGTGGTCTCTCAGAGTTTTAAAAAATGGAATGGGAAGACAGGCGGCCGAGCTTCTGAAGAATTTTCATGAAGCTAAATTTCATGATTATTTAGAAATCTACGATCGACGCTATCTCAATGATATCCGTAATGCTACAGGCATGCCATTTGACGGGAAGACGATTGCTGTATCGAATACAAAGGATGTTACATTCATTGACCGGTTGCAAGCAGGAGCTGCACTTTCCAAATACCCATATAAAACGCATGTTCCTCTCAATGATCCCGATTGTGAAAACCCCCTGGAAGCTCCGGAAAAAACTTGTAAACCAATCGATGAATCGGTCGCTGATAGCAGCATTGATCTGATCAGCTGTCTAGGAGGGCTCCATCACATCCCAAAAGAACGCGTCGATGCATTTGTCTCTTCATTGAGAAAAAAATTGCGCCCGGGAGGGGTCATCTTATTAAGAGAGCACAACGTCACAGATGAGAACATCCGCTCGATTGCAGCGCTCGTTCATACATTTGTTAATGTTGCTGATGAAATGTCTTGGGAAGTGGAGAACAAAGAAATTCGAGAATTTAAAACAATTGCCGACTGGACGGAGATGATGAAAAAACATCATTTCACTCCTATCTCATCGAAGCCGCTTATTTTACAAGAGGATCCGACCAAAAACGGCATGGTTGCTTTTATTAAAAATCCTAATAATCTCGATGAAATGCATCAGGCAATCGAGTACCGCAATGACTGCACTAGGCCAAAAGAGGGGACCTTTGCGACTTGGATTGAATGGGGCAACGTCCGCTCCTCCAAACAATACGCCCAATTCATCCAAACACATCACGCCTATGCTTTTGATTATATCGGCCACATCCGCCAGCATTGGCAGCATTTTTCCAACTACATCGCAGAATCGAGAAATCATGGTGTTTCATTCGCAAGTCTTGTCTTTTCCTCGAATTTTGCAATGAATATGTTCATTTTGCTATCCGCTGCCATCCAATATTCGATAGGACAGCTTACAGCTCTTCCAAGCATGGGTATTGCTCGGTGGAGACACGGTTCTAATTGGCGCTCAATTGCCAATCTTACCGACCTTGAAAAGCTTGAAGCAAAGATAGAAAAAGAGTACTCCGACTTTATCGATCATACGCCTTTCTATATGTTTGACTATTTGTCGAAAATCAAAGATGTCTGGACCACTGTGATCCACTCGACTGAACATTGGACAACAAAGACGGCGAATATTTTCAATGCAAGCATTTGGAGTTTAGGGCTGCTTGTCAAGGCATCTGTTGCAGCGCCTGTTCGCGCCATCTTCACTTCGGAAACGGCTCTTGAGCCGGATACCATTAAAATTCTGATCAAGGACCGCAGCAATGCATTAAACAAGGTCATAGAACGATGGGAACAAGAAAAAGACCATAAATACGAAGCGCATCAAAAGATCGAAATCATTTACAGCACGCCGGATGGCTACAAACTGGTCTCTGTGCCTCGCTATAGGCCTTTTACTTCGATTTGCTCTTATCTCGCTGAAACAACGACGCTTGATCTTCTTGAAGTTGGCAGTCAGCAGGAGATTTCCATAGATGTCCTTCTAAAAAAGAGCGAGCCGACGCCAGAGATTCCCGGGGCAAGAATTGTCTATGAAATGGATAGGCTGCAAGATCCTGAGGAGAAAAGATACGTCACATATCATGTGGCTGTGCGCGCTCTTCAATCGTTTGAGCGAGCAATCGGCTCAAATCGGATTGAGTACATCCACGAATGATTTCATCCGTATCATAAACCTCGACGCTCGAATCTGTTTTTAGGCTCAGTTCATAGAAATACACTCTGCCCATTCTAAAGGACAGGGATGAGCCTAAGAGACAATCTCTGATTTAACGTTAGGAATTGGAAGGTTTAATTCCTTTTCTTTCCCAATAAGCATCACCATAACAGTATTTTAGTTCCTCTCCTTTTTCGATCGGCTTTGCTGCAACCAAAATAATTCTCGGAGTTTTCCCGTCATAGAATCCTGTTGCGGTGATGTTTTCATTTTCTTCTCTACAGTGGTTGATGTACCGGGTGAAGTTCCCTCTTTTTTTTCCATCAATTCCCCAACTCTCAAATGCAGGCTCCGAAAATTCAAATATATAATCCTTATCTCTATCTTTGCATGCATCAAGCGGGACCAGATCTCCCGCATAGATTCCAATGACAGTGCCTTCGTTGATTGTCCGCTTTGCAAAAACACCTTTTTCTACCACTTTAGTCCCATCTTCAAGGGTGAAGACCACTTCT
>DALYFE010000012.1:1340-15916 GCA_031972195.1 Chlamydiales bacterium | reverse complement strand
GCAGATGCATATTTGTCGCTCGCATCGTCTTTCATTGTTTGAATACAGAGGGTGCATGCCTTTCCTTCAGGATCTATATCATCAGACAAGTCATCGTCAGGAATTGAACGAAAAATAGAGGCAATTGCAGATTCGTATTGTCGCTCGATACGTACATCGGCTATATATTCAATTCCTTGTTCTTCAAACAGTTCTATCATTCCATTCTTTTGATGAGTCGATGGTTGCAAATCTTCAAGCGGTCTTAAACGGCGATTGGGAGTTCGAGTTCTTCGCAATGAATAAGAAGAAATTTTGTCTTCGCTTGGAACTAAAGAAGATTCTTCCTTGGCTGAGGGTGAAGAAGCGGATGGAGCCGAGGCATTTGCAAGAGGGGCCGAAGAGGATGATGAGGCTGATTGAACGGGCAGCTTAGGCAGATCTTGGCTCTTTAGTATTGAGTTAGGCGAGATATCTGATAACCTGGGGCAAAGAATTCGCTGTCCGTTCCCCGAGAGGAGGATCTCGCCTCTTTTAGTAGCGAGTTCTTCAGGCATCTGCTGATTAGGCAATGAAGATTGGGATCTTTGCGGGAAAAATTTTAAGTAATCGAATCCTTTGGGCATAAAGGGTTCCAAACTAATCGGGGGTTTTGGAGCCTTTGTGATAGGATCGATTGTATAAAAAGGGATATAGGGTTCAGGAATGTGCCATCGTCTCACTTCCTCGATCCTTTGCGGAGCTGAACTATTCTCTAAAGAAAATTCGGAAGAAACCACTCGCTCCTTTCGTTTCCGCGAAGCGGGTGGAACGGCAGGTTCAGCTTCCCCGGGCATATCCGGGATTGAAAAATCGGGATTATTTACAGGAGATGACATTTTTACTTACCTTTGTTATTAAATTGTTCCTGTTAATTATAAACTATTTAGTAAATAATTAAAAAGATGGTTCTATCCAGTTTTCTTGAACTTAAGTTATTGTAAATAAAGGGGATGCGTTATTTTATTTGTGAGGCTAGGGTCGGCTTATGGATAAATGAGGCAAGTCAACCAAGCAGCAGCGTCGCTGATTCTTATGCGGGAATTTTACCCTCACAGCTCAGAATTGCTGTCGCTTAGACTTTCATTATAGAGTTTGATCGAGTCGGTCAGGGATTGAGCGTGGCGCAGCAGGCCGGCAAACTGTTTTTTGAACGATTCGCTGTCTGCGATTTTATTTTTATCATCGAAGCCCTCCGCTCTATCCATTAATTCCGATAGGCGTCCCAACGAGGCAGTGATTGCATCCACTTCCCCTTCAAAATAAGCGCGGAACTCTTTAGGCGTATCGAGCGCTTTGAGGATATTGGCTTTTTTCGTTCGGCTTCTTTGCCAGTGTTTGTCATATTGAAAAAGAAGTCCATAATGGTTGATGTCGTTCATAAGAGTTTCTGCTTTGCTGAGCAAAGAGCTAAAATGGAGATAGAAATCATCTCGTCCGATGAGACGGCCTATCGTGCCGGTTCCGTCGACGAGATCCTGAGAGAGTTGATTCAGATTGCTCAATGCGGGAGCGCCGTCTTGTGTAAATGCCCGGGTCGCCGAATCGAGATTTTCGATTAGTGTGGACAGATGATAGAGGATCTGGTCGTCGGAAAGGCTTGTTCGGATGATTTTCAGGTTGTCATTAAGGAGATCGGCTGATTCCCGAAATGTTGGAATGATTTGTTCTTTATCAAGCGATGCAAGAGTTTCATCCGCTCGCATCAGGGTGCTTTCAAGGGCTTTGATTGTAGAGCTGATGGGTTTATTGTTCTCTTCGAACCAAGAGTCGACTCGGGCAATCGCTCCTTCCATTTTGTTTGCTACTTTTGTAATTTGATTGAAGGTATTTTCTAAAGGGTCGGTCGAATTTGCATAGATGATTTTATCGGTAATGATTTTAGCGGAAGGGCCTGCTTTAGGAAGGATGGCAACGGACCGCTCTCCCATGAGTCCTGTGGAACGCACCGCGATTTCATCCGTATCATAAACCTCGACGCTCGAATCTGTTTTTAGGCTCAGTTCATAG
Source organism: Chlamydiales bacterium (assembly GCA_031972195.1). Taxonomy (GTDB): domain Bacteria; phylum Chlamydiota; class Chlamydiia; order Chlamydiales; family SM23-39; genus DALYFE01. The sequence goes on along the minus strand of DALYFE010000012.1, from coordinate 13,888 downwards.
AAATACACTCTGCCCATTGCATCGGGGAGCTGGCGCGCATTTTCAAGTTCTCGAATATGTTCAACTTCGCCAACGGGTTTCCCTGCAAAAGTCACTCGCGTGCCAACCGCGATGCCGGCCACGTTTGTAAAACGGACGTGTAATGTTTTTTTACCATCTCCGATCTTCGGCTCCAGGAAGAGGATCATAGCGACTGCGATGGTTATCGACGCGACCACAAATAGGCCGATGAGGATGTTTTTTGCCTTGTCAGTCATCTAAGGTGTCTCCTTCATGTGGTAAGATATGCTCTCTCTTAGGGCCTCGATTGTTGGATCATTGATTTGCAGAAATGGATCCGGTTTGTCCAGATAGGCAATTTGACCATCTCTATGAAGAGCGAGCCGATCAGCAATGAAAAGAGCGGACCTAAGATCGTGTGTAACAATGATGCTTGTACCCTTGAGTTCTTTTTGGGTTTTGACGATCAGTTCATTGATTTGCTGGGCTGTGATCGGATCTAAGCCGGTTGTCGGTTCATCATACAAAAGAATTTTGGGCCGATAGACGATCAGTCGGGCCAGAGCTGCCCGCTTTCTCATTCCTCCGGACAGATCCGATGGCATTTTTTTCTCCGTTCCTTCCAATCCTACCATGGCCAATGCCTCTTTTACTTGCTGGCGGACAAACGAGGGGGAAAACGGCTTGCGAGTGATCGGATCTCCATGCTGATTGAGATAAAAGGCAGTATTTTCTTCGATGTTCATCGAATCGAATAGGGCAGCTCCCTGAAAGAGCATCCCCATGTTCTTTACCACTTTGTAGATCTGATTTTTTTTGCATCGGGTGATTTCAGTCCCTTGGATCTCAATCGTTCCCTGATCGGGCTTTTCAATGCCGATGATATGGCGGAGCAGAACGCTTTTTCCGACTCCGGACCTTCCAAGAATGACCAAAATTTCTCCGCTTTGGACATCGAGGGTCAATCCTCGTAGAACGTCGATTGCGCCATAGCGCTTCCAAAGATTGCGGATTTGAATCATCGGATCCAGTTGTACTTCATTTCTTGATTGATCATATTTAATCCCATTGTCAGGAGAAAATCGGAGAGAAGGATCAAGATATACGATGTCACAACACTTTGCGTTGTTGCTTTTCCAACTCCGGCAGCGCCTCCGGATGTCTTCATTCCTTTGTAGCAGCAGACAGTGACGAGCAATACGCCGAAAATAAAGGATTTGATGCAGCCGCTTGCGACATCGAATAAGCTGATGTGGAGCTGCATAGGATCAAAGTAGCTGGCAAAAGACATGTTGAATAAAGAAACTGCAATCAGATAGCCTCCGAAGATCCCCATCACCGTGCTAAATAAAGTGAGCAGGGGAATCATCGTAATGCCCGCGATGAACCTGGGAGCTACGAGATAGGCATTTGGGTTGACAGCCATCGAGTGCATGGCATCAATTTGTTCAGTGACCCTCATCGATCCCAATTCTGCGCACATGGCGGAACCGACTCTTCCTGTCACCATAAAAGCGGTAAGAATAGGTCCGAGCTCCGTGATCATCGCTTTGCCGACAAGAACGCCTGTAACGCCCGAGAGTCCTTTTTCTCCCAGTTGATAGAATGATTGGGCTGCCAAAACAAATCCGGTCGTAAATCCGGTGATGGCAACCACCGATAAAGACATGACTCCGATATGAAAGAGATGTTCTCGGATCAAAGCCCAAGGCGGAGGGCGTTTTATTGCTGCGGAAAACACATCGAGAATCAGAGAGGTGTATTCTCCTACCATTTCGAGAATTCGTATGGAGTGGTTTCGTACCAGAGCGATCATCGAGCCTCTTGAAGTCCCTTGGCCGATTGTAGGGAAACAATCGATTCAGGTCAACTGAAGCTGTGTAATTTTTTATTTTAATCTAAGAGGGTGTTGTAAAATTCATTTTTTCTTGAGAAAAAGGAGTTCTTTAAGATTAGAGACACTCTCTTGAAAGCATCTGTAATTGTTTGTTTTTAATTGTGAAGATTTTGTTTATTTAGTATAATTATTGCGTTCTTTGAAGTTAATTGCTTTAATTTATTTAAATTGGATTATTATGTCTCTTGTTTCCGGTTATCCGTTAAATAGTACGTCGTTCTGTTTGCCTGAGCAACACTTGGATCATGCGCTATTGCTCGCAAATTCAGTCTCTACTGCCTCTTCGGACTTAAGTTATCTATTGAATGCCGTATCCTCTAATTTGCCGCGGCCAAATTGGGATAATATAATGTGTCTGGCAAAAAAAATTCCAACTGCTACAGTTCTTTTAATCGCTAATACCGTTAATACCGTTAATTTTGTTACTCATTCAGTACTTCCTGCAATCGTTTTTCCAGATCTTATATTGAGTCTTCAAAGAGAAGCTGCGCTAAACGCAAAGTCGATCAAGCCAATCCATATTTTAGAAGAACAGACCTTCAAAAGCGCAAATGTAGGCGCGGTTGCTCTGTTTGCACATCAAAATCGATTTGTACATCTAGGTATTGCATTGGGGCAGTATTTACTCAAACTTCCGAGTGTCGGACTTAATATTACTCATGCCGGCATTGTTGCAGAAAAATCTGATGATAAAGCCATTTCATTATATGAAATTCCAGGTCCAGGTTTTCGTATTTCAAAGATGAACTATGCATTAAATGATCTGAAATTGGATGCGCAGTTACTATTTTTTGATCCCCATCTCCTACTGTCCGAGCCGGAAAGGGGTCCATTCATCAATCATCTGCTTCAAATTTCAAAAACATTCATCGACCATGCGGAAGAAATTGAAGCGCAATCGGATTATAACTTACCGGGAATTGCAAGACTTTCCATAGAATCTCCAATATTTCTAAAATCCGATTGGATCTCCTTATTAGACGATCTTGTTGAATACCATATTCTTACGGAAGATAGTAAAAGTTCCTACATCTCAAAGCGCAAAAAATATTTTTGCAGTGAATTTGTGTTCAAAAAGATTCATCTGGCGAGATTGATGCAAAAACATCCGGAAATCTCCGAGCAAATCAAAGCCGCTCTGAAAACTCATGATTTGACCGATCCTGTGCAACGGGAACAGGTTACAGAGCGGCTTTATCAACAATGTGCAGATGATGGAAAATTAGAGGAGCTTCTAAAGGATCCTCTATTTTTTATGCCGTCTCGCAGCATCATGCCGGCGCACCTAATGCAATTTGCAGAAACCCATAATCTTCCTCTATATCGTGTGGAAAATCCAGATTCTGAATTGGAAAACGGATTAGAAGTTTTGGTATCTCGATGGTTGTATCAATCTGCTCGGGGTGTTGCGCAAACTGTAGGAACAATATACCGACTCGCTTTAGGGCTGGGATTCCAGAGGCAAATGAAATAATACATCTAACGCGATTGGCTTGCGCTTTTCAGGTTGTCTCCAAGAGATTGAAGCAATGCTGTCAATTCCTGTTTGGCGCTTCCTTCCGACTGCACCTTGGCTGTTTTGGATTGGAACTTTGCTAATTCCAAGGTAGCGGTGGCTGTTTTTTGTTGAATTTGAGTTTGGACGCCCGATGTCCACATGCCCCCCAGATTTTGGGTTTGCTGAGAAATGACCTGAAGGATCTCTTTATCATCTGTATTCGGAAATCCAAGACGGCTGCAGAATACGGCAAAAGTGACAAGTCCGATATTTCTGCCCATGCGTCCGTAATCTGTTTGCAATTGGGCCGAATCAATGCTTGCAGTCAGATATTTTTGTTTCATTTTCTCAATGGATTGGTGGTCGTTGGAAGCAATGCGCCCAATTTGAATAAGGAGCTCAGCCACCAGTTTCTGCATCTCGACGATGTAGTTGAATTGCGTCTCTTTTTCGAGGATTTGTTTTTCAAAAAAGTTGACGTCGCTTGCGTTTAAACTGACTTCTGATAGTCCTTCCATGATTCACCTTTAAATTATGCTTGTACTTCTGTCGCAGCGATGGCTTTGTGCATTTCCTGGCTGATGTCCTGCGCTGTTTCAATGAAATTTCTTGCGGTTGTGACTTGCTGGTTCATTGCAATGCGTCTTTCTTCCGCAAGGGCATCGAACATCTGGATTTTTCCTTGCAGATCTCCAACCCGATAGTCGGAAAAACTTTTCCCGAGCTGCGATACCGCTTGAATGCTTTGTCCTGCTACTTTAATCGAGTTTGCGGCTGTATTGGCGAGCGCTGTGCGATTGGCCGCGGCGATTGAGAATGCGCCGGCTTTATAGGCCATCGAGCCTCCTGCAAGACCTACGCCGAGTTCAAATCCCAAAAAGGTCATTTCGCATGCATGGGCGATTTTCTTTTGATATTCGATCGATTTTGTGCACCAGGAAGCTATCGCGTTCCATCCGCCCGTTTCATGCATCAGCCGATTTGTGAGTCCGGCAATTCCGGAAGCAATGAGCAGCCCGCCTGCTCGGGGCTTTGCAACAAAAACCGACGCGCCTAAAACGATCGATGCTCCGGAGGTAAGATACTGCGCGATGTTGGAGAACATGCTCCAATTATTGCTGGCCGCTGCTTCCTTTGCATATTTTCGAAATACGAGTTGTTTTTCCAGTTCAAGCCTCTCGAGCTCTTTAAGATCGATGTCGGATTGGATCTTGAAAAGAGAAACTTCCCTTTCAACCACTCGCTCCACTCCTCTGTGCATATCGAGAAGATCGAGCATATAATGCCGGGATCTATCGGCCGGATAGCATTGGTCGACTAGCGAAGTTCTCGGCGGGGCAATCAATGGATTGGAGGAATTGACCGGGTAGGAGAGGGGATCGGATAGATATACATTAGGCTCAAATAGAGAGTCTGTGACGTCGCTGACCATTTTTTTTTACTCTTCGATTATCGTGGCAATTCTGTTGTTTTCTTTTTCAGGCGGGCGTCTGATTCAATGATTTGCCGAATGATGTTCATGATCGCATGGAGATTGTTGGTCTCCGGTTGGATTTCTGTGCTGACAGTGGTTTGCAGCGCGGTTCTCAGTTTATCGATTTGTGAACTGACTTGCGCTTTGAGTTCGGTGAGCTGCTCTTTTTTCATTGTATCGCCCTCCTTCCAAACTTCAATGCCGGAGGCTTTTAATTTTTCGATGACGCTGGCCATCTTCGGGGTCAATTTGTAAGAGTCTTTGTCGTTAAGGGAAGTGAGCTCCGTATTCAACTCAAGCAGCAAATCGATATTTGCGAGTTTTTTTTTGACCTCTCCGGAAAGAACTTGCAGTTTGAGCGTTCCTAAATTTTCTCTGGCAAGTCCCGCTTTGACTGTCATCAGAGCGCAGTTTGGGAAATTTTTCACGGACGCATTGTGTACGCGGACAGTGATATGATTGGGACCTAAATTATCGAGATGTTCTGTTTCACTCTGATCCAGTCCAAACATCGAGGCTTTGCTGCCGACAGTGTCTTCAATTGCGTCAATTGCCATAGTTCTCCTTCTTGCAAGACGAAGAGGATAATCGATCGGTATCAATATGAGCAATGGTGTTGTTAACTAGATTCGGATTGGTGTCAATTGCGCAATGTTGTAAGCTTGCTCCAATTTTTTTTCGTCAACCGTAAAAAAAGGGGGTTCCATGTCGAGTATAAATTTCAATCATTCGAAAAACCTGCAAGAGGCATTTTCCGTTCCGGCCGACATTTCCTCGCCAGAAGATGTCGCAAGAGAAGATCCTTCGATTAAGAGTGCACAAGAGATAGATGACAAGGAGAAATGCCGTGATGCTTACACATTTTTGAGATTGTTACATTCGTATGAGAAATTACAAGGATCTCGACAAGGCGGCGTTATCCAGTCTCTGATTCAAGCCGAAAAAGAGAGTGCATATAACAGTTTAGTAGAGATTGCAGAAAAATATCCGGAATGGCAATCCAAAATTCCTCCTCGAGATCCGCACAACCCTGTTCTTCATTGAGGGGAAAAGGCTCTCTTTGCTACCCTCAGTACTGGGCAGTATGAGAACTCAAAGAACAGATCGTCCGCTTGTAGTGATCACAGGAGCATCCTCCGGCATTGGAGCTGCGGCTGCGCGCAGATTTGCAAAGGCGCAGTTTCCAATGGCCCTGCTTGCAAGGCGGCTCGACCGTCTCAATGCGTTGAAGGAAGAGTTAGGCGGAGATGTATCCGTTTACGAGCTGGATGTAACCTCTGCGATTGAGGTCGAACGGACGATGGCCCGCATTGAGAAAGAGGCAGGCCCCATTGGCGTTTTAGTCAATAATGCAGGGCTCGCGCTTGGTTTAGAGCCTGCCTATGAGGCAAAATTGGAAGAATGGGACCGGTGCATCGAGACGAATATCAAGGGTTTGATTCACTGCACCCAAGCGGTGCTACCTAGGATGGTGGCTCGCAACGTCGGTCAAATCATCAATATCGGCTCGATTGCGGGGAGCTACCCTTATCCGGGAGGAAATGTCTATGGCGCAACGAAGGCATTCGTTCATCAATTTTCCCTGAATTTAAGGGCTGATCTATTGGGGAAAAATATTCGCGTCAATTGCATTGAACCCGGATTGGTTGGCGGCAGCGAGTTTTCTTTAGTCCGTTTCCGAGGCGATGAGACAAAGGCAAAAAAAGTCTACGAAGATGTATTGGCTTTAGAACCATCCGATATTGCCGAGCTCATTTATTTTTGCTGCACGCTGCCTCCTCATGTAAATATCAATGTTTTAGAGGCGATGCCTGTATGTCAGGCATCGGGACCTTTTGCTCTTCATCGGGGAAAAAGTCAGAAAAATTAGTGCCTCCCCAAAAAATCAAAAAATGCTATGAGCTAAAGTATGGCTAAAAAATACGACGAAAGCGCTGTTTTGTCTTTGGACGCCTTGGCTCATATTCGGCTCCGTTCGGGGATGTATATTGGCAGGCTTGGCGACGGATCTCATCCTGACGATGGGATTTATGTGATGCTGAAAGAGGCGGTCGACAATGCCATTGATGAATTTATCATGGGGCATGGAAAGAAGATCGCGATAGAGCTCAATGAGAAGACGGCATCGGTTTCGATTAGAGACTGGGGACGGGGAATTCCCCTTGGAAAAGTCATTGAGTGCGTCAGTCAAATTAACACGGGCGCTAAATACAATGACGACGTATTTCAGTTTTCGGTTGGTTTAAATGGGGTTGGATTGAAAGCGGTCAATGCGCTCTCCTCCCGGTTTCTGGTAAGAAGCGTGCGCGATGGAGAATTCGTTGAAGCGCGATTTTCTAGGGGAGTGCTTCAGGAAAAAAAGAAAGGGAAGACCAAGGAAGAGACCGGCACATTCATCGAATTTATTCCGGACACCGAAATATTTAAAAAGTTTTCTTTTCATAAGACGTTAATTTTAAAAAGACTGTGGCATTACGCATACTTAAATGTGGGCCTCACGCTGTTTTTTAATAAAGAGGAGATCCGTTCGGAAAATGGGCTTTTGGATCTTCTCAATTCCGAAGTGAAAGAGGATCGTCTTTATGATCCCCTTCATTATAGGGGAAAACATGTGGAGTTTGCGTTCTTGCATTCCTCGAGCTATGGGGAGACCTATTTTTCATTTGTGAATGGACAGTACACGCAAGATGGCGGCACTCATTTATCTGCTTTTCGAGAAGGGATTCTAAAAGGGGTGAATGACTACGCAAAGAAAAATTTCCAGGGCATCGATGTGCGAGAGGGGATTGTAGGAACCATCCTTGTCAAAGTAAAAGATCCCGTTTTTGAATCGCAAACCAAGAATAAATTATCGAATAACGAAATTAGGGCCTCCGTAGTTCAAGAGGTGAAGGATGCAGTTCAAGACCTTCTTTATAAGAATGAAGACGCCGGCAAGAAAATCGTTGAACGGATCCTGTTTAATGAAAAACTGAGGAAAGAGTTAGCTGCCGTTAAAAAAGAGGCGAAAGAAAAGCAAAAAAAGATCTCGTTTAAAATCCCGAAACTTCGCGATTCAAAGTTCCATTTTGGCGATGGCACCAAAGAGGGAGATCGCTCCGTGATTTTTTTAACGGAAGGAGAGTCGGCATCGGCATCCATTGTGATGACGAGAGATCCTTTGACCCAGGCGGTATTTTCCCTACGCGGAAAGCCTCTCAATGTGCATGGGATGAAGCTCGAATTGCTATACAAAAATGAAGAGATGTACAATCTCATGTCTGCTTTGAACATCGAAGAGGATTTGTCAAACCTTCGCTATAGCAAAGTGATTTTGGCAACCGATGCCGATGTGGACGGGATGCACATCCGCAATCTTCTGATTACCTTTTTTCTCACCTATTTTGAAAGTCTTGTTTTAAACGGGCATGTCTATATTTTGGAAACGCCGTTATTTAAAGTTAGAAATAAAGAAAGAACGATTTATTGTTATTCTGAAGAAGAAAGACAGGCTGCGGAAAAAACCTTGAAGAAAGGGATTGAAATCACCCGTTTTAAAGGTCTTGGAGAAATTTCTCCCGATGAATTCAAGCCATTTATTGGAGAAGACATTCGGCTCGTTCCTGTGATTGTACAGAACCTTTCCGATGTGAAGCCTACTTTGGAATTCTATATGGGTAAAAATACGCCGGCCAGGAAATCTTTCATTATGAATAATTTGGTGATTACCGATGGATGATCTCAAAGACCAGATGAAGGATCATTTTATCCAGTATGCATCCTATGTCATACTCGATCGCGCAATTCCCAATGTTGTGGATGGCCTCAAGCCGGTGCAAAGGCGGATTTTAGAAATTTTGTGGAGGCAAAATGACGATAAACTCCACAAAGTGGCTAACGTAGTCGGTCAAACCATGCAGCTGCATCCCCATGGAGATGCCCCTATTTATGAAGCATTGGTCAACCTGGCCAATAAAGGATATCTCCTCGATAGACAAGGGAACTTTGGCAATATCTATACAGGAGATCCATCCGCGGCCGGCCGTTATATTGAAACGCGCCTTTCTGCTTTGGCTAAAGAGACGCTGTTCAATCCTGACATTACAGAGACCACTCCTTCCTATGACGGGAGGAATGCCGAGCCTGTTGTTCTGCCTGCAAAAATCCCCCTTTTGCTCATGCAGGGCGCCAACGGGATTGCAGTGGGGATGGCGACTTCTATTCTCCCTCATAATTTTACAGAACTTCTTGAAGCTGAAATTGCCTGTTTGGAGGGGAAGAACTTTAAAATTTTCCCTGATTTTCCCACAGGCGGGATCATGGATAAAAGCGGGTATGATAAGGGGCGCGGCAAGATCAAATTGCGTGCAAAAATTGAGATCAAGGATCCAAAAACGATTGTCATTCGAGAGATTTGCTACGGGACTACGACAGAGAGTTTGATCCGTTCCATTGATGAAGCTGCGAAAAAAGGAAAAATTAAAATTGAGGCGATCAACGACTATACTGCGCAGCACGTAGAAATTGAGATTAAGCTCCCAAGAGGGCAGTATGCGGAGGATTTGATTGATGCCCTCTATGGCTTTACCGAATGTGAAGTCTCCTTGACCTCGCAAGTGATCGTGATCAAAGATGGCAGGCCCTGGGAAACCGATGTCCATGAAATTCTCAGCTACAATGCGGCAAAAGTCGTTGAATTTTTGAAACGCGAGCTTGAAATTGAAAAAGAGCGGCTGCTTGAGAAGATCTTCTACAAGACTCTTGAGAGAATCTTTATTGAAAACAAGATCTACAAGAAGATTGAGACCGAAAAGAGCCTCGAAGGGATTCATGAGACACTGAGCGATGCCTTTAAACCTTATCGAAAAAAACTCCTTCGCGATCCAACGCATGAGGATCGCGACAAACTTCTTCAGATCCCCATCCGGCGCATTTCCCGTTTTGATATCGATAAAAACAAAGAAGAAATTGAGATTTTAGATCAAATGTACAGAGATGTGGAAAAACATCTCAAGAACGTTAAAAAGTATGCGATCGATCATCTCAAGAAACTGATTGTGAAATTCGGGAAGGATTATCCGAGAAGAACGAAGGTTCGCGCTATTGAAGAAATTGATCGGCGTGCGATTGAGACTAAAGAGGTTAAGGTAGGCTTTGATTTAGAATCGGGTTTTGTCGGAACGAAAGTATCGGGAGAGTCTCAAATATTCTGCACGAATTTTGACAAGCTGTTGATTTTCTCTAAAGATGGTTCCTATAAAGCGATCTCCATTCCGGAAAAGCAATATTGCGAAGGGTTGGTATGGGCGGGGGTTGCCGATAAAAAGACTGTGATGAGCGTGGTCTACAAGCAGTCCGATACCGGCCAAATTTGGGCAAAAAGGTTTATTGTAGAGCAGTTTATCCTCGACAAGACCTACCGCTATATTGATGAATCGGCAGACCTTCAGTTCATTTCTTCCGACCTCGATCCCGCGGTCATCCTTCATTTTGCACCTCAGGCGCGTCAGAAAGCGAAAAAATTGGAAGTTTCCTTAAAAGAGATCCCTGTGAAGAAGGCTCAGACGAGAGGAACTCGTATCTCAAACCAAAAAGTTAAAAAGGTGGAATCGGTCTAATACCAATCATCAGGGAGTGTTCTCGCTATCCAAGCGAGGTTAAGACATCTTTTCTCTAGATGTTTGGATATCGTTAATTAATCTTTCTACAGCTTGGGTGTTTCTTTCAAATTTCTCAGGATTTGATGCTCCCCAAGTTACGTACCAAAGATAGATGCTTATGGCGAACTCCGTATAGATTGCGTTCAATTGCTCAGGTGTCAGGGAATTTTGCATGCTTTCCAAGGAATTCACACTTTCTTCTAGTTGTTCGAGCAGTGGAGATGTTTCATATTTTGGATTTGATTGATGGATTGCCGCGAACAGCTTTTTTTGCCGTTCCATTTCGCCATCTTCTGCTAAGCAGGCAGTAAAGACCTCTTTTTGGCTTTCTTTGTGCAGCAAAGCGATTAGATCGCAAACAGCTTCATTCCAATCCGCAGCTTGTATTGTCTGAGGATTTGCATTGAGCATGGATTGTTCTATTTCACTAAAAGTTTTTCTAGGGCCTTCTTGCATTCGATTCATTCGGCTTTCATGTAGCCGTTCTGTTCTTTTTACACTGCCCGATATGCTTGAATCGCTCAATTCTGCACTGGCATATAATGAGTCTTCAAACCCTTGTTCAGATGTAATTGAAGATCCAATAATTATTTCATCTGAAAAATATTTTTTTGCTACTGTTGGAGCAAAGTAGTCTGTTTTTTCTCTATTATGAAACAGTCTAGTAATTACTTCGGTGCTTGCTGGTGAGAAGCAGATCATGCCCGGGTTCTGATCTTTGTCTAAAAAAAACCAACTTTTCGTGGCATATGAAGAGCTTGTATTCGCATAAACAAAAGCATTTGGAAATATGCTCGAAAACCGTTCTGCCAATCCGTCGGGCAGACCCGCATTACAGGCGCTTATTAATATATGCGCACCGTCGGCTAAATTGGGAAAATGTTCTTGAGTGATCCAGTCTTTTGTTAGACAGCAGGGGATTGTGTGTCCGGAAAGGTGGACAAAATTTCTCTCCCCGTGGGCTGATATGATCAAATGTTTAATTTTTCTGGGTTGAAGGGATTGCATTTTTTCAGTGATTTGGTAAAGAGCGTAAACTTCCAAGTATTCTACCTTGAAATACTTTGAAATTAGTTTGAATTTATCTTGTTCGCTTTTAGGATCAAATGCATCATTATGGTCTGCGGTTGTTCGAATCCAAAGCACCACATCTCTTTTGTCTTCGCCTTTAGGGACATTGCTTTCCAATATAGGTAAGATCTGTTGTCTTGCTTGATCAGCTCTTCTTATGCATTTAAATCGAGCAAGTCCTGCTTTTATGAACATTCCTGATAGTATAATCATGCTCACTGCTGCAACAGCGGTTTTAGAGACGGAATATTCTTCCGATTCAATATCATCGTAAATGGTTTGTGCCAACATGTTTTGTACGCCTAGAAATCCCAGGCATGCCAGCGAATCTGCCCCATAACGGGCTGCCAATGATTTAACGGGGGAGGGGGTCCATGCTGATATAGCAGATGTTATAGACCAAGACATTTTTATTCCTACTATTTGTTGTTTTATGTAGATAATTATATTAAAATTTTTAGTTTAATTAAATTAATTACAATCCCGTTATTTAATATATAAAAAAATTTTAAAATCTAATGAAAAACAGATTCAAATTACTGATTTTTAGCGACTTGAGAATTTATGATGTGATAAGAAAAGCCGATCCCATTAATGGGATCGGCTCGAACAAGGAGGGATGGTTAATGCTTGTCGCTGTCGTCGACGATTTCATTCCCCAAGGCACCCGGCTCTGCGCATTTTTTTTGCCTCAATGCCCGGATTCGAGTGATTAATTGTTCTACAGCTTTGGTGTTTTCTTCAAAATTTTCAGGCTCTTCTGCTCCGCAGATTATATACCACAAATAAAGCTGGCAAGCGACGTCATTGCATTCTGATTCGAATTGATCCGATCTTGGAGAATTTGACTGCTGTTCTAAATTGCTCAAGTGACTTTCTATAAGTGAAAGGCTTAAGAGCAATTCATAATTAGGGTTCGATGCATGGATTGCTTTTAAAAGTTTTTTTTGTCTCTCCATACATCCATCT
>DALYFE010000012.1:0-1330 GCA_031972195.1 Chlamydiales bacterium | reverse complement strand
GATTCCTTTTGACTTTCTGCATGTAGCAAAGCTGCCAGATCCCAAACGGCTTGATTCCAGTCCTTTATTTGTATTGTTTTACGGCTCGCATCAAGCATGAATTCCTCTATCTGATCAAAAGTTCTTTTAGAGCCTTCTTGTATCTGATTGGTTCGCTCTTTTCGGAATCTCTCTGCTCTTCGAATGTCTAACGAAGTAGCCGTAGCGGATAGCATCTGATTTGCTGATAATGCTTCTTCGAATGTTTTTTCAGATGTGATGGAGGGTCCAATTGATATGCGCCCTAAGAAATAATCACGGACAGGTTGATCTGCAGGCTGATTCACGGGTTGTCCATCATGAAATACCCGAGTAATCACCTCTCCGGTTCTGTATGAAAAACAAATCATGCCGGGTTTGTGCGCTTGATCTAAAAAAAACCAAGTTCTGGAAGAATATGAGGTGCTTGCATTGGCGTAAACACTGGCATTTCGAAAAACCCTGGAGAATTCTTCTGCTAATCCATCGGGCATTCCCGTGTTGCAGGAATCTAATATTATATGAGCATCTTCAGCTAAATTGGGAAAAAGCTCTTTAGTAACCTTACGTTTACTTAGAAGGCAAGGCCATGGGAGCCCGGAAAGATGGACAGAATCCTGGCTTCCATGGGCTGATATGATTACATGTTTAATTTTTCTAGGACGAAGCGATTGCATTTTTTCAGGAATTTGATGGAGGGCGTAAACTTCTAAATGCTCTACCTTAAACTGTTTTGATATTAATCTGGTTCTGTCTATAGAGATTTCCTTGGATGTTTCTCTAGATAAGGAAAATGAACGGTTATGATCTGCTGCTGTTCGAATCCAAAGAACTATGTCTCTTTGATCTTCCTTCTCCTTAGGAGCGTTGCTTTCCAAGATAGGTAAAATCGTTTGCCTTGATTCATCAGCCTCTCTTTTCCAATGGAATCGTTCTCGCGCTGCCATGAAAAACACTCCTATGAGTACAATCATGCTAATGGCTGCAACGCCGGTTTTTGAAACTGAACATTCTTTTGATTGAACATCGCCGTAAACGGTTTGCCCCAGCATGTTGATCAACCCCAGAAATGCCACAGATGCCAGTCCATCGGCTCCATAAGCGGCGCCGAATGATTTAACGGGAGAGGGGGTCCATGCTGATATAGAAGATGTTACGGAAGACATTTTTATTCCTATAATTTGTTGTTTTATGTAGATAATTATATTAAAATTTTTATTTTAATTAAATTGATTACAATCCCGTTATTTCTGATTAATAGGCGAAAATTCGTTAACAGTCTCTTAAGTCAAGCGAGATATCCGATAACCTG
>DALYFE010000011.1:11722-22249 GCA_031972195.1 Chlamydiales bacterium | reverse complement strand
TTTGCACTGCCATAGGAAGCAATCAAAATCTCCGCTTTTTTAAAATTAGACTGGAGCAAGTCTTGATAAATCTTCAGCCCCTTGGCGTTCATCCCTCGTTGAAAATACAACATTCCAAGGCGATATAAAATATCTGTATCCTGGGGGCGGAGCATCGAGAGAATCTCTACCTCTTTCAATTCTTCTTCGGGCATATCGAGCCGGCTATATCCTAACGCTAATTGCTCATGAACCCAAGGATCATTAGGCGCATAATAATTCAGAATTTTTAACTCCTCGATAGCAAGACTTCCTGCAAAATGGAATTGTTCAGCCAATCCTTGCGCTTTCTTGCCTCTTTGAGCAATTACATCGCGATAAAGCTTCGATAAGCTAACATAAAGATTTGCAAGGGAAGCATGTACCTCCAAATCGGTAGGCGTGATGCGGACTTGATGAAGATGTTCTTCAATCGCAGCTTCCAACAGGAGTTTCTTGATTTTGAACACATCCTCCCAATAGCAATAAAAGGAAAACGCATTGAACAGAGGCGCTACGATCTGCAATCCTGAAGGAAGACGATAAAAATTTGATTCGAAATCTTGCAAATACGAGACCAGCTTAACTAAAGCTTCTGCAATGGAAAGATGATGCTGGGACACTCCCGGAGGAGCCAAAATATGCTGTCTGCAAGACTGGAGAAATTGTTCCCTTAAATGCAGAAATTGCTCTGGTTTTTTGGCTTGGAAATAGAATAACAAGATAATATAAGAAAAAATCGTGATAAAAAGCCCTCCCAAAATCAGGGCGGCAATTGTCGATTTTGCTCCGAAAGGGATGAACAACAGTAATTCCGCAACAAGAAGAAACGAAAAAAGCAGATGCATTCGAGTAAATAATGCAACGGCCCTTCTAAATTCCTTTAGAATAGAACGATAAATCTGAGGCAAATGCTGCTCAAAACAGGACTGGTCAAAGACAGGATGATCGGGCTGAGTAGACATAACCTTCACTGAATCGGTATATGAACGTGTTGACACCTATCGTGTACCTTTTTTTTACTTTTTCAGCAACATATTTTTAGCCTCATCCATCATGAAATGAATGACGCGCTGGCTCACACCTGAGTTCTGCAGACGGCGAATTTGCGTTTGACTCAAGTCATAAACGCTGCGAGTCTCGCTCAAATAGCTAATGATCGCCTCATCGCTGACCCCGCTCTGACTTAATTTAATGACATCATTTAGGGTAAGCGGCTCTCCTCGATCTATCCGATCAATGGTTCGAGGACTTGATTTCGAAATCACCTTGCGATCTTGTTCATCCAAGACAACCCCAATGAGCCCTCCGGTCAAAAGTCCGGCCGCACTCCCAATGAGAGCCCCGCCTCCCCCTCCAAGAACGCCTCCGATTCCGGCTCCAAGGCCGCTTCCGGAAATAACCCCGATGCCTGTATTCGTAGAACAGCTTGCCCCCAGGAAACCAATGAGACTCAATAGAATAAACGACAATCGCTTCATAATACAACCCTCACATCTCGTTAATTACTAATTATACTTACATTAGATAAACGTCAACAAGCAATTAAAAGTAGTTTTTAAAAATAAAAACAAAACATCCTTACAGGAATTGGCAAATTACTTTAGCGACTGACCGCATCAAAGAATGTCCTGTCGAAAAAATCAGGGCTAAAGAATTGCGCGGCAGGACTGTCGAGAAATGCTTGAATCCGCTCAACGTATCCATAATAGGTCGATTCATCCATATTCTTGATGAATCGATACATCTCTTCATTTGAAGGGAAATCCCTGTAATCGATAAAACAGTCCTTTGGAATATAGTCCAAAACATTCTCGGGGCCCCAGTAAATAGGAACCGTCCCCGCAGCAAAATAATTAAAAATCTTTTCGGTAATATACCCTCGAGTCGTGTGGGTATTTTCAAAACATATCCCAAATCGGTATTGATTTAGTGTCCGAATTTTTTCAATTCCAGAATGGTAGCCGGGAATACTCCCTTTGTACCTTTCGTTCAAAGAATAAGGAAAGCCAATCTCTCCATAAAAATCAAAATCTTGCGCCGGCTTCGTGTCAAAAAAATCGAAAATTTTCAGCCTTTCCTCAGTCAAATTCGTCACAACCATTGTGCAAAGCTTTTTCTTATAAAACGACGCTCTCTCTTCAAGCATAGGCAAGAGAGCCGGATAATAGAATTTAAAAAATTTCTTTTCGTCCACCAAATCGTCATCGATCGTATATACAAGGGAATATCGATCGTAAAGAGCGGGATCGATTTTGTTCGCTTCCCATTTAAATAATACCAGCTTCGATTTCGGAAGCGTCTGAATTTGGTTCATACAATATTCGTAATAGACAATTTTTTTTAAATTTGGATTGTCGTAAAAATTACGCACATATTCATCTGAATAACTAGTGCTTCTGAAATTATAAGTTTCGCTCACTCTTTGATAAAGCATTGGGAAAGCATCCACGGAAGCGATGTTTGGCCGCAAAGCCAACATTTGGTCCTCCGGAAGAAGAAGAGGACAATAGGAAACCAGATCAATTTGTTCTCTGGCACAGAGAATGCTTAAATCAAACAAAATCAGCATGATCGCTCTAATCATAAACAGCACCCCATCCGGATCGAATTAATAACCGATGATTATCTTGATAGAAAATTAGAGAAGAAGAGAAAGAACCCATTGGCGGAGGGAAATCGTAAAACCCCACAATGTCCTGCAGCGAGAAAAAGGGACGAAAACCAAGATCCCAGGCTAGACATGTAAAAATCACATCATCTCCCATACTGCAGAAATTTTCTATTCGATGCATTTCCTGATCCCACCTCTGAAATAACTGGCAGATCTTTTCATTGGTAAAATTCAGGCCCATGGTATGACCATATATCCAGGGAATTTCATACCTTCGTTCGACAGGAATGCCAACATATCGAATATAGTCCGCAAACTCATCGCAGGGCCAGCCGCCCGTGGTGCAAGAGAATAATCCGTAATCATCAATCACATCAAAAGCTGCTGCCAGATCGGTTAGTGGATGCAAAGAGGCGTCCAAATAGAGAATTTTGGTAAATCCCTGTCGGACCGCCTCTTTGAACAAATGAACCCTCCATGTGTAGGGAATCATACATAACCGGGCTCCTCCATGAGAAAGATCGGGAATCCCTCCGATGCGAAGCATAATGTAACCGCTATAGCCGCACTCTTTGAGTTCCTCCGCTAAACGAAGAACTCTTCCCGGATAATGAGGGTTATAGGATCCATAAATTAAAATACATCGATCTTTTGTATCCTCCGTTACATTGCTTGCAAAAAGCTGCAGGATGGGCATCTCTCCGTTGGGCCCTACGAGCTTAAAATTGCGCAATTGCGAGATTCGAAAATCGAACTCCCTTTCTGAAACGTGAGTATTTTTTTTCATCATCGCTAAGTATGGACGCTCTCCGTATTCGAAATAGTGTTCAATCTTGCGATAATCTTCTAGAGAAGGGTTGGAAGGATTGGAGAGAACCATTAAAAGATCTTCGATTTCTGCATCGGAATAACTGCAAAAAACCGAATTGATAAAAACCAAAAAAAACAGGATTACGCTTTGCACAAGGAACCTCGCTTAGAGACGGTTAAGGTAAATTGTTAGGAAAGAGTCTAGCGAGCTATCTATCCGGCTCCAACAAAGACCCCGCCCTCCTTGCCGGAGCGGCAAATTCTTTGCCGCATGCTATGAGATAACTCGCTTGACCCTGTCCTAAAGAACAGGGACAAGCCTTAAGCTGCCCGTTCAATCTAGCAAGAGCCCTATCGCCTCTCATCGAAAGAAAAGGAATTATTGAGAAATATCATATCCTGCTCCAATGATTGAACAAAACGGAATCCCTTTTCAGACATAAGAGGAATAAAGCGAGGATCATGATAGTTATTTTCCACAGTAATTACATCGACCTGCACACGAGAAAAATCAATCGATGAAAGAATCTCAAATTCGCCTCCTTCCGTGTCAATGCTTAAAAAGTTGACATGATCAATCCCTTGTTCTTCCAACAAATCATTGAGAAGATAGCATTTCACATCAATGATTTCAGAATACCCTCCGTCTCTTAAGAGCTCCCGATCAATTCGCTCCAAATGCCGCGGATCGTATTTATCCATAAGACCGGACAACATTTCAACGGGACCTGAAATTTGCAAAAATCGTTTGCTGCCGACCTGATCCGAAATACATCCTTGAACACAAACAGCATCCCTGTTGGCTTTCAGAAGTTTGAAAATTTCAGGCATGGGCTCTACACAAATTCCCGTCCAACCCATTTCTTTCTCAAAGAAATAGGTATTGCTTAAAGACACTCCGTCATGAGCCCCTATGTCGACAAAAATTCCATTTTTGAGAAAAAAGAAATAGTTCTCGTGCACAAACCGATCTTGTCCGCACTGACTCTGGTAGGCAAAAACTTGAAGAGACCAACTAATACAAAGTAAAAATTTTTTCATAGAGACAAAGCCTATCACGGGATGCGATTTATTTCCAGCGCGCCTCAATAGGAATTGGAGCTCTTTCTGAACGGGCAGCTCGGTGCAATCCCTGTTCTTTAGGACAGGGATAACCTTAAGCTGCCCGTTCAGAGATCGTCTCCTATTGTCAATCTAAGGTGTCCACTCTTTCAAAAGCTGGATGAGAGAGGCCAGCTCTTCAGTTTTTTTGATCCATACAGTAATTCCTCCCCCTATTCGAATGTGAATTTGTTCAAAATCCTCAGGAACTTTTAATGATGCAAACCCGTACGGATTATACCCAATATAAGAAGTCGTTGTATCCGTTGACAAGATAATAGGAATTTTATCAAACAATATTTGCACAATCTCGGCGCGCATGCAAATAGAAGGATCAACTAGCGCTACATCAATTTTATTGTATTTAGCAATACTAGAAACAAGAGATCTCAACTCGTTTTGATAAGAATTGTCAATCGCAGCATAGCTTTCATGCGTTGCACAGAAATACGCCTCCGCCTTGTAAAGAGCGTCCGAGCCAAAATATTTGTAAGAGACCCAAGAAAAGTCTCCCTTAAAATTAGAAAAATAGGCAACAGGAACCCAATTTGAATAATTTCGATAAAGGTTCAGACATGTTTCCATCCAATGGCTGTTTGAAGACGTCAGAAGGAATTCTATAGAAATCACTTTTGTGCAAGAATCGAGGAAATATTTGGTAGAATACCCTAAGCCAAACTCTAAAAGAGTTCTCACTTTGATTGTCTCGAAGATTTTTTTAAAAACCGGGACGTGATCGCCAATGCCTGTTGTTTCTCCTGTATGCACAAGAAATTCGTACGTAATGTCCTCAGCTTTGGTCGGGTTGCAAAATGCGCTCGTTATAAATAGAAAAGGGATAATGAATTTCATTCTGACTCCTCTTGGTTTACGTAATTTATATATGTATATCAATCGTGATTGAACAGGCAGCTCGGCGCTAGTTGAAGAACTCTCTCCCTAAAAGAGGAGACCCCTCCGCTCCGGCAAGGGGCGGCCGAATTCCCTGCCGCGGCCAGATAGATAGCTCGCTTAATCCGGTCCTAAAGAGCAGAAATCTTAAGCTGAGCCGCCCGTTCAATTTCTCTCGGTATAATCGCAAATTGCCTGAAGAAATGCACCACCATATTTTTTAAATTTGGCAAGACTCACTCCGTTGATCTGCAAAAGAGCCTCTTGGGTAGCGGGAAGCTTTTGAGCCATTTCAATCAAAGTGCGATTGGGAAAAATCACAAATGCGGGGACTTTTGTGGCCAAAGCAAAGCTGCTGCGCAGTCGAGAAAGTTGATCGAACAAAGCCTTGTCGTAATCAATCAGGTTCGCTTTGCTGCGTACAGAGCGCGCTGAAGACGTCTTTTTGCGAAGCATGATCTTAATCTCTCCTCGCACCGCGCTGCGAGAAAGAGCGCTCCACTGCAAAACAGGGTATTCTCCGTTGGATCTTTCGAGATACCCCTTGTCGATCAATGCATGAATTAAATTGCGCAAATCCTCTTCCGAACATTCAGACATTAGCCGAAATGTAGAGAGCCGATCATGCCCTCTTTCTAAAATCGCTTTCGTTTTGCTTCCGCGGAGTACATCAATCACATAGTTGATCCCAAACGGCCGCTGCAATCGATAAACACAAGATAAGATTTTTTGAGCAGATAAAGTTTCATCGACAAGATCATCCTCGCCCAAACAAATATCGCATCCTTCGCAATTCGACTGAAGATACTCTTCTCCAAAATACCGAAGCAGGCTTTTTCTCCTGCAAGAATGCCCGCTGCATAAAGCGGCCATTTTTTCTGTCTTTGCGCGAGTTGCCCGACGCACTTTGGAGTCTTCAATCTGTTCAGAAAATCGATCGTAGATCTTGGCCTCTTTTGGTGAATAAAGCATGAGGCATTCAGAGGGCATCCCATCCCTTCCTGCCCGCCCAACTTCTTGATAATATTGCTCAATAGAACGGGGCATATCCATATGGACAATGAATCGAATGTCCGGCTTGTGAATACCCATTCCGAAAGCAACCGTTGCCACAATGATGGGGCACTCTTCGTAGATAAACGCATGCTGCGCTGAAGCTCTTTCCGAATCAGACAGCCCTGCATGATATTTTCCCGCTTTAAACCCCTCTTTTTGCAAAAGGGCATACGTCTCATCAACAGTTTTTCGAGTCGCTGCATAGACAATTCCGGAAGCGCCTGAATGTTTTTTTAAGAAGGCAAGCAGCTGACTGTCGGGATTATTTTTTGAATGGATCCTCAATGCGAGATTGGGGCGGTCAAAGCTTGCTCGAATGACAATAGGCTCTTGCAAAGACAGTTGCGAACAAATATCTGCTTCCACATCGCGTGTGGCCGTAGCCGTTAATGCAATAATCGGAGCGGTTGGAAAAGTTCGCTTTAAACAGGACAATTGCCGATAGTCGGTCCGAAATGAATGGCCCCACTGCGAAATGCAATGAGCCTCATCGATCGCAAAGAGCGATACGGAAACTCTTTGCAGACATTCAAGGAATTCCGGATTGGAAAAGCGCTCGGGAGCTACGTAAAGAAGTTTGTAATTAGAGAGGTTTTCCATGACGGATCGAATTTCATCATAGGGCAAACTGCTGTTGAGGAATGCAGCGGAGACGTTGTTTTTGGCAAGGCTTACGACTTGGTCTTGCATTAACGAGATCAAAGGAGAGATCACCACTGCAAGGCCATCGAGCAAAAGAGCCGGCAATTGATAACAAATCGATTTTCCTGCGCCGGTGGGCAAAATCGCCAACACATCCTTTCGGTTCAAACAGCCGGCGATGATTTCTTTTTGATAGGGACGAAATTCATTATAGCCGAAATAAACCTTCAGGCTTTCTTCTAAACAAAGATTCATTTGAATAAATGCGGCAGCCTTCGAACCTATTCCATTCGAAATAGATCCCTGAGAAAAGCCTTCTAAACATCTCCGTGATATGACATGGACCCGGCCTCTTCGCGGAAGCGATACCCGACGCCGCGAACGGTTTCGATCCATTCAAAAGATGGCCCTAGTTTTTTACGCAAAGATGCAATATGAACGTCAATATTTCGATCAACGATAAATGAATCATCATTATTGATATCGTCCAAAAGTTGATTCCGCGTCAAAACTTTTCCACGGTTGGTGATCAACCTTCGCAAAATCCCAAACTCAGAAAGGGTCAATGGAATCATTTTGTCCATTTTTCTTAGAATATAGCGGTCAATCTCAAGGGTAAAGTCGCTAAATTTGATCGCTTTTGCAACTTTCTCTGGCTCTTTCCCTCTTCTTAAAACTGCTTTGATACGAGCAAAGAGCACTTTGGGAGAGAATGGTTTTGGGATGTAATCATCAGCCCCAAGCTCAAGGCCTAAGACGATGTCGAGCTCTTCGCCTTTGGCAGACAAAATAATTACGGGAATATTCTTTAATTCCGGGGAGTTTTTCATTTTTCTGCAAACATCCAGGCCATTTTCCCCGGGAAGCATGATATCTAAAATCACTAAGTCAGGCTTTTCTCTTTCAATCGCTCGATATCCATTAATACCATCTACTTCGACATGAAGCTTATATCCGGTGATCTCCGCTTGTAACTTAATGAGCGCTGCGATGTCTTCTTCATCTTCAATTAGCAAGATTCGTTTTTTTTGCGACATTATCCCCTCGTGTGCCTCAGTACACACGAGAGAATTTCATAAGTCTGTATTTTTTTCAACTAGACTTTGAACGGGAAGCTTCTTACACCAATCTATTGGATTCCAGGAAAGATCGAGCTCTTAATTGAAACCTTTCCAATTCATCCGTTGCATAAAACTGATAGTTAGGAGCTTCTTTGCAAGGATTCAATAAATCAAGAGCGGTTAAATGCTTTTGTACTTCGCTCGCGCAAATTGCGGCAGGTTCTATAAGACGCACATGAGCTCCAAAAGCCCTTTGAATCACAGGACGAATCAAAGGATAATGAGTGCAGGCCAAAAGCGCTGCATCTACCTGTTTATCTTTTAAAGGATGTAAATAATGTTGTGCGACCGAATGAAGCGCTTCATGATCCGAAAGGCCTTCCTCGATAAAGGGGACGAAAAGGGGGCACGGCACAGAAAAAACAGACAAAGACGGGTCTTGGCGCAAGATGAGCGATTGGAGAATTCCCGATCGAATCGTACTGGCCGTTGCAAGCAGCGCCACTTGTTTTGTTTGCGTAGATAAAACAAGTTCATTCAACCCGCAGCTAGCAACCCCAACTACAGGAATTTTCAAATGCTGTTCCAGGATTGGCAATGCATGAGTTGAAGCCGTAAAACAAGCAACAATCAACAATTTTACCCGGTGTTTCAAAAAGAAATCTGCATTGCTTAACGTGCATCGAATCACTGCTTCGGGAGACTTGTTTCCATAGGGAAGATTTGCCGTATCGCCGAAATAAATCAAATGTTCATACGGAAGAGCTCTCAAGACCTCCCGCATGACCGTGAGACCCCCAAGGCCGGAATCAAAAAGTCCAATGGGATGATGCCTGAAAGACATGCAAAGGTCTAATCGACAGGGATTTTCAACTCTTGATCAATCACGATAAGGTCCGTGGTCAAGTCATTGAGTTTTTTAATGCGCTCCACTTTGGTCCGATGGAGGCTTGCAATTTTTTCCAACGTCTCTCCCGGAAGCACTTTATGTATTTTCGAGGGAGCGTGCTTAAACGATTTAGCAATCGCATCAATACTGTCTTTTACCTTTGCCAAATCTTCAAAGAGTTTGTTTTGAGCAAGAATTCCTTGCTCTAACTCCTGCATACGCTGCTTGAACTGAACCAAAGCCATCGTCGTTTCATTGGCATGAGAGGCGAGTTTATTGACGCTTGCCTTATCCTCTTCCCGTCCTTTTTCAAGGGCCGTCCATTTTTTGGCCAGAACAGACAGTTCGTGAGCCACCTGTTCAATTTTATTGTGCTGATTGGCAATATCTTGCTGCTTTAAATTTGCAAGAGCATTTTCATAATATTTGATGCGCCCATCTAAAATTTGCAGCTCTGTTTGAAAGCAGTTAAAATCATGCTGCAAATCATCAAGGTTCGTTTGCACTTCATGCAGCTTCAACTCCCACTGGTGTTTTTCATCGTGAGGAGATGTTCTTAACGGCGAGCAGGACGCCAAAAAAAGAGATCCCGCGCAAAAAAATTTCCAAAAGCTTTTAGAGAATAAATCGTTCATTTTTCATAAATTTTAAATTCCGAACGGCGGTTCGCTCTCCAATCATCGACCGTATGGCCAAGCGCGATTGGCTGCTCCTTCCCTCGAGACACTGTATAGATACGGTTCAAGTCGACTCCCTGCTTGACCAAAAAAGAGCGGATGTAATTCGCTCTTCGCATACCAAGCGCCATATTATAGCTTGCGGAGGCCCTTTCATCGCAATGCCCTTCGATAACGAGATAGAGATTTGGTTTTTCTTTCAAATACGCAGCCAGTTTAAACAGAGCATCGACCTCTTGCTTGTCCTTTGCCACATACTCATCTGTATCAAAATGAATCGATCGAAAATAAGACTGAATCGTGCTAGGCGGCGCATAGAATTCCGAAAGAGGAGGAACTCCTTTTTGTCCTGGAATTCCCTTCGGCTGCGGAAGCGCGGCGTCCAAACTAGCTTGAGCTGTACGTAAATCAGAATCTTTCAGCGGAATAAATTCCTCATCAGACGGACCGATGAACTCATCGTCAGAGGTAAGCAAACGAGATTCATAATCCTTGCCGAACATCGCATCAACTCCGCGATGCATATAACGGCCTGCTGTTTTTAAATCTTCCCATGCCTGATTGCTGCTCCGCATGCATCCTGCCATTGGCAAGAGAGCCGCAGCGCAAATAAAGCGAATGAACCGATCCATTGTTACTCCTCAAAACTTCTAGCATTTAGAGGGAATTGCAAAACTCCGGCATCCCAAAAAACCCAAGCTAACAAAACAATCATCAAACTTGGTTTAAGAAACGAGTTTTTCAACTCCCTCTTCAATGTATCGCAAT